>CAZYRP010000076.1:0-23374 GCA_964649465.1 uncultured Granulosicoccaceae bacterium | reverse complement strand
ACGGCGGCACAGACACAGCGTCAGTTGTTATCACAGTGACTCCAGCGCCGGTGGTGAATGGTGTTCCGGTCGCATCTAACGATACCGGCAGTACAGATGAAGACACAGCGGTAATCGTTAATGTGCTGGGTAATGACACAGATCCGGATGGTGATAGTCTGACAATTATCAGTGTAAGTAACGAAGTTTCAGGTACAGCCACAATAAATACTACAGGTACTGCAGTGAGTTTTGCTCCGGCAACATCGTTTAGTGGCCCGGCAGGCTTTGACTATGAAATATCAGATGGCAATGGCGGTACAGCGACAGCGTCAGTTAGTATTGATGTCATCGCAGCGTCAGTTACAACAACTACGGCGAGTAATTAAAGCTTACTTGTGCTGTCCAGGCCTAACCGAGTCCGATATTAAACTGCACCAGATCAAAACCGCGTATTGCAATAATGATAAGCGTTATCAGCGCGGCACCGCCCAGTAAATCTATTCTTTCCCTTCTCTCTACCAGCAACAACTCAGATCCATACAGGATAATCGCCAGTACGACAATAAAGATATTGACGTTAAAAGTGCCGAACAAAATAGGGTTTCTTGCAAACAATAAAGCGCCGACAATTAGAAATAATAGCAGCCAGTCAAACGAGGTAACTTTGAATTCCTCTTTTCGCCTTCCCGGTGAAAATCTGATTGCCAGAAATATCGCAATACAGACGCAGGTATAAAAAAGCCTTTCCAGTATCACTGCATATTCGTTTTGCCATGTGATTCGATCGATTGTCGACAGATAAATTGCAAAAACCACAGTGATATAGATGATGCCGCGACGAGCATTAATTTTAAAAGGATGAACATTGAAATTTTGCAGTGCGAGTAACACGGCAAGGATTGCCGCCACAATACCGAAGTCGCGTGGTATTTCATTTATCCAGATAGCGAGCGCTATCAGGTAACCGGGAATAGCTATTTCGAGAAATCTTCTCGAACCGTGCATGAGTATCTGGTTTTGTTCTATCGCATTCAGTCCGCTCGAGAGCAGACTGATGGCCTTGGTGTCTCCAGGGCGCCAGTCTTTGTTCTCGGCATTGTGCAAAAGATAGTAAGTGCCAGCACACATAATGATGTAGAGGCCGGTAATTAACCAGTCGCTGGAGGTTTGCAGCCAGATGCCGCAGCAAACCATCAATGTGTGAATGCTGTAGATAACCACTACTGACTCTTTGTGCTCAAAGCCAACTTCCAGCAGGCGATGATGCATGTGATTGCGAGTAGCGCGAAAGATATTTGATCCCGACATTGCGCGTTTTTTCAATACGGTCAAAATGTCGATGACTGGCAAACCGAGTAACAGCAGAACAACTGTTTTGCTGATTTCTGTGGCAGATTGCTCCACCAGCATGACCGCCAGGAAACCGAGGGTAAAACCCAGGAACTGGCTGCCGCCATCACCCATAAAGACAATCGCGGGATGGGTGTTGTAGCGCAGAAAGCCAACCAGACCTCCAATGGAAGCGAGCGCAATTATGATGGTCAGGTTGTCGCCGGGAGTTAGATACGCAATCAGTGCTATTGCACCCAGTGAAATCAATGTCTCCCCACCGGCCAGGCCATCCAGACCATCAGAGTGGTTGATTGCGTTGATTACCCCGATCATTGCAACCATCGTGAATGCCTGCAGGAACCAGGTAGGGAATTCGAAGCTTAAAAAAGGTAGTTCTGTAACATGTACATCGGCAAGAAAGATCATCGGGATAACCGCTATGATCTGACCGATAAATTTTGTGTAATGGCCCATCTCCCGCTTGTCGTCCATGGCACCAAAAAACAGCAACACAATGCAGCCAAACAGGTAACACAAGGCAGTCTTGTCCAGATTGGCGAGCGTGACGACGGGAATCAGTGCGCCAATGATGATGCCCCATCCACCAACGCGCGGAGTAGGTGTGGCATGTACCTTCCGGTCTTCATCCGGAATGTCCATCATGCCGAGCCGTGGTGCGAGCCTCACCATGATTGGTATGACGGCAAGACTAATCATTGTCGCCGCGGCGATGAGAAATAAAAAATTCATATAATCAAAAGCAGCAGCGAGCGCCAGTGCATCCAGTTAGCTTTGATAGGCACGTAAAAGCTTCCGTTTGCCGCTGCCTCAGGGGGTTGTTGTTATCAACTGATCGACATAGTAAACAAAGGAAGAAGGTGACGAGTTTAACATTTAGCGTCAATATCGTCTCGGTCTTTCCATCCTTGCTTTGCATGCTGATCTAATTAGTTTCGGGTTTTGAATCGCGGATAATTTTTGCCCATTCAAAGCTCACCGGGTCGAACTCGATTGTGCCGTCCAGATAACGTGCTTTGAGAGTATAAATCTCAGCGGATACTGTCTTGGTTTCGTCGTCCATATGTTTGTCCGGCATACTGCTGGCAGAAATTTCAACGGTCTGCGCGCCATCGTCTGATGCGGCAATGGTTGTGCCAGCGTCCTGATGGTCGAGCCGGTATTTGGAAATTACCTGTCTGGCGTCAATTATTGGCTCGTAGCGATCACTGCGCTCGCGCAATTCCGGCAAACCATTAAGAATGTCTGCGAGGTAATCTCCGTACTCGACACCGGTAAAAGCTTTGGCGTGGACGAGAACCGGCATTCTGTTAGAAATGTCGCTAAGTGATTTCGGTTGTATTCCTTGTTCCACGAGTTCGGCTGCAGAAGCTTTGTACTCGGACAAAGATAGCGTTTCAAAGCGATTTTCGGCAAATACAATAGCTGCAGGGCGCTGCTGGTAAGCGACATAAACGCCGTAACTTAAAGCCGCGATCTGCACTGTGGCGATCGCTGCCATATCAAATTTTATTTTTTTCTTCCAGGGTCGGTAGAAGCAAAGGGTCAGAGCCGGCCCCAGAATCAGGTCGATTGGGGCGATGAGTTGCAAGCCCTGCCAGCCACCATCCATAAAGAACAGGTCTCCCGGGTACCAGATGATTCTCATCATTGCAGCCAGGACAATAAAGATGATCAGGCTTATTCCGAAGTGAATAAGGAAAGCCTTCCTCACAGAAGGTAAAGTCATTATTTTGCTCGCCAATATTGTTTTTAATAGCGAGCTTTGCAAAAACCTTTCCACGCTGACCAGATCGGGATGGGCAAGAATCGACTTTGTTGCCGGATGATCAGCCGGACAGTTGGCGGCTTACGTGACCAACATCTCAAGCAACGCTTTTTGGGCGTGCAATCGGTTGCCTGCTTCCTGCCAGACGACGCTTTGCGGGCCATCAATCACAGACGCAGTAACTTCCTCACCACGGTGCGCAGGCAGGCAATGCATGAAGATCGCGTCTTTGGATGCGACTTGCATCAGTTTGTCGTCTACCTGGTATGGACTGAGTAGTTTTGTCAGTTTTGCAGTGTCGCCTTCCTGTCCCATGCTGGCCCAGACGTCTGTCACGATAGCATCTGTACGCTCGCAAGCTGCCTGGATGTCATCAATCAAACATACGTGGTCGGCACACTTTTGCAGCAAATTATCATCCGGGGCAAGATCTGCGGGGCAAGCGATATTCAGTGTGAAGCCCAACAGCTTCGCGGTGTTGATAAAGGAGTGACACATGTTGTTGTTGCCAGCGCCGAGCCAGGTAATGGTAGCGCCCTCAATACTGCCGCGTACCTCGTAAAAGGTCTGCATGTCTGCCAGCAACTGGCACGGATGAAATTGGTCAGACAATCCATTGATTACCGGTATAGATGAGACCGTGGCAAATTGCTCAATAGTATTGTGGCTGTGGGTACGCAGCATCGCGACATCCACCATCTCTGACAGAACTCGTGAGGTGTCTTCTATCGGTTCACCGCGTCCATGTTGCGAATCTGTCGGCGACAGATTAATAGCGTGGCCGCCGAGTTGTACCATGCCTGCCTCAAAAGAGGTACGGGTGCGGGTGGAGGCTTTCTCAAAAATCATAGCCAGGGTGCGGTTTTGCAGCGTGTCACGAATTTCGCCGCGCTTCCATGATGCCTTCAGTGCAATAGCATTTTTTATCAGGGTGAAAAACTCGTCACGAGATAGATCGTCTTCTGCGATGAAGTGTCTTGGCTTACTCATGTATTGGTAACCGGCTTCCTGGTTTCGCAGTGCTGTACAATAGAGTCCGCTACGCGCCTGGCTATTTCACCGGTTTCCGTTTCATTAAGATTGCATGGCGGCAGCAAGCGTACGGTATTGCCGGCTGCCACATTGAATACCACGCGATTTTCAAGACCCGTATCGACCAGTCCGGTGCAATCGGTTTCGAGCTCTATGCCGATCATCATGCCGCGGCCTCTAACTTCTTTTATCTCTGGCCGGTTGTGCAATGCATTGCTTAGTTTAGCTTTTAGAATATCACCGGTGGTCTTTGCATTTGCCGGTGTGTTTTCCCGCTCCATCGTTTCAAGCACTGCAAGGGCTACGCGGGTTGCAAAAGGATTACCGCCAAATGTAGAGCCATGGTGACCGGGCTGGATCAGTGTTGCAGCCTCTCCCTGTGTCATACATGCACCAATGGGTATGCCGTTGCCCAGGGCTTTTGCACTGGTAAGTACATCAGGCATTATGTTTTCACCTGTACTCGCATACCAGTGTCCTGTTCTGCCCACACCGGTTTGTATTTCATCGCAGATCATTAACCAGTTTTGCTGATCACAGATTGCCCTGATAGCCTGCAGGTAGCCTGCATCGGGAACTACAACGCCGCCCTCGCCGAGTATCGGCTCGACCATTACTGCAACAATATTTTTGTTGTTGGTGACGTTCTCAATTGCTGCAATATCGTTGTAGGGTAAGTGAAGAAATTCACTGACCAGCGGTGAAAAGCCATTGTGTACCTTCTCGTTACCGGTCGCTGCCAGTGTTGCCATCGTGCGACCATGAAAACTGCCGGTAAAAGTGATAACAACCGGCTGTTCGATATTTTTTCTGCGTGCATGTAAGCGGGATAACTTTATTGCTGCCTCGTTCGCCTCAGCGCCGGAGTTTGCAAAAAAAACAGCATCCATTCCGGTTAACTCGCAAAGTTTACTGGCAAGGTTTTCCTGATGGGTAATCGAAAATAAATTCGATGTATGCAGTAGTGTCTTTGCCTGTTCCGTAATCGCATCAGTAATTGCAGGGTGGCTGTGTCCCAGGGCGCATACCGCAATACCACCCAGCGCATCTATGTACTCATTGCCCGATTGGTCCCACAGGCGCATCCCGTCGCCACGATCAAACGATATGGGCAATCGTGCATAGGCTGGAATTAGCGCTGAGGTTGGTTTGACGGTGGACATCAATTTTCCTGATGAAATGTGTGCGGGTAATTATTGAGAGGGTGGTTTGGCGATGACCGGTTGGTCCCCGGTGTCAGCTCCTGAGAAATGCAATTCTGAGAAAAACAGTCGTAAGAAATGCAATCGTTAAATCGGTATTTGGTTGCTGGATGTGCGTTTTACTGCAATCTTTTGCTCTAGACTATGGAAGAACAGGGTATAAATCAAACCGAACCTGCCAACGCAGGATCCGGTGACGAACTGTGATTACCTGCAGAATTACGCTGGCTGAATCTTGAATCGGATGAAAAGTTACCCCATGCTTGTGCGATGATAGGCGCACGATTATTTAGTGTACTAAGTGATCGACGTCGGTGATGCGATTATTAAAACCAGAGAGAAGACCTGATGGACGTGAACGAGAGAATAAAAAACCACATCGAATCAAACCCGGTTGTGCTGTTTATGAAAGGTACACCCCAGATGCCGATGTGCGGTTTTTCCAGCAGAACTTCCCAGGCGCTGAAAGACATCGGTCGTGAGTTCGCCTATGTGAACGTTATTCTCGATTCCGAAATCCGGGAAGCACTGCCGGCTTATTCAGACTGGCCGACTTTCCCACAGCTCTATGTTGATGGTGAGCTGGTTGGAGGATGCGACATCGTCATGGAGCTCAATGAGAGTGGCGAGCTGAACCGCATGGTTGAGGCGTCAGCTAAGGAGTAGTTTCCTGACGGTTTAGCGCTTCCCACTTGTTAATGACAGCGCAAAATAGTCGCGCTGTCATTTCGGTGTCATAAACCGCCGAGTGGGCATCGGCAGTGCTCCAGCCCATATCTGCAGTTTGTGCCGCCCTGGCCAGAACAGTCTGTCCATAGGCCATCCCGCAAAGGGAGACTGTGTCAAAGTTGCTGAACGGATGAAACGGGTTGCGCTTTATACCGTTGCGCTCGACGCATGCGTTGATAAAACTCAAATCAAAAAAAGCATTATGACCCACCAGTATCGCGCGGTTACAACCAGCTTCCTTTACCGCCTTTCGAATAGGTGTGAAGATATGGCCGAGAGCGTCCTGTTCCTTGCGTGCAGCTCGGAGCGGGTGGTAGGGGTCTATACCATTTATCTCCATTGACTTCGGATCCATGTTCGCACCATCAAACGGAATGACATGGGTGCTAATGACCGGCTCAGGGTAGAGGTTGCCCTGATCATCCTGAGCGATGATGATTGCCGCCACTTCAAGCAGGGCGTCTGTCTGGCAATTAAAACCGCCTGTCTCCACATCAACCACGACTGGCAGAAACCCGCGAAATCGGGTGTGCAGCGGAGTTTTACCACCGGCTGCGTATACAATTTTATCTTCAGTCATTTAACGCGTCGGCTTACGCAATGGCGATTCAGCGGTTGTGGAAAAAGCAGATTGCCATGGTAACACCGTTGCCGCCTTGTACTCGCTCGAAATAGTTCGCTGATGCAAACTGTTGCTCAGATCATCATCGGTGTGCTGCATAGTTACTATCGGAAAAGCAAATGCACAGTCTCTACAATAATGTCTTGCTGTTTTTTCGAGTAGCATCGTTCAAAATTCCGCCGCAGGAGTTGCCGGCAACAGACAAGGTATTGGCGAGCGCAATAATTTTGTCGTTGCTGGTCGGGGTGTTGCGATATTTTATTGTGGGTGGGGAATACTATTCGATCTTTCGAGTATTGGTCGAATTGCTGGTGCCCGGGGTACTGATTTACGCGCTGCTGTTGTTTTTTAAATTACAGAACCGGTTTGTTCAAACGTTTGCTGCGGTGTGTGGTAGCGGTGCCATTATTTATGCTTTTGCACTGCCTGTATTTCCGTCCTTTCATGCATCGGCCAATCAGTCTCAATACGGTTTGTCGGTGTTCCTTATTATCCTGCTCGATTTGTGGTCGGTCGCGGTGCTGGCGTTTATATTAAAGCACGCGGTGAATGTGGGATTTGCTACCGGTATCAGTCTGGCTGTGGCGCTTGTGTTGTTAACCCTTATGCTGGTAGAAAGCATTTCTCCATCGAAATCGCTATCTCAGGGTGCAGAGCTGTCATCTATTAACATCTCTTTGCTGCAGGCTCGATCGAGCGAAAGGCATAGTCCTGCAGAGCGATTTGGTCACATGGGTGGCACAATAATTGATTCAATCGCGACCGCACCGCGATTGGTGAGTGTGAATCTATCGGTTTTGCCCCGTACGGCAGGACCTCTTTAGATGTCAAAGGGGTCATTTGAGCCTGTAGATGGTCAAATATTGTCTATGCTTGTATAGAGAAAGAAGAACGAAAGAAGAATATTGATGGCGCAAATTACTTCCCAGGCACCTGAAAGTGCTGCAAAGGTTGATTTCGACGTACCTGCGAAGGTAGGTAAATACCAATTGCTGGAGCGTATAGGCAGCGGCACATGCGGTATCGTGTATCGAGCCTACGATGCAATTCTGTCCAGAGATGTGGCGATCAAGATTTCGCAGGTTGGAACACTGGATCAGCAGTCGGGCAAGATGCCGGGTGCTCAAAAGGCCTTCATCACCGAGACTTTATCGGCAGGTCGGCTGTCGCATCAGAACATTGTTACGGTCTACGACGCTGGTATTGACGGACCACTTAATTACCTCGTGATGGAATACGTTGAAGGTGTATCGCTGAAGCAATATGGCCGTG
Source organism: uncultured Granulosicoccaceae bacterium (assembly GCA_964649465.1). Taxonomy (GTDB): domain Bacteria; phylum Pseudomonadota; class Gammaproteobacteria; order Granulosicoccales; family Granulosicoccaceae. Next base: position 15,417 of record CAZYRP010000076.1, on the reverse strand, counting down.
GCGAAGAGCAGCTTTCACCGCACCGTGTGGTCAGTGTCATTGCAGAAGTGTGCAAAGCGATCGATTTTTCACATCGAAAGGGTATTGTTCATCGCGATATCAAGCCTGCCAACATCATGATAGCTAATGATGGTTCTGTGAAGTTGCTCGACTTTGGTATTGCGATCAGTACCACCGCCGATGAAGCAGCCGGTACAGGCCGCCCGGCACTGGGTACGCCTAATTATGTATCGCCAGAACAGGTTAGCGGGTCGGAGCTAGGCCCTCGCAGCGACATATACTCCCTTGGCACAGTCCTGTTTGAAATGCTGACTGGCCAGCAGGTCTTCAAGGCACGTGATGTAAAAGAGTTGTTTAAATCAATTTTGAATGATCCTGCCCCAAGGCTTACCTCTGTGCGTTCTGACTTGCCAAAAGATCTTGAACAGATAGTGACAAGAACTCTGGCAAAGAATCCTGATAAGCGTTATTCGAGTGGAGCAGAAATGTCTGAAGCGCTTGAAGATGTGCTGGATAAAATAGCGCCACCAGATATGGTTTCTGCTGAAATGGCGGGCTGGGTGCCGGTTATTTCTCAGCTTAAATACTTTTCGAAGTTCAGCGAACGCAAGGTTGCCTGCTTTGCGTCGGTAAGCAAAGTTGTGCGCTTCAGTGCCGGCACAACAGCGTTGCGCAAAAGCACAATAGACAACCACCTCTATGTAATCATTGAAGGTGTTGCGAGCATTGCAGGATATAACGGTTTGAGTGCGGTAATTGGTCCGGGAGACTGCTTCGGTGAATCGGGCTTTCTGCATGGCAACAAATGCGACAGCGATATTGAAGTAATGACTGACATTGTTGCACTAAAAGTAAAATCTACTGATGTACAGGGTTTACCTGAGGCCGATCAACTGGCGCACTACCAAATGATTGCCAACAGCATTGTGCAGCGAAGAAACCACACCGAAGATCTAATGCTGGATCTTGCTTTGTAAGTCCACAGCTACCCTTCGGAAGACTGTTGCAGAGCAAAAACAGCAGAAAAAAATACCGCGCATTGCGCGGTATTTTTGTATTTGCCTTTTGCTTATTGTCCCTGGACGGCACTGCTCTTTACAACACGGGCCTTTATAGTACTGCCCGGGAATAAGACAAAAGCTGCCTGATTTAAGCTGCCTTTTTCTTTTTCAGAAGATGTTTTTCCCAGTTGATCGCAGTCTCTACAATCGTTTCCAGGTTGTCGTGCTTTGGTGTCCAGTCGAGTGTGCGGTGGATCTTGTCAACGTTGGCAATTAGCTCAGGCGGATCGCCCGCGCGTCGGGGATGCTCGACAATTTTAATATCTTCGCCATGTACCTTTTGTACCGTATTAAGTACATCGCGAACACTATACCCATGGCCGTAACCACAATTAAGGCGTGTAGATTCGCCCCCTTTGCGCAGATAGTCCAGGGAATGTATATGTGCTGATGCAAGGTCTGCTACATGTATGTAGTCACGCACACCGGTGCCGTCTTGGGTTGGGTAATCGGTACCGTACACATAAATTTCCGGTCGTTTTCCCACTGCGACTTCGGCGGCAACTTTAACCAGTAATGTCGCACCAACAGTGGACTGTCCGATCTCGCCGTCCGGATCGCAGCCGGCTACATTGAAGTAACGCAGTATGACGTGTTTCATGTCACATGCTTTTCCAAGGTCCTCCAGCATGTACTCAGACATTAGCTTTGACATGCCGTAGGGATTAATTGGTGCGGTCGGTGTTTCTTCTGTGCATGGGTTGCCGTCGCCAATGCCATAGGTAGCGGCAGTTGACGAGAAGATAAAGTTTTTAACGTTATTGCCCTGACAGCACTCAAGCAGGTTGCGTGTGCTTGCAGTATTGTTGTTGTAATACTTAAGCGGGTTTTCAACGGATTCCGGTACGATGGTGTGTGCCGCAAAGTGCATAACAGTATCAATGTCATGCTCTTTCATGACTCGATCTACCAGTTCCATATCACCGGTTTTTCCTACTACCAGCTCGCCAAACAGTACGCTTTCCGCGAATCCGGTAGATAGATCGTCAAGCACAACAATCTTTTCACCTTGTTGGCCGAGCTGTTTCACTGTGTGGCTGCCTATGTAGCCGGCACCACCTGTGACGAGTATTGATTTAGACATTTACTTCCGCCTTTGTGTTCGAGTTAGGTGCGTTACTCACGCATCTTATAGATTAAATGATCGTGGAAAATGATCGTGATAATTACAGTTGCGCTGAATTGCGGCCTGTATTCTGTGTTACAGCGCCAGCCAATCTGGTAGATTGGAGCGCTAACAATACCGGCCGTTTCACGTTGTAATCTAGCAGAAAATTAACCGCGCATTTCCAGACGCCAGTGTTATCGGCCGGAAAAGGACAATCTTTATGCAACCCGACTTCTGGCATCAGGCCTGGGCAAAAACTGATGAGCCCGGATGGCAGCAGAAAAATATTAATCCCTACCTTGTTAAACACTGGGCAGACAGCGGAGCGCTTCCGGGTGAGGCGGTGTTTGTGCCATTGTGTGGCAGAACGCTCGATATGCAGTGGCTGCGCGATTATGGCCATCATGTGATCGGGATTGATCTGAGCGTTACGGCGCTGCAGGATTTTTGTAAACAACAGTCAATAGATGCGGTCTGCGAACGCGATGGGGATTTGACAGTTTTTCGCGCCCCCGGGTGGACGCTTTACGCCGGTGACTTTTGCAAGCTGCAGTCTGCTCAGATCGGCAGGGTCAGTCGTGTTTATGACCGCGCTGCTCTGATCGCGCTACCGCCGGATATGCGTGCTGCCTATGCGGCGCATTTGCAGCGAATTTTGCCTGGTGGCTCGGAAATATTCGCTATTACAATAACTTACGATCAGGGGAAAATGAAAGGACCGCCGTTTTCAGTATCGGATAACGAAGTGCTTGACCATTACACCAGTGCCTATGATGTGCAAACGCTGGAATCGGCCAGTGGTCCTGATCAGGTCGGTAATCTCAGTCATCGTGGTCTGGAGACACTCACTGAAACCTGCTTTTTAATGCGGCCGAAAGTGGCTCCGGAAACCTGATAAAATGCTGTTTGCCGGTTTGCAAGTCATATCGTTACTTCATACTATCCCATAGATAATCTGGACCCCAACATTCGGCCTTATCTTCCGGCCTCAAGTGTGACTTGAATACCCGGATAGTGACCGCACCTATCTACAGGTTTGAAGTGGATCAATTGAATGCCTGAAAAATTGAAAAAAATGATCGGCGTGGTAATGCTCGTTTGCTCGATCGGTGGTGTGTCCTGCGTTGGCGCGCTCGGGCCGTCTGTAGAGCGGGTTATGAATTCCGGATCCGATGTAAAGGTGGTTAAGTGACCGAGCTAAAGCGCGGTGGCGCAAAAAAATACAATCCTGATAATGCAACACGTGCACCGATGGCAAGTGGCTTCCTGTTGTATCTGCTGCCTATGCCGATGCTGTTTCTCGCGTTGTGGCGGATGCTCGGTGGCAACAGTAGTAGTGCGTTTGGTTTTGCGGTGTGTTTTGCGCTGTGCATGCTTGCCGCAACGCTAGTGCGCAAAGGTGTTGGCATAGAGCGGGAAGCCAGGCGTCGCAAAATTGTCCGCCGTAGCAGCACTGTACCTTATAAAGCGATAGGCGCAGGTATACTGGGCATTGCAATTTTTATTGGTGCTTTGCTAGGGGCAAAAATAACGCTATTCAGCAGTCTGCTGCTTGGCATCGCATCATCCATTGGGTCAATTTTTACCTATGGCGCAGATCCATCGCGTAATGCGCCGGACATGTCAGCGGTTGGTGTAACGTCCGAAGAGGTGCTGGAAATTCTCGATGAAGCAGATCAGAAAATTCTCGCCATTGAGGCAGCCCGTGATCGAATCCACAACGTGGAAATGAAAGACAGGTTAAAAAACATCGTTGTTGGTGTGCGCGAAATCACCGACATCGTAGAAGATGATCCGCGTGATCTGAGGCGTGCGAGAAAGTTTTTAAGAACCTATCTCGATGGTGCGCAGCGAGTTACAGAGGGCTACGCAAATACTCACAAGTACGGTGACAACGGCGAGTTGGAAAATAACTTTCGCAACGTTCTTGAAACCATCGAAACAGTGATTGAAGAGCAAAAAGGCAAGTTACTGGAAAATAACCTGACTGAGCTCGATGTACAAATAGAAGTACTACAGATGCAGCTTGAGAAAGAAGGTGTATAAGCAGTGAATTTGCAGCGCAGGTTCGTATGTTCAGTATCGGAACCATTGTCGCTGAATCAAGGGTCGGTGCTAAATCAAGGCCCGGTACTAAATCAAGGGGAAGAACAAAGCAATGTCTGACGAACAGAATAGAAGTATTACAACAACCACCGACGAGTCGTTAAAGGAAGACGTGGCCAAACTTGAAGCCATGCTGTCTCCTGATCTCAAGTATGAAATGGTCACTATGGAAACCGCTGATCAAACAGATCGCGGCAGAATCACCGAGTTGATGAACGATATCGACATTGGTGATTCCAACAGCATTTTGTTCTACGGCAGCAGTGCCCAGGAGCAGCTCACCACAATCAGTGACAATATGCTCGAAGGAGTGCGCAACAAAGATGTGGGTCCTGCCGGACAAGATCTAAACGACATGGTCACTGTGCTGCGTGGTTTTGATGTGGCGGGAATGGATCCAACCAAAAAGCAAGGCTTCTTTGCACGCTTGTTCAGACGAGCTTCTCCCGCAGTGCAGTTTGTACAGAAGTACGAAGGGGTGCGCAGACAGATCGACGTAATTACCGATAATCTTGAAGATCATAAAACCAAACTGCTTACAGACATTGCGAGCCTTGATCGACTCTATGATGCGAACCTTGATTACTATCATGCGCTGGAACTCTATATTGCAGCGGGTGAAGAAAAGCTCAAACAACTCGATACCGTTGATCTGCCGGCGCTCGCTGAAGCGGCACAAAGTACAGATGATGTACTCAAGGCACAGGAGCTGCGTGACATGCGCACCGCTCGCGATGATCTCGAACGCCGCATTCACGATTTAATGCTTACCCGTCAGGTGGCAATGCAAAGTCTGCCAAGCATTCGCATGGTGCAGGAAAACGATAAAGGCCTGGTGTCGAAGATTAGTTCAACGCTGGTTAATACCGTTCCGCTGTGGCGTCAGCAGCTTGCTCAGTCGGTGACCGTATTTCGTTCACAGGAGGCCGCCAAAAGCGTTAAGTCGGCTACCGATCTTACCAATGATTTGCTTGAAAAAAATGCCGAGACGCTGCGTACCGCCAACCGCGAAGTTCGCGAGCAAATGGAGCGTGGTGTTTTTGACATCGATGCCGTTAAACGTGCTAACGAAAACCTGATCGCAACTATCGAAGAGAGTTTGAAAATTGCAGATGAAGGTAAATTGAAACGAAAAGAGGCCGAACGCACGCTGCAACAACTTGAAAGCGAACTGAAAGGCAAACTCGTATCTGCGAGTTCGCGAGCACGCGCAACATCCACAGGAGCATAAGTAATGGGTTTGTTTGACAAACTTTTTGGCGAATTTATAGACATCATTGAGTGGACTGATGACACCAATGACACAATGGTTTATCGCTTTGAACGCTACGGCAATGAAATCAAGTATGGCGCTAAGCTAACTGTTCGTGAAGGCCAGGCCGCAGTATTTGTTAATGAAGGTGAAGTTGCCGATGTACTCAGCCCTGGTATGTATGAACTTGAAACCCGCAACCTGCCGGTGCTTTCAACTGTTCTAAACTGGGATCACGGTTTCAGCAGCCCGTTCAAGGCAGAAGTCTATTTCGTTAACACCAAGCGCTTTGTAGATCTGAAGTGGGGTACTAAAAACCCGTTGATGTTGCGTGATGCCGAGTTCGGTGCAGCGCGTGTACGTGCTTTTGGTACCTACGGAGTCAGGGTTACTGATCCGTTGAAATTTATTCGTGAGGTTGTCGGTACTGATGGCAATTTTCAAATTGAAGAAATTAGTAACCAGTTGCGCAACCTGATTACCTCGCGCTTTTCTTCAGCCGTTGGTGCCGCCGGAATACCGGTATTGGATATGGCGGCAAATTATGAACAGCTGGGCGATGTTATTGGTAAGAGAATCGGGCCCGAGTTCGGTGAGTACGGTCTGGAGCTAACCAAGCTTTTGGTTGAAAACATCTCAGTGCCACCATCGGTTGAAGAAGCTCTCGATAAGCGCACCAGCGCTGGCATGGTTGGAAATCTTGACCGTTATATGACATACCAGACGGGCGTCGCCCTTGAAGCCGGTGCAAGCAGTTCCGGAGGTGCCGCAGGTGCTGGTATTGGCATGGGAGCAGGACTTGCAATGGGACAACAGATGGCAAATAACATGGGGCAGCAAAGGCTGCCTCAGGAAAGCGCACCGGCGCTTGAGCCCGCTGCGGCTTCCGGACGATCGCTGCCACCGCCACTGCCTGGTGGTGCCCGTTATCATATTGCGGTGGACGGTGAAGCCACTGGTCCGTACAGCATTGAGGGATTACAGCAGCAGCTGGGTAACGGTGTTATAACAAAGTCTACGTTAGTTTGGGCGAACGGTATGCCCGACTGGCAGGAGGCAAGCGAGGTTGCCGAGTTAGGTCAGTTGTTCCGTACGCCGCCTCCGCTGCCTCGCAGTTAGTTTCAGCTTAACTTCAAGTTGCAGCGCGGATGAAAGTCTAAGGTTTGAGCAACCCTTTCGAAGATTATTTATCTTACCAACAGGCGCCTGGCGCGCCTGTTGGCTCGAGTGATGCGCCGGTTGCGAAAACTGAAACTCGTTTTCCCTGTAACCATTGCGGGGGTAAGCTCGCCTACGAAATTGGCACTGATGATCTTCGGTGTACCTATTGTGGTCGGCATCACGAGATCGACATTCCGGATGTTGATATTGAAGAGATCTCACTGCCCAGAGGCCTCGAGCGCCTTGACGAAACCCGCAAGCTTGGCAAGACTGAAACCGTTTTAAAATGCCCCAACTGCGCGGCTCAGTTTGATCTGGAAGAAAGCGTGCACGCTGGTGATTGTCCGTTCTGTGGTACGAGTGTTATTACCAGTACCGGTGAGATTCAGGAGTTTTCACCGCAGGCTCTTTTACCATTTGCAATTACCCGTGACGAAGCGTTTAACGCCTATACAAAGTGGATTCGCGGTCGTTGGTTCGCGCCGTCGAAACTGAAAGACCATGCGCGTGAAAGTAAGAGCCTGAAAGGCGTATATATACCTTACTGGACCTATGACAGTGACACAACGACGTCATATGCTGGTCAGCGTGGTGATGTTTATTATGTTCGCCGCAATGTTACCGTAATTGAGAATGGTCGCCGTGTCCGGCGCTCACGCATGGTGCCTAAGGTTCGATGGACTTCCGTTCAGGGTAAAACACAACGCCACTTCGATGACTTGCTGATTGGTGCTACCCGAACACTACCGCGCAAAATTACCGACTGGCTTGAGCCATGGGATCTTGAAAATCTGGTGCCCTATACCGAAGAGTATTTGAGTGGCTTTCAGAGTGAGGTCTATCAGGTGGCGCTGGATGAAGGTTTCAGGCACGCAGAGCTGGTAATGAAACAGGCGGTTAGACGTGACGTCAAGAGTGCAATAGGTGGTGATCAGCAGCGCATTCATCGCTTGCATACCAACCATTCGCGCACAACATTTAAACATTTGTTGTTGCCGCTCTGGACTGCAGCATTCACGTTTAAAGGCAAGACCTATCGCTTCGTCGTGAACGGTCGCAATGGCAAGACGCGCGGAGAAAGACCATATAGCGTTATAAAAATAGCCATTGCCGGTGTTGCTGCAGCTGTAGTAATTGGTACGGCACTCGTGACATTTCAATCCGGCACTATGAGCGGTGTGGTAGTTGATCGACCGATATTTTACGATAACCAACTTGAACGCTTAAGTTACTAGATTCTTTTTTTACAAGCTCACTGCGGCGCGCGGATCGTACTTTATTTAGCCGTTTAATCTTCCTGTAAAACAAAACAGACTCTGAGCTTTGCACGTCTGTTTTAAATGGGTTCGGATTTTTGCTGTCACATTTTCGCTGTGACAAGGTAGAATCCGTGATACTTCCTCTTCGAAGATACTGCCTCAGGGAATCACTGTTATGTCTGCTTCCAAAGCCACTGTTGTGGATCATCCGCTGATTCAGCACAAACTAACAATGATGCGCCGCTCCGAGGCATCGTCTTCTACTTTCAGAACGCTGTTGCGCGAGATCAGCCATCTGCTGGCGTATGAGGTAACACGTGACCTGCCGCTTGAGGAAATTGAAATTGAAACTCCGCTAATTAAAACCAAAGCACCGGTGTTGTCTGGCAAAAAGCTTTGTCTGGTTTCAATTCTTCGGGCTGGCAATGGCCTGCTTGAAGGCATTCTCGATCTGATTCCCTCTGCACGAGTAGGGCATATCGGTTTGTTCCGGGATCCTGAAACTCTGCAGGCGGTTGAGTATTACTACAAGATGCCTTCCGAGCTTGATCAACGACTCGTGATAGTGGTGGATCCCATGTTGGCGACCGCTAACTCTTCCATTGCGGCTATTAGCCGGTTAAAGCAGGGAGGCGCTGCGAACCTTCGGTTTGTCTGTTTACTCGCAGCACCCGAAGGCATTGAGGCGTTTCACGAGGCACACCCTGATGTGCCTGTCTACACGGCCGCCATCGATGACTACCTCGACGATCATAGTTATATTGTGCCCGGGCTCGGAGATGCAGGTGATCGGATTTATGGTACGCAGTAGAACTGTTCCCGTGTGCTAGATCGGTACCACGTCAATGCAACAAAATGATTCTGCATTTTCTGCTGTGGGGAGAGTGTATGGTGCGGCAGGCTTTGAACGTCTTAAAGAAGCTCACGTATGTGTGGTGGGTATAGGTGGAGTTGGTTCCTGGGTGGCGGAGGCGTTAGCTCGCAGTGGTGTTGGTGAGTTGACCCTGATTGACCCGGATGACATCTCGACTACCAATATCAACAGACAGGTTCATGCAGACATGACGACGGTTGATCAGCCTAAAGTTGAGGTCATGCAGAAAAGAATAGCGTTGATAAACTCTGAATGCGTTTGTCATGCGGTCGATGATATGTTGGTGGTTAAGAATATTGAAAAATACATCGATAAGCGGTTCGACTTTGTAATTGATGCAATGGATTCAATATTATTTAAGGCGGCGCTCATTAACTACTGTAAGCGCAACAAAATTCAAGTGATCACAATTGGTGGTGCGGGTGGGCGTACAGATCCTGGTAAAATAGCTATCGCTGATCTCAGCAAAACCTGGAATGACGCACTGGCCGCCAAAGTACGTCAACGGCTGCGATCGAAACATGGTTTTAAGATACGCAAGCGATTCAGGGTTGAGTGTGTATTTTCCACCGAGCAGGCACGCTACCCGTCCGGTGAGGGTGAGGTGAGTTATCAAAAACCAGGTTTAGCAGGTGCCACACTCGATTGTGATTCCGGCTACGGATCACTGGTCAGTGTGACTGCAAGCTTTGGATTTATAGCCGCTGCCCGAGTAATGAATAAGCTGGTCAGCTAAGCTGTCGGCATTCCTCTTTTTTAGCCGATTTTTATAACGTTACGAGTGGTATTCAGTGGTCGAGTTTCACCCGCTAGAAATTACGCTGGAAAATGGTTCGGCAGGCGCTGAAGAAGAGGGTCCGTGTTTGACCGGCTGGTGTACCGGACAAGGTCATAACGCAGTATTATTTTTTACTCATGGCAATGGTTTTTGTGGTCGTACTTATCAACCCCTGCACGAGTTGCTGGCGCAAAAATACGATTTGCTGTTGCTCGATATTCCGGGTCATGGTCGGTCACCCGAATATGATTTTGTCGGCTGGAATCAAACAGCAGAACATTTGTATCAGGGCATCACGTTATCCCAAAGTTTTATTGCCGGCCGCGATCTGTATGCAGTTGCCCATAGTTTGGGTGGCATGTTGTCAATGCTCGCGCAGGCACGGCATCCGGGGTTATTCAAATCAATGGTGATGCTTGATCCAATTATGTTTCCACCAGCAATGTTAACTTTTATGCGTATTGCAGAAAAAATTGGCTTGACGTCGGTTTTTCATCCATTCGTAAAGCCAACCCTGAGACGGCGCAACAGTTGGCAGAGCAAGCAGCAGGCATTCGAGTATTTTCATGAGCGCAAGATCTTTAAGCGCTGGACGGATGAGTCGCTTCACAGCTATGTGCAACACGCTTTAATTGAGTCAGGGGCGGAGGTTCGATTGTGTTGCAAGCCAGAGCTTGAGGCGAAGTGGTTCGGCACACTGCCTGAAAAGCTCTGGCTCTCAGTTAAAAAACTGCAAGTACCAGTGAGTATGGTTATGGGGCAGAACACTTATCCGTTTTCGCTGCGAGCGGTTAAGTACGCAAGCAAGCTCAATCAGTTAATTGATTTTTCTGTGGTACCCGGTGGGCATTGTTTTATGCAGGAGTACCCTCAGGACACCGCAAAATATGTTTTTGCCGCCTTGGATCGTCATGCCAATTGAGCGGGTCAATTAAGCGGGCCTGTTAAGCAGACTAAATGGGAAGGTTAAATTAAATACCGGGAGACAAATAGTTCTGTTTCCAGACATCTGCAAGATGCGTTGCCGTGCGGTTTGATAGCTCATCAAGCTGGTTGCGACAGGCGGCTTTGGTATTGAACTCATCATCAAAGCCGTTTGCAATTGCCACATCTACCCACGCTGCACACTGGATAAAGTCAGTCTTTGTACCCAGACCGTCATGATATAAAGTTGCCAGTGTGTACTGTGCATGTGCATGACCTTGTTCTGCCGCAAGTTTGTACCACTTGAACGCTTCGCTATAATCTTTCGGAATGCGATTGCCTTCGTGGTAAAGAGAACCCAGCAGCGTCTGTGCTTCTGCATGACCGCTCTTTGCAGCTTTTGAGTACCAGAGTTTGGCTTTTTCAAAGTCACGCTGAACTCCGAGCCCTTCACTATACAAGTAGCCGAGTTTCTGTTGCGCATCGAGGTTGCCTTGCAGTGCGGATTCCATCCACCACTCGCGGGCGTTGTAGTAGTCTTTATCAGCACCCTGGCCTGTATAAAAAAGTTTACCCAGTTCGTATTGTGCCTGACTGTCACCTTTTAACGCAGCAAGCTCGAACCATAGCTTCGCCTGAACGGGATCTTTCTTTACCCGTGGTGTGCCGGTCGCATACGCCATGCCGAGTGCAACCTGTGATTTCAGGTCGCCACGTTCAGCGCGCATAGTCGCGAGGGTAATGTTAAGGGTTTCCTGCTCTGGTACCGGTTTTGGAATTGGCAGTCTGGCATTATCGAAATTGGCGATTTCCGCTGTTTTTGGTGTCTCCTGGTCATCATCTGTTGTGATCAGCTGAGTACCGGTTTCAATCTGCGCAGGAGTTTCGGTATTAGTTGCGGATGGGGGTTGAGCTGCAATTTGTTGCTCTGCTTTGTCTGCGGTGCTGCAGGCACTGAGTGCAGTAATTGCTGCCAACAGGATTGCGTTTTTTTTATAGGTCAGTGTTGTGAGTGTCGGCATCTGGCTTATGAAGCGCGATGTGTTTTTCATGTTGATAATGTTCTGGCGCATGGCATACCCCTGCGAGCTGTGAATAACCTAATTTTACGTTACAAAAACACTGTTAAAACCGACAATCCGGCAATTTTTAGCTGTGACGCCAGGGTCGAAGAGCCTGTTATCAGGCAATTCCCGCGTCGAGGCTCGCAGCCATCAGGGTTCCCAGTGATTCACACTCAGTGGTAAAGCCCGGCTGATACTCACCGTGCAGTAAAAGCGGCTCACCGATCGGACGCCAGCGTAAACCGGTAACAATGCGTTGAACCGCTGAGATAGTGCCTGTGCCGTCAAGACCTGCGCGAACATAAAGCGCGTATGGCATACCTTGTTTTTTTTCAAGAACGGGATAGTAAATCCGATCAAAGGGATTTTATACGAATATGAATTGTTTAAAAAATGTTGTTGGATCTCGAAAAACACTAAAAAGATAGTTAAATTCGAGATTTTCCCAACAACGGTTTTACGACAACAGTTTTTGAACCTTTTCTATTAAAAAATTTACCCAAATAACAACGTTTTTAGATTATTCCTGCTTCCAGGCTCGCGGCCATGCTCATGCCGAGATCTTCGCATTGGGTAACGAATTCTTCAGTGAAATCGCCTCTACATATTAAAGGTTCTTGCACTAAACGCCAACTTAAGCCTGTTGCAATGCTTTCTATGGCTCGTCGTGTGCCGGTGCCGTCATTGCCGGCACGAACGTAAAATGTGAAAGGGAGGCCTTCGGTGTGTTCCAGGCATTCGTAAAAACATCGGTCGAAGACGTCCTTGGTCAAACCGGCCATGTATCCTAGATTCTCGGTCGTGCCGATAATTACTGCCTGTGCAGTCTTAATATCCTCGGGTGTAGTGTCCAGTGGGGGAATGGTTTGTACATCTATATTCTTAATGTCTGGGTTGGTAGCTCCCTTGATTGTGGCCTCTAGCATTATTTTGGTGTTGTCAGAAGGCGTATGTGAAATGATGAGTAGTCTTTTTGAATTAGTCATTTTTTAGCGCCGTAATAATTGCACGTTTGAATACGCTTGAGTTACTGTGAGAGCCAGAATCAATTGTTAAATACGTTCATGCCTTTATCGATTCCAGCAGTACTATTCGAATTGTTCTACAGAACTGTTCCACTAAAATCGGTTCGAACCGAGGAGTGAGTAGTAATTTTCCTGGTGTCATGGAGTTAATGTCCGCGCCATAATAGTTCCGCACTACTGCATTGAAAGCTCTCCTTGTGCCAACGTTACCATGAGCTATGTGATTTCGAATTTTTCTGACATCTGAGATTACGTTTCCATGGTTCGACAACGAATTCAAAAAATGTTCTGAGGAAGGAAATAGGCATTCCAAGTTTTTTTTAATTTCACTTGGTTTGCTCCATCTTAATAGGTAGTGTGGAGCGTCTCTATTAAAATTCCGCATCGCTTGCAGTGCTCTTTGACTGCCTGCTGCAGGCCGCTCTCTTAATAAATCTGGTTTGCTTCCATCGCAATAATTGTAGCCGCAAACCATTCTGCAGGATACGTTCTCGACGAATATCTCGTACATCGAAAATAACCTCACAACTAGAAGCTCTGCAACGTATGTTCGCGGTACCGTCTCGATCGAATTGATGTTCTGAGATACATTTAGAGCAGCATCTGTGATTTTCCTGATCTGGGCTGCATCCTTAGTCAAAGATCTTGTCATCTGAGATGCGATTTTATGTATTTCGCCCGCACTTTTCTACTTGCAATTCGCTGTGTGCTGCTTCGACACGCTTCGTAGAATTCTACGTCACGCTTAGCTCGTTCAGTTAGAGGTTTATCAGAGTTATATTTTCCATCCATTTCCACTAGTGCATCCAACAAAGAAGCCCCCCTCGCACGTTTATTAGCATCTAATTCCAACACTAAAGAAAAGAAGATTGGCTTTCTTCTAAAGATCGTATCTTTAAGTTTTCCTGACGGTAAATTTGCTACTCGATTAAATATGGAATCCAAACGTTTTTCTATTGCTTTAGCATTGGGGAAGTTTTCGTCAAATTTCCTGTACGTGCTATCTATACTTGCAGGCGTAAAATCTGAAAGACCATTGACTAGGTTGTGAACTACATCTGATAGAAATTCAATTTCCAACATTCGAGAAATGTCGTTTGCAGAAAAAACCTGTAATTGTCTCCAAAGAGACATTCTACTTGATGCTTGTTTGAGGCAGAATTGCTTAAAATCCCCACCAAATTCTGCATTTCTTTTTTCTTGCTTATTTAGTGTTTTGGCTACTGAGTTTAGACGAGCAAATATTTCAATAACGTCTCCATCGGATGCGCTGAGTAACCATCCTCCTGATAATTTTGTTTCTCTGAACTCGAGCTTTTGTTTGTTAGTTAGAGACTCGTATTTGACTTTTTTCCCATGCGAGGGATGTAGTGCAGGAAAGTCACCAGCTGCATACTCAATGATTGCCCTAATTCTCTGCTGCCCATCAACCACCTCTCTTACACTTTTATCTTCCTCTAGATCCACACTATGTCGAAAATAAAGTGTCGGGACTGGTTTCTGCTCAAATAGTGTATTGATCAGATACGCTTTCTGGGGTCCAGCCCACACTGAACGACGCTGATACCAAGGGTTGAGGAATAATTCTAGCCCCTTGTGCCAATTCAGTACGTCCTGAACAATTATTGGCTGATAGTCAACTCGAGCCATCTTCAACTCCAAGAATATTTAGATTCAGTGTGTAGCATATGGGTGTAATAGAAAAGACGGAAGATATTTATACATCCACATGGATTTCTCTATCATAATAATTTGGGAGCAATCGTTATTGGTGGTTATTCCGTAGGTTGATTAGTTAGTGCGTCAGCAAGCTGTATTTGAGTGGTCTGTGCATTTTTGAAGTGGGATTTAAGCTGTTCGCACATAGTAGAGAGTTGGTCTATTTTGGTTACTATACGTTGCTGCTCATTTATTGGTGGTAAAGGAATTACGAATTTCGAAATGTTACCCATGCTGAGGTTCGCACGAGCGTTATCGACTTGTTTGTCGAACATATAGTTAGTACAGGTTGCGCTATTAAAAAATTTCACCAAATATTCTGTGATATTGTGATCATCGAATAAGCGAATTAGGCAAACGGCTTGGTTTATATTTGCTGAATCTGTAGTGTTGAAAATGGCAGTACGACCGATTGATGCTCCTACGATGTTCATAAGTAAATCGTTCTTACACAAAATAGATCGTGGCTGTATTTCATTGAATTTTGGCTCTACGTACTTTCTTTTTTCGAGCAATAATTCCTCTACTCCAACATTCTCGCTAGTGACGAATAGTATGTCATCCGGGTTATCGGTATATTCGATCCCCTGCCACTTAGGTGATGATCCCTTGGTGATCAGTTGCGATATTGTTGCAAGCCGGCACCACGCCCATCCAAGTGGTAATTCAAAAGGCTTTTCACTATCTGAAATATCAGGCAACGCCTTTTGCTTTTGAATCTTCTTCCCTTTCACCAACTGCGCTTTTTCTGCAGCGATGCGTTCGAGTAGATCACTAGCAGGCTCATCATTCGGGTCTTGCGGTACGAGTTTTCCCATGACGGCCAGTTGCAGGATAGTTTGTTTGAGTTGTTCGATGCTGTCTTCGGTGGTGAAGACGGTGTCGAAGTGTTCGGCTAATCGGTGCCAGGCTTGCTCGAAGGGGCTGGGTGAGCCTGCATCAGTATTTCCGTTTTCTGCTGACTGTGTGGCGGCCTGGGTGAGGGCGTCAAGCAGGGTTTTTACCAGCGTCTGATGCGCTGCAAGGCTGGTTTCGGTTTGCAGTTCGAGTTGGTCGCAGAGGGTCATGAGCTCGTCGACTTTGGCT
>CAZYRP010000075.1:0-23763 GCA_964649465.1 uncultured Granulosicoccaceae bacterium | reverse complement strand
TGATGTAAATACGCAAACCGGCATGGCATCAAACGTATACCTTGCAACTACATCAATGACGGACGACTATTTTTACTCGGCCGACAGCGAGCTTTTGGTTGTACCCCAGCAAGGCACTTTAAAATTTATAACCGAACTTGGCATCATAATCATTGAACCGCAGGAGATCGCTATAATTCCACGCGGTCTGGTATACCGTGTTGAGGTTGTAGACGGACCAGCTCGCGGTTTTGTCTGTGAAAATTACGCGCAGAAGTTTGACCTGCCAAACAGAGGCCCAATTGGTGCAAACTGTCTCGCCAACCCTCGTGACTTTAAAACACCGGTAGCAGCATTTGAAGACCGGGAGGCTGCATCGACTGTGACTATCAAGTGGTGTGGACAATTTCACCAGTCAACTATTGATCACTCGCCACTCGATGTTGTTGCCTGGCACGGCAACTATGCACCGGCTAAATACGACCTGAGAACTTTCAGCCCGGTCGGTGCAATTCTGTTTGACCACCCTGATCCGTCCATCTTTACAGTCCTTACTGCACCTTCTCCTGTAGAGGGCACTGCAAATATTGATTTTGTATTGTTCCGGGATCGATGGATGGTCGCTGAAAATACCTTCAGACCCCCCTGGTATCACAAAAATATAATGTCTGAACTGATGGGTAATATACATGGTGTATACGATGCCAAGCCAGACGGCTTCAGTCCCGGTGGCATGAGCCTGCACAATATGATGCTGCCACACGGGCCGGATAAAAACGCTTTTGAAAAAGCGAGCCAGGAACCTATGGAGCCGCACTATCTCGCAGATACTATGTCGTTTATGTTCGAGACAAGATTCCCGCAGCATCTAACAAAGTACGCAGCACAGGAAGCCCCACTGCAGGATAATTACGCAGACTGCTGGACTGATATAGAAAAAAAATATGATGGCGGTAATAGCTAGAGCAAGTAACGCAACACGTATCGACGCAATAGTCGCCATGCGGCATTGGAAATTCCTCGCGTATGAACTTCATACGTATCGACAATCATCGACAAAATACGCCGTCAGGGCGCATTCACTGTGGCAGAGATTCAGCCTCGCCAGTTCCTGTCCATCCATCTAATTCTAAAGTTATTTCTGCAGTTTGGCAGTAGCATGGACTGCCCTTGATTTTTCGCATGCGAATGCCAGCAAATTCAAATCACAGGTACAATCGATTTAAATGAATAGTTCAGAGAATAGCGAAGCCATTTCACACTTTAATTTTTACAACAGCGAGAATGGGTGACCACCGGTTACACTTGTTGGATCAAGTTCCTATTAGCGGCTTTTTATAAACCAAATAAAGAAATAAAAGCAGAAGATTCCCCATATTCGAGCGATATATCAGTGCAGCTATGTAAATTTATGTAGTGATGTACAAATATATGAGCATATGGACTCTCCATGCAGAAAGCACCATCCATTAGCAGAAATTTGATTGCAATCAGCGCGTTGTCGACTCTACTGGTATTTTGGTTGAGTTCAAGCTTTTGGGTGGAAGCGCTAATTCAAAGAAACGGTGCCGTCCAACTACAAAGATCGACTCAGCCTGAAGCGGAGTTGTTCACTCTTACCAGAAATATAGCTCGAGAAAGAGCTCTGGTTCACGCTTTGCTGAGTGACGCAGAAAACAACGATTCGACAGAAATCAACAGACTACGGAGTATTTCGCAAGAAAATGTGAGTTCCTTAGATATCGCAGTCGAACAGATAAGAGCTTCAAGAAATGAAACTTTGTGGTTTGTCGAAAACCTGTACAGCGACCACTCACTGCAGGCAGAGATTGACAATATCTACACCGACTTGAAAACCGCTTCCGACACCAGATCGAAGATTTTCAAAAATCCTGCCACCCTGAAAAACTCTCCGTCTGACATGAGGATGAACATGTTCGACGCCTACAGTCGAGTAGTTCAGGATATTGACAGACTACGACTAAGAACACGCTTTGTACCGAGTAAAACCTACCCGAGCATCGATGGGGTACAACAGCTTAAAAATGAACTATGCGAATTAAACGAATCAATTGAAAAGGTTAACGCACTGATCGACGGTTACCTGATAGGTAGCAACACCGGCAAAACCATGGACAAAAACAACCTGCAGTTCCGGATAATTCAACAGCAGGAAAGAATAAAGAATTCATTATCCGAACTTACTGAAATATCTGACAGGGATCAATTAGCCGAAGTCCTGGTGACTAACATTGCACTATTGAACAATTTTTATAGCAAAACATACTTACCCTATCAAAACAAGCTTCTGAGCACCGTTTCAGTAGAGAACAACAGTGAAGCGACTTTGTCAGAATGGCAGAAAATTTCTGATATTTTGCGTAATAAAATTAAAGTACTTGGAGATCAAACTATAGAAAAAACACTTTCCAGTGCGAAAGTAGTAGAAAATATCGCTACCAGAAATTTAATTATTGATACTTTTTTGGTAATTTTATGCCTCGGCATGGCGTTGGCTTCGCTAAGTGTATCCAGACGTGTGCAACATCAGGCAAACCATGATGATCTGACCAAACTACCAAATCGACGCAAATTTTCTGAAGATTTACGAAACGCTATTGCCACCGTAAAAACAGCAAAAAGACAGCTAATTATGCTGACGATAGATTTAAATGGATTTAAGGCCATCAACGATACTATGGGTCATGCTATCGGTGACAAGCTACTGCTGCAAGTCGCCGAACGGCTGCAGGAATCTACAGAAGAACAAATGTCTATTGCCAGAATGGGCGGAGATGAATTCGCTATTCTATGCCCTTCCGATAACACGGATGAGGCAACTCAACTTGCTGAAAAAATTCAAAGCTCACTCGCTACAACTTTCGAAATAGACGGCGGCTCGATGAATATAGGAGCCAGCATCGGTATAAGTCTGTATCCAATTGATGCAACAACAGCTGAAGAACTTCTCGTTACTTCTGATTTTGCTATGTTTCATGCCAAGCAGGAAGGTCGGAACGGTATCCAGCGATACAATCGCGAGATGGCAGAACGCTTTGAATACCGACTACTCATTGAAAAAGATCTGTTAAGAGCAATAAAAGAAGATCAGTTGGAGTTGCACTACCAGCCGCAATTTAATTTATCCCGGAATTGTGTTGATGCAGTAGAAGCATTGATACGTTGGAATCATCCTATTAAAGGTCTTATCACACCAGATGAATTCATTGAGGTTGCCGAGGAATGCGGTTTAATTCCGGACATAGGGACCTTGGTACTTAAAGAAGCATGCAGACAGGCAGCGAGCTGGAACCAGGAATTGAGCCAGCCACTTAGAGTCGCTATAAATGTTTCAGTACATCAAATAATGCAACCGGATTTTGTGCAACTGGTGTTGGATACAATCAATCAAAACAATCTCGATCCCGAACACCTTGAGCTTGAAGTGACAGAAAGTGTGGTAATGGCAGACGTCGACTGGGTAATTCATTGCCTTACAATTTTGAGAAATGCAGGAATAAAAATTGCGCTGGATGACTTCGGCACAGGCTATTCGTCATTAAGCCAATTGCAGGATCTTCCATTAAACACACTGAAAATTGATCGTTCTTTTATTGCCAAGCTGGAAGCACAATCAATTTCCTCGCGTTCAGTCACTGCCACTATCGCAAAGATTGCAGATGTCTACGGCCTTGAAACCGTGGCTGAAGGAGTAGAGTCGGTAGAACAGCTGAATCAAATCTCCGATCTGGGGATTGACGTTGTGCAGGGTTACTTCTACTCGAAACCAATATCAAACGCTGAAGTACCTGACTCCATCAATCTTATCAACTCACAGGCACAACAACAGAAAAAAGCTGCATAAACAAGCGTTCCCGATTGTTTAGTTTCTTGCCAATATGACTGGAAATCCAATCCAACTCTGGAAACTTTGGACACTTTTCGGATCTGTCTTCGCCGACTAGCGCTCCACTCCCAACGACAAAACGCTGCCATGCCATCTCAGCGCGCAAACGGTTAAGCACAATATCCCGCCTTAGCTGCAGCAAGTAACTACCAGCATCGAATAATATGGCTTTGAAACACATACCCTGCCCGATGATTAGCCGATCTGCATACACTGCATAACCGGCGGTTACCGGTGGACATGGTTACCATCTACTGATTCAACCAACACGTGATGGTGCTTATCCCTGTACAAGCGCAATCATTTAAATCTGCACTTAGAACCTGATGCTCACTTAGAGGCAACTACAATACCAATCAGACTGGTTACATGTATTACAATGCCCGGACTCTTTGGCTCACTAAAGACCTTATGGGAAGTCCATGGAAAAGATCATTCTATTTTCTGATCTGCACTTCACTGCAGATGACACGATCATCGGCCTTGATCCACTGGTACGCTTCGATGAAGCTGCAGCACACGCGCTTGCCGACCACCCCGATGCGTCACACATCGTCTTTATGGGCGACCTGACCCATCATGGAAGTGTTGAAGAATACGTGCATCTCAAAAACCGTCTTGATACTTTGCCAATGCCGTATACAGCCATTCCGGGAAACCATGACCGGCGTGCGCCATTTGCGGAGGTGTTCGGGCAGGAATTTCAACAAAGCCAGCTAATTACAAAAACTCACACGATTCTTTGCCTTGACACCTTGGATGAAACTGCACCAGACACACACAGCGGGTGGATGGATAAAGCACGATTATCGTGGGTTGAAGACATGTTGGAGCAAAGCGACCTGCCGGTGATTGTGATTATGCATCACGCACTGACAAAAACCTTTTTTGATGGAATGGATGCGATTGCGTTGCGCAACGGGCAAGCGCTAGGGGACATTCTGGCCGCTTCCGGTAAGGTCCGCCATATCATTAACGGCCATATTCACCGCACGATTTTTACGTCGCATCAATGCATACCTGTTGCTATGATCAAAAGCACCTGCCATCAGATGCCGCTTGTCCTTGGCAAGGGCAGTTCCGGTCTTTCTATTGCCGAACCTGGTGCTTTTGGGGTTTTGTGCCTGACAGCTGAACATGCTGTTTTACATGTTGAGGATGTGGGTTTGCCTGGACACCCTTACTAATACAAAACTGCACCGACCCTTCGATTCCCTGTTGACCTTCCTTGCAAATCCTTCGTTTGCAGCAAGTATGTCTGATCAAACTCCCAGATACTTTCGCACCAGCTCCGGATGTTCTTTGAGCTGCGTGATTTCCACTGTCTGTGCGTCAGCCCCGTGCTCCACAAACGTAACTCTATCGGCGACTGACAACACCGCGTCAACATGCTGCTCCACCAATACCACTGCCAGACCATTGCTCTTCATCTCCAGGATGACATCCCGAATCAATGATGTCATAGATGGCTGCAGCCCTTCAGTGGGCTCATCAAGCAATATGATCTGAGGTTTCGTACAGATAGCTCTCGCCATCGCAAGCATTTGCTGTTCACCACCCGACAACGTCTCTGCCCGCTGCTTCAAACGTTCACGCAACTGCGGGAACAGCGACAATGCATAGTCCCGGGTATCCAAACCGGCACCACTGGCCATCAAACCAATTTCCATATTCTGCTGTACACTAAGCTCAGAGAATAGTCGTCTTCCCTGCGGCACATAGGCTATACCCCTGGATGCGATTTTATGTGCAGCAAGATCGCTTAGTAATTCACCATCCCAGGTGATTGACCCTTTTCGCAGCGGCAGCAAGCCAGTTATTGATTTAAGAGTGGTTGTTTTACCAGCGCCATTGCGGCCCAGCAAGCAAAGTATTTCACCTCGCTGAACAGACATCGATAACTCAAACAACACCTGCACCCGATCGTAAGCTACTTCAATGCTTTCTACTTCAAGCATTACTGAGATCCAAGATAGGCTGTTTGCACATCAGGGTTACTACGGATCTCATCCGGAGAACCTTCAGCCAGGATTTCACCAAAGTTCAGCACAGTGATGTAGTGTGCGGTCTGCATGACGACATCCATATTGTGTTCGATCAGAAGGATCGTGGTATTTTCGCTGAGCACTTTAACCAGTTCAATAAAGCCATCTACCTCGGTAGTAGTCAGCCCTTGCGTCGGTTCGTCAAGAATAAAAAGACGCGGTGACTGCGCGAGCCCCATTCCAATTTCCAGTAGCCGCTGATGACCATAACTTAGGTCTCCAGCAATCTGATCAGCGCGATCCGCAAGATATACCTGCTGAAGTGATGTCATGACTTTATCATTGACTACTGATGAGTTACCGCTGATCGATCGCCGCACCGCCAATGCTACATTTTCATGTACCGATAAATTTGCGAATATTGAGGTGATCTGGAAAGTGTAGGCCATCCCCATAGACATACGTTTGTGTGCTGGCAAATCAGTAACTGCAACGTTATTAAAGTTAACTGACCCGGCGCTGCTGGCAATGCGCCCACTGAGCATACCAACGAAGGTGGTCTTACCCGCGCCATTCGGGCCTATCAATGCCCTGACCTGTCCCTCTGGCAAGTCAAAATCAACATTGTTCACTGCCGTTAGACCTGAATAGTGTTTTGACAATCCCCGGGTTGAAATAATACTCATGGCAACCACGCGATTTTTTTCCGCACCAGACCCATCAGTCCCTGCGGTGCAAACAACGTGAGGAGAATTAATACAACACCGGCAACCAGTAAATATGCATTGGTATACTCACTGGAGATATCGATCAGATAAAACATAAACACTGTGCCAACTAATGGACCAATGGTGGTACCAGCACCACCAAGCAATACATAAAGCAACGGCAGTATTGAGTATTGCACCGCTGCAAACGAGGCACCTGCATAGCCGAACAACAAAGCATAGGCAGCTCCCGCTGCACCCGATAACGTACCGGAAATTATGACTGCTGCCAGTTTATGTTTTTGAATATCGTATCCGAGCATCCGCGCTCGTTCTTCATTCTCCCGGATGGCAACCAGAGTCTTTCCAAACTTTGAATGCACCAGTGTCGCAATCAGGAAAAGACAAATCGAAAATAAAGTCAATGCAACAAAATATCTGGGGATCGGCTGCGACAAATCGAGTTCGAAAAGCATCCGTTCAGCACGCTGTATCACAAAGCCTTCATCACCTCGGGTGTATTCACCGAAAAATAAAACCGTTAAGTACCCAGCCTGTGCGAACATCAGTGTGACAATCATAAATGCCACACCGGTTGTACGAAGCGCCAGAAATCCGATAATTGCCGATACAACCAGTGCGGTGACTAATCCGATACAGATTGCAAGAAGCGGTGACGCCTGTAAAAACTGAATCGACAAACCCAGACCATACATACCACTGGCAAAGAAAAGCGCATGGCCAAGGCTAAGCAAACCGGTATATCCAAACAGGACGTTATAACCCATCGCAAATACAGCCAGTACTAGAATTCGTGCAAGGTTGCCGCTGTGATACTCCGGCAGAACGAAAAACAGCGCCGCCAATAACGCAACAACTATGCTGTGCAGAAAAATACTTCGCGCTGCCTGATTCATTCGCGTTTTTTACCGAACAGACCGTTGGGTTTAAAGATCAAAACAAAGGCTACCAGTAATGTTGCAAGAATTTTTGCAAGCGTCGGGGTAAAAAACACCGAGATAATACCGTCACTCATGCCGATCAATACCGCAGCAACCACAGTACCCGGCACACTACCCAGACCACCAATGATGACAACAATAAAAGACAACAATAGCGGATCACCACCCATTAAATAGTGCGCCTGTTGAATTGGTACCACCAACACCGCACCGAGTGCCGCCAGCGCAGCACCCAAACCAAACACCAGAGCATAAACCTTATTTACAGCGATGCCGTGCACCTGAGCCATTTCCTGATCGAGCTGCGTGGCGCGCATTATCAAGCCGATTTTTGTACGTGTCATCACCAGGTACAATACAAACAGTATTAAAACGGCGGCAACTATAACCGCAAGTTTATAAGTTGTGGTACTCATTCCCCATGGCCAGGTTAACGCAAAACCTGAATCACCAAATTCAAACCACGGCAACGGAATACGCTTATTGAATGGTGCCTCAACCGGTCGAGCCTCCGGACCAAAGGTCATCAGTGTGGATTGCTGAATAACATAAAGCAGTCCAATGGTGGCGACAATAGTACGCTCAGGGTCATAGTTGATCCGACGCAGCACCAGCTGATCGCAAATCACCGCCAGCGCACCAACAAGCAGCGGTGCTACAATCAGCGCAACGATAAAGCCGAGTGCAGGATGCCCGGCAATCAAAGAAGTAATCCACCAGGCAAGGACGGCACCCAGCATGTAGAACTCGCCGTGCGCCACGTTCACAACGCGCATGATTCCAAAGACAATACTAAGGCCTACCGCAGTAAGCGCCAGTACAGCTGCAGTTATTGCACCTTCAAGGGATGCAACAAATAAGTGGGGACCAAAATCCATTGCCGCGAGTCTTACTCAGAGTGATAAAAATCTGCAGGAACAAATTGCCCTGATAATGGATTCATCAGGGGCATTTTACTGTGCGTGATGTGGTTCTTTTCTATGGCTATTCTAAGTGAGCTATTTTCGCAGAATGTTGACAACCATCTTGAGATAAACACCGAGCGGGAAAATTCGCCAGAGAAAGTGCTGTTTATGTTTTTATAAACGAGCATTTTTACGGAAAACTTATCAGCTCATGCCGACGCAATAGTTTATCAACACCCTGCCAGGGAGCGCTATGACCCTAGAAAGACATCGCAGTGTAGTCAACCTCATCTTCGTAAAGCGTGTCCTCGATAGACGTTGTGTGAGCCAGAACCAGCTTGCCCTCAGACACTTTTGATATGTACTGGTGGCCAAACACCTGATGAGTTTTACCATTGAAGCGCTTAGCTCCCTGCGGGTGTTCAACCGAGTGCGGCATATCAGTCATCGCCTCTACGGCTTCAATCAATTTTTGCCGGTCTTTGATACCGCTGTAGTCACAAGCCTCCATACCGGCTTTAATCACATACATAGTTTCCCAGCAGCCAAACATATGTGCATAGGTAGAGATATCTTTAGCATCCGTTATTGATGCACCGTTTTCATCAACCCCCACTGCCTCCCGATAGACTTTGTCAAAATCGGACTGATCTTCCTGAGCATAACGCGGATTACCCTCCCAGAAATAAGTACCCTCAAGAAATTCAAGGCCGGGACTTGCGAGATCTACTGCTTCAAGGCTGTCGATAAAACCGAAAATCTCAGGGCGACTCGGGCCAAAAAACTCACCGAGCTCTTTTACAAAGGTAAGCACCGCAGGGCCAACCATCACGTGATAGATAACTTCAGTATCCCTCGGTATCTTCGGGAAGTATTTCGAAAAAGAAGTTTCGGTAGGCGGTATCGCGATTTTTTCCAGCACCTCACCACCTAAACTTTCGAATGCCGCAGTGAAATAATCGCGATGATCATGACCAAACGCAAAATCAGGAAAGATCATCGTGACCTTTTTACCCAGGTTCTCTTTAATGAACGGTCCCATCGCCTCTACCTGGCTCTTTACATCTGTGATGCCCGGTTGCAGTGTATAGCGATTCAGGTTGCCGCTGGCAACATGATGACCTTCCGATACCACAAAATATGGAATGGCCAGTTCCCCGGCTCGCGGTGCCGAACCATATACAACGTGACTAAACAGCGTGCCAAAAGCAACATCACATTTATGTTTACTGGCCAGCTTCTCAACCACTTCAGCGCCACGCTTGGGATCAGTGCCATCGTCCTCCGCCACTATTTCAATGGGCCTGCCATTGATTCCACCTTCTGAATTTATGCGCTTGACCACTGCTTCAGTTGTGCGGTCATACCAACGACCATAAGCAGCACCGATACCAGTACGGTGAACTTGAAAGCCAATTTTAATTGGTTCGTCGGAAGCAATGGCACTACCCATCATTCCTGCCATCATTCCCGGCACCGCACCAGCACCCGCAAGCGCTCCTGCGCCAACACCCAGAGTTTTAAGTGCTGTACGTCGGCTGATTCCACCTTCCTTATTTAAGTTGGTGGCTATTGGTGAGTTTTTTTGCTTGGTCATATGACTTGATCCTGCATTTAATTTAGCGCGAACCTGTAGCTCGACGCGTGTACCACAATCGAGCAGCACACCTGGAACACCGGAAACTGGCACACGACCCGATTTAAATTCAGGCCCCTTTGGGTGCTGCGAGTAGCCACAAACCTATGAATGTGTACAGCACCATAAATACCGCCAGCGGTAGTTGACTGACGATAGCACGCCTCGCATTACCAAACAATTGTACCGACACCGTATGTGCCAGAAGAACTGAAATCACGTGCCCGACTACTACAGCTACCGCCTGTGTTAGCCAGATTGCCCTGACCGATGCGGGAGAATTCATAAAGCCGGTTGTAACGTAATACGAACCTAAGTTAAATATATCTACTCCGTTGCTCAGCGGATCTGACGCTGCCGCAATGGCATACTGGCCATTGATCAGAAAGGTAGTGAGGAAGTGCGCAAAATGATACGCAAACGCAATGGGCAATACGGCAATAGCCAGAGTGCAAAAAGCAATTATAAAAGAGACCGGGGCCGGCTCTGGTACACCGCGGCTGGCAATCAGTATTCCAGCGTATACACACATCCCATAAATTGAAACTAATAAACAATTAGCAAGCAGCAAACCAATAACCGTTTCACTGACTACCGAAGAACGACCGGGGAACTCCAGCGGATTGACATCGATCATCGCAAGCCAGGTGAACGTTTCGTTGAATCCATCAAAGCTGCCACAGCCAAGCAGCACCAATATAAAAATGGCAGCACTGACAGATGTCGTTCTATTTGCAATTAACCTCCAACCCGGCAGACCAATAGCTAATTTTTTCCGCTCAATACCCAATGCAGACAGCTGCGAGAAGCGCCGCAACAACATTGAAAAGCACTCGCCTTTGTTAAACCACTCATCACCGAATATACAGAGACACAGCAGCGTAAAGCACCAGTAACCACCCACAATCAAACTTAACCGCTGTGGAGCCTCGGGAGATACATCTGCCAGTGCGAAAGACGTGAACAGCAAAAACACGACGACACCGGGCCAGCAACCTGCTTGCATCGGCAACCTGAACGGCACTTGCCAGCCCCTGTGTTTAATAAAGAAGTACACGCCAGTCCATGGATTAACCCATCGCCATATGTCGCCGAACAGACCCTGAGCAACAGGCAAGCCTATCCACCAGATAGTCCAGATAAAGAGTGGCAACGGGTTTTCCAGCGGATCGCTGGTGCCATAGAAACCGATTAACAGTAACGAAGCGAGAAACATCAGGGATAACAAACTGGTAATTACGCACACGCGCGTCCCGATAGTGGTTGCGGGGTTGGCAAAAGACTTAGCACGCTGTTTAGCACTACACTGCAATTGCAATAGACGACAGCGCCTGAATATCTTCAATGACACTGAAGCTGGCAACAGAATCATAAGCAGCAACGTGAACACCACAACCAAAACGCCAGAGCCAATATAAAAATCGGTAGGCAAAAGTAAAACCAGCCCTTGTTCTGATACGTGCGCCAATGCGGCACCGCTGAGACAGAACAGGAAAAAAAAGATAAAATAAAACGACATCAATCTACACCATCAAATATTGTCAATACCCCTATGGAACTAAACCCGATAATGCGCATCGGCAGTAAGCTGCTGGCAAAATATCTCACCAAAACAGTAGCTTCCTATCAACCCTTCTCTGTGCATCGAACTGCATCACTGGCTGCTATCATGCAACCCGGTGATATTCTGCTGGTAGAGGGCGACCAGCGAGTTAGCTCGGCAATCAAATACCTCACACAATCCACCTGGTCACACGCTGCCTTTTATATTGACGAGATGCCAGTCTCTGCTGATAGCGGCTCAACTGAAGGCAATTCAACTGATGGCGAATCCACTGGCAGCATAGGCAACAACCAACTGCTAATAGAAGCAGATCTTGAAAATGGTGTCATTGCAGCGCCCCTGTCAAAGTACAGCAAGCATAACATTCGCATTTGCAGACCAATCAATTTAACCGATGCCGACCTCAGCAAGTTATGCTTGTATATGTCAAACAGCATCGGCATGCAATACGACCTCAAAAACGTTATCGATCTTATGCGATACCTGTTGCCTAACCCACCGGTACCAAGAAGCTGGCGACGCCGTATGTTAGCACTTGGCAGCGGTGATCCAACCCGCGCAATATGCTCCACGTTGATCGCGCAGGCGTTCCAGTCAATTCAGTACCCTATTCTTCCAACCCGTATATGCACAGAACTCGAAGGCAACATTGAACGCGAGCTGATGCACATCAGGCATCACAGTCTCTTTGCACCAAGAGATTTCGATATCTCTCCATACTTCCAGATAATCAAACCCGAGCTGTATACAGAATTTGACTACCTGACTATCGATTGGCACAAGCACCCGGACGGATCTGAAGCATCCGATACTGCGTAAGCGCTCAGATGGCTAATCTGTACAGCGCTCTGGTTTCAAATTACAACGTAATCCATAACGAGTACAAAGCTTTCGTGCATGAAAAATCACACTAAATATTTTGTTCCGGACTTTTCATCCAGCCTCCGCCAAAAAGCAGTCCGCCAGCTGTTTCTATTACCAATATATTTAGATAGTGGCTTGAGGATTCAATTTGCGAACTTGCAAAAATGAGAATAGCTGCGATCGCGGATATTCATGGTAACAGCGCAGCCCTTGACGCTGTGCTTTTAGATATTGATAAACACAGCGTCGATTGCATTGTTAATCTCGGTGATCATTTTAGCGGACCGCTTGATTCCAAAGGTACTGCTGATCGCTTGCTTTCTCGAGATATGCTTAGCATTCTGGGTAATCATGATCGGTGGATCGTCGAGCAAAATCAATCCATGATGGGACCGTCCGATTTTGCTGCAGACGCGCAGCTTGAGCAAAATCATAGGGACTGGTTGTCCAGTCTTCCCCCAACAATACAGGTAGAAGATGTATTCGCTTGCCACGGCACACCAAACAGTGATACGACTTACTGGATGGAGACAGTAAAGCAGGATGGATCGATTTGTATGGCAGAACAATGGCAAATCGAGCAATACGCTGCTGGTATAGATGCATCCGTTATCCTTTGCGGGCATACACATCTGCCAAGAATGATGCGACTTAACGATGGTCGACTTCTGGTTAATCCAGGTAGCGTCGGCTGCCCCGCGTACGATGATGTGACACCTGTTCCACACGTGATGCAGACCGGAACTCCCGATGCGCATTATGCAATACTCGAGCGTGACAATGGCAAGTGGAATGTTCACTTGAGAGCGGTTCAATACGAGTCTCAAAAGATGATTGCAATGGCATTAGCCGCCGCGCGCTCAGACTGGGCTTGTGCCTTAAAGACCGGTTGGATAGCTATCGATAAGGTGCAGGGACAGCTCGCTTAGTGGTTTCCCACCATTCCATGTACAGGCAAGAACTGCCAATTCCTGTCATGTCCACAAATCGTATTTAGTAGAGATCCGGGACTTATGTTTTTCCAAAGCGGATGCTTATACTCGATTCCTGTGCTGCAAGCGACAAGGTAACTAGTGGAGTGTATATCCAGAGAATCTATCCTTGCATAATTGGAAGAGATATCCACCAGCGGCTACGATACCTATGCTGAAAATCGCCTGCGATAATTTAGCGGGGATGTCTTCAACACCCTTGCAAATGCACGTCGCATTCTTTCATCGTCACCAAACCCACACCGAATGGCGATGGTATCTACGTTAGTATTAGTCTCTTCCAAAATTGTACATGCTGCTTCCACCCGCATCTTTTCAACGGATTTTGCGGGAGTTGTGCCAGTTTCAGTCAAATACAGGCGGGCAAAATTTCGGATACTCATATTAACGTGATCCGCCAATTGCTGATTTCTCAGATCATGTTTCAAATTTTTCTTTATCCAGATATGTAATTCATCGAATCGACCGGAACCGTCTGCTGTTTGCAGATTCAACGAGTGGCTAAACTGTGTTTGACCTCCCGGCCTGACAAGGTAGGTAACCAGAGATCGAGCTACCATAAGTGCGGTGGTTCTCCCATGATCATCTGAAACCATCTTTATTGCCATATCAATACCAGAAGTTACTCCTGCGGAAGTCCAGAACTTTCCATCATTAAGAAAAATATGATCCGGTTCGACACACACATCACGATAAGTTTTCGCGAGTCGATCGCAGCAATACCAATGCGTAACAGCGCGACGACCGTTCAGGAGCCCGCACTCAGCCAACACAAATGCACCCGAACAAACGCCCGCTACGCGTCGCGACATTGGGGTTAGCTGACTAATGCATGAGATAAGCCGGTGATCCTCTATGGCAGTAAATACACCATTACCGCCAACAATTATCAGTGTGTCGATTCGCCGCTTTCGCCATTTGGACAAACGCTCAGTTGGAATGTCGAGAGACGTGTCGGTTGTAATTGTACCTCCATCGATAGATGCGACAGCAGTCTTGTAAACAGATGTGCCCTCGGAATCGAACGTATCACTAAACACCTGTAAAGGGCCCGTCAGATCTAGTAGCTTTATGCCGGGGTAAACAACAAACAAAACGGTTGGTTTATTTTTCATGACCAAGGTTGTTGGCAGTAAATGAGGGTTTATTGTCATTTATGCCACACGCGGAGCTGCTAGTCTAGTTTATGAAAGTCACCGGAGATTTGAATTGCTTAAGTTGAAACCCAATTGCGAGTGTTGTGATGCCGATCTTCCTGCAGATAGCACCGAGGCCCGAATGTGCAGTTTTGAATGCACATTTTGCTCCCGGTGCGCAGAAGAAAAATTCGACAATATGTGTCCGAATTGCGGTGGGCAATTAGTTGTAAGACCGACACGTCCAGATGAATATCTAAGAGAATATCCACCTGCAGCAGAACGCTATGTCAATGAAAAGCATGCTAACCGCCAGACTGATTTTAGTTTGCAGGAGAATTGAGTTATTAAGATAAATGACCTGCCAGAAATTATAAATTGGCGACGGCTTAATCATAGAATTACTCTTTCAGGTCAGCCGACCGAAGAACAGCTCTCTCAAATCAAAGAATTGGGGATCACGGTCATTATCAACCTTGGGCCTCACACTAGCAATGGCGCACTTGACGATGAGCCTGGTTCGGTAGCAAAACTGGGCATAGCGGATATTTATATTCCAGTAGATTTCGAAAAACCGACGGATGAAGATTATTCTAAATTTTGCGATGCTATGGAAAGTGTTGAAAATGAACAGGTTCACGTGCACTGTATCTACAACGCACGAGTCTCCGCGTTCTTCTATCGTTACGCTGAATCTCGACAGGAAATTTCGTTAACTGAAGCCTATAAAATAATGGATAGCGTTTGGCGACCAGGCAGTGTTTGGGCGAAGTTCATAGGTAACGACAACGCTATAGATCAACCTCATCGATATTCGGGTAAAGATTACTGACCGCGAGTGTTGTAGCCTTACTTTTGAATTTGAGTCAACGCCTGTTATGAAACACCTTACAAGTATTTACCGATACCCCGTTAAATCATCCATGCCTATTTCGCTACAGGAGTCGGTAGTAGAGAAGCGAGGCCTTAAGTTCGACAGGCTGTGGTGCATATTTGATAAAAACGAACAGGCAATTACAGCCAGGGAGTACCCTCAGATTCTGGATATCGAAGCGCAGGTTTCCGAAAAGGAGTTGCTGATCTGCCATCGCAATAAGACTGTAGGCCGTATTCCACTAATGATATCACCAGCAGGATCCAAGTCCGTCAAGGTCTTTAGCTACGACACAGAAGCGGTGTCCACCAGCTCAATTGTGAATGAATGGTTGGCCGATTTTATCGGAACTGATTGCCAGCTCCTGTTTCAGCATGAAGCTTTCGAGAGACAAGTTCTCGAAAAACACGGTGGAGCTCCGGGCGATACAGTCGGTTTTGCTGATCAATGTCCTATTCTTCTCACCACTGAAGCTTCTCTCGCCGACCTTAATCGTAGAATGAACAGCCCGGTAATGATGAATAGATTCAGACCGAATCTTGTAGTCAGTGGTACTGAGGCATGGGACGAAGATAACTGGCGTTTAATCAGAATTGGAGAATGCAGGTTTAAAGTGAACCAACCCTGTATCAGGTGTGTGCTAACAACGATTGATCCAGTCAGTAAGAAAAAAGACCCTGAAACAGAACCTCTTCGAACTATGAATACTTTCAGAAAAGGGCCTAAAGGCGGTGTCGTATTTGGTATGCATCTAACACCACTCAACAACGGTGTAATAAAGTTAGAAGATCCCTTAGAAGTGTTGAAGTGAATACTTAACTTAAAGTCAGAGATTACCCTATGCATAGAAAATAATGAACGTCCGCTTTATGTTGAAATGCGTGGTATGAGCCGAGCACTACGAACTTTAAGACAGGCTCTTTTGGGTCAGCTCCCTGCTTTCGCTGTGCTGGTCTTGCTGCGTTTAGCTGGTTACCTCAAGTCAGCCAGTAGCTACCGCAGCAATTGGCAATATGGCTGGCGACCTTCAAAGGCTGCTTATACAAAATCACTTGCCAATTATCCTTCGACTTATATTAAATTCTGATCGTTGTATCAGTTCGATTTTGGTCAAAAATTACTGCGCGCAATCGGACCATCAGTTATCTCGCTGCTAAAGCGCTCAAATAGCGCCTCGCCGAAAATCTGCCAGTTTTATGTAATATAGCGACGATAGGCATAGTAAAATCCAACCGAACCAAACCCACAACAGTCCAGTTCAATTCATTAAGCATTGAAGAAGCAAGCTGCTCTGGCGTCATTCCAAAACGAAAGACAGCAGATCACGTTACAGATTTACCTGCCACATCTTCGGGCTTGGATTTCGGTATCCATGCAGTTGTTACTCGAATTAACACAGGATTGATACTCGCCTCATCAGTCACTGTTACTTCCAGTTCCAATTCGCCCTTTGGCTCGCGTTGAATAAACTCTATCTGTTCGTCCGTCAAAGTCACCACACCAGTGAGCTTTCCAGTAGATCGTTTTACAAAATCTGCTTCTATATTTTTTACCAGCGGAATGCGATCACCGGGCAGATTCATTGCCATAATCATCACACCGATTGTCTCTCCGATTAGAATCATCGCGCACGCGTGTATTTGCTTTAGATGATTACCCACTTTACGGCGGTTATCCAGCGATGCCACCCACTCGTTGTTGGTTGCTTTAGTGATTTTTAGCCCTGCGGTACCGACAAAAGGCACCACTCGGCCAATCAGCATATTGAACACCCGGTTTCTTAAAAACTCTGGCAGGCGCTCAACCCTGTCAACAGCTATAGCAATTTGGCTTTTTTTCAATATTTTCACTGCTCTGCGTTATTTGTATGGAACTCGAAATTGAACTCCATTTTTTTTCAGCTATGGTCACTAGCGGCGGTCAAGTTGTTCAACCGCCTCAACAATGCTCTCTCTTAACGTCGCTACTGTAAAATCCACTTCCTCTTTGGTTATTATCAGAGGCGGAGACATTACATTCAGGTGCACTATAGGGCGCACCAGCAATCCCTTTCTATCGGCGATATCAGAAACAACTTTTCCGATATCGAGCTCTTCAGGAAACTTTTCACGAGTTTCTTTATTCGCTACAAACTCTACACACTGCATCAACCGGTAACCACGTACCTCACCTACAATAGGTAAATCGGTTAGCGTACGAAGCTGTTCGCCAAAGTAGTCACCGACATCAATTGCATTGGCAAAAATATTTTCACGTTCCATGATTTCAATATTCTTCAAGGCCGCAGCACAACAGACAGGGTGCCCTGAATAAGTGAAGCCATTGGTGAAGCAGCGACCTTTACCCTGCTCACTTATCACGTTATGAATTTTGGCTGAATAAATGGTCGCACCCAGCGGCAGATATCCCGAACTGAGCCCTTTGGCACAAGTGATAATGTCCGGTACAAAACCAAATACCTCTTCTGAGGCAAACCAGTGACCCAATCTGCCAAAAGCAGTGACTACTTCATCTGACACATAGAGTACATCATGCTTTCTGCAAACCTCGTGCGTTCTTTGGTGGTAACCCGCAGGCGGTACTACCACCCCACCCGCACCGAGAATTGGTTCAGCAAAGAAGGCCGCGACTTTATCGGCACCGAGTGTCAGTATATTCTGCTCAAGCTCGTCTACCAGAAAATCCAGAAACTCAGCCTCTGTTGCATAGCCTTCAGATCGATAGAAATTCGGGCTTGAAATGTGATGGATCGTATCGTTCTTATAGTCAAACTCCGGTGGATGATCTGCTTTCTTGCCACCAATTGACATTGAGATGTAGGTACTGCCGTGATAAGAATTATCCCTTGCAATAACATGCTTTTTCTCGTGCTTGCCCCTGCAGTTTTGATAGAACTGTATTAATCGGTAAGCAGAATCGATTGCAGTTGATCCACCACAGCTAAACATCACATGGTTCAGATCACCCGGTGCAAAATCGGCGAGCTTTGATGCAAGCTCTGCGGCCGGTGCCGTAGTCATATCGACAAACGGACTTGCGTAAGCAAGTTTTTTAATCTGCTCGGCAACGGCTTCCGCCATCTCAGCGCGGCCCTGCCCAATATTGGTACACCACAGGCCACCTACCGCATCGAGATAGCGGTTCCCTTCTATATCTGTCAGGTAAGCGCCACCGGCATGCTCCATAACCATCGAGCCGTGCTGCTCAAAAGAGTCGAAAACCTGCCACGGATGAGTAAAGTGATCTTTATCTTTTTGCCAGATATCCTTTGCATAATTTCCGACTGATTGATCAACTGACATGACTCTGCTTCCCGCTTGGTTTTGCCCATACTACCGTGATTTTTCATCAACAAGCCAACGCCACACGCCATGCGCCAGGGGAGCCACGTTTTTGGAAATTTCTTTTAGTCCGCGGTTTCCACAGGAAAATCGAGGAAAAATATTCGCCGACGCGTCGACCCTAATACAGATCGATACCTGAGCAACTGTTGTTTGGTGGCTAACAGGCCTGTTAACAGAGCGGGGTTAAAATGAATTTTGAATCCAACGCCCCGGTTTTATGCGATCTTATTTCGCAAAGTCTTAAGCAACCAGCGTTTGTATAAAGCCTTTAACTGCTCCCACACCATCCTGCTCCATCACACGGATAGTCTCAGACCCAACCACAGCAATATCAACCTTGCCACGAAGGAAGTCGATATCTTCGCGGCTTTTAACGCCAAAGCCGACTCCCAGTGGCAAATCGGTACTGCTGCGGCAAAGCGACAGGTAGTCGCTAAGATCATCAGAGAAAGCAGTGTCTTTACCAGTCACGCCTTTGCGCGCCACGCAGTAAATCATTCCAGAGCTATTGTCGCTCAGGTGACGCATGCGGGATTGTGGTGTTTTAGGGGTAAATATATGCACCGGCGATACAGCTGCTGCATGCATAGCATCAAGATATTCCTGACCTTCCGCCGGCGGCAGATCGGGAACAATACAACCCTGAATACCGGCCGACTTGCAACGACTAACAAAAGCATCAACGCCATAGCAGTAGAGAATGTTGTAGTACGTCATAAACAGAAACGGAATATCAAATTCTTTGGTAATACGCTCGGCGGCTGCAAAACTTTTTTCAACGGTAGCACCTGCTTTCAAAGCTTCCGAGTTTGCCTTGAGAATTACCGGGCCGTCAGCCATTGGTTCCGAGAATGGAATCTGTAGTTCCATTAAGTCGACGCCTGCGTTAACCATATCTTCAACAACGCGCAATGAGTCGTCAAAATTCGGGTAACCCAGAACGATATGCGTCATCAGCAAAATATCTTTCTGTTCACGCGCTCGACGGATGGAAAGCTCAAGCTCGGTGGGACTACCAGTCATTGTATGTTTCTCATTGCGTGTTTATTTGATCAGGTGAGTCTGTGTTCATTTCAGCGCGATACGCCTCCGCCTTATCAATTATAAACTCACGCCATTTGGGATCATGCACTGCATCAGCGACGGTGAAAATATCTTTATCTGCACGCCCGGACATATTGATCAGTATGTCTTCATCGCCGGACATTTCAGGTGCTTCTTTATAAGCCTGAGCAAATGCATGGGAAGACTCAAGCGCTGGAATAAGTCCTTCGGTCCGCACTGTGCGCTGCATGGCATCTACGACGTCTTTGTCTGAAGCTGCTTCAAAACGTACTTCCTTGGTTTCATGCATGTGGCTTAAGATCGGTGATACACCGACATAGTCCAGGCCTGCTGAAACACTGTGCGTGTCCTGCATCTGTCCATCGGTATCCTGCAGGAAATAGGTTTTATAACCCTGCGCAACACCGACTGTGGCATCGTCATAAGCAAGGCGTGCCGCATGCTGCCCTGAACCCCGGCCACGACCACCGGCTTCAACACCCACCAGTTCCACTTCTTTGTCTTCCAGGAAGCCGCTGAATATACCCATGGCGTTTGATCCGCCACCCACACAGGCATAAACACGCGATGGCAATTTGCCGCGGCGCTCTAACATCTGCTCGCGAGACTCAATACCGATGATCGATTGAAACCAGCTAACCATTTCAGGGAACGGGTGTGGGCCGCAGGCAGTACCAAGTACATAGTGCGTATCATCCATGTTGGATACCCAGTCCCTGAATGCCTCATTGATGGCATCTTTAAGAGTCTGGCTGCCTTCCGTTACCGCAACTACCGTTGCCCCCATCTGCTCCATCCAGAATACATTCGGTCGCTGCCTTGCAACATCGTGTGCCCCCATATAGATGGTGCAGTCAAATCCGAACTTGGCGGCCATGGTTGCTGTCGCCACACCGTGCTGGCCAGCACCGGTCTCGGCTATAACCCGCTTCTTACCCATGCGCCTGGTTAGTAAACCCTGACCCATTACATTGTTGGCCTTGTGAGCACCGGTGTGATTGAGATCTTCACGCTTGACGTAAATGTTGGCACCGCCGAGCTGATCAGTGAGGTTGTCCAGCCGCGTGATTGGCGTAGCCCGGCATGAATACGTGGACATTAAGTCTTTGTATTCCTGCCAGAAAGATTCATCTTCTCTGGCCGCGAGGTAAGCGCTTTCGAGCTCGTCGAATGTCGGCACCAGTATTTCCGGGATATAAGCCCCGCCAAACTGGCTGTAGTAGCCGCTATTTTTCATTATTTGGTAGTCCGATGGATATTTCCGGAATGCGTAAAATTCCGATAGGTGCCATTCTAACAGGCTCCGGCGAAAGGCTGTGCTGCCAATTCACCGGACACTACATTCTTACACTGTTCCAGTGCACAGTTCGTGAACCGCTGCCGATGACCGGGACAGCAACGCTCTGCTTCACAGGAATGCATCGACTAAAACTCCATCGCAAACGTATAATCAGCCGCACAGCCGCTGGAGATTGATGTGCGCTATTCATACGACCATGGCAAAGAGTACCAGTTGCTGCCCGGCATACACCGATACACCCGAGTTGATCTTGGGCCGGTGCGAACGCCGCTTCAAAAAGCCCGGCGACTTGGCAAAGAACTCGGCATAGAGCTGTACATCAAGCGCGACGATGCACAGCCACTTGGCATGGGTGGCAATAAGGTCCGGCAACTGGAGTTTTATCTGGGACCCGCACACGATGAACAGGCCGACACCATCCTCATTACCGGTGCTATTCAATCAAATTTTGTAAGACTATGTGCAGCTGCCTGTAGAAAACTGGGTCTGCATCCGGTCGTGCAACTGGAGGACCGTGTTCCAACCAATGATCCTTTGTATCTGTCATCCGGAAATGTATTGCTGGACCAACTCTACGGTGCCGAAATTCATCATCTTTCAGAAGGCGAGGACGAAGCGTACGCAGACGCGCATCTCGATAAGCTTGCCGAGTCGCTCAAACAGCAGGGCCGCACTCCATACGTCATTCACCTCGGCGTCGATGATCCGCCTCTCGGTGCATTGGGCTATGTACTGGCTATGGCTGAGTTAAAAGTGCAACTTGACGCAATAGATGTTGCACCAGATCATATTGTAACCCCTTCCGGCAGCGGCATAACCCATTCCGGCGTTGTTGCAGGTGTGCATGCGCTGGACTGGAACACAAGTGTGCAGGGAATTTGTGTACGACGTGAGCAGGAATTGCAAAAGCCACGTATTGAAAAGCGCGCCAATGAAGTAGCAATGCTGCTTGATCTTGCACCCATACCTTCAGATTCAGTCACCGTGCATGATGAGGTTCTCGCACCCGGATACGGACAGCTGAACAACTCAGTCATGAATGCTATAAGCAAGGCTGCACAACTTGAAGGATTATTGGTAGATCCCGTCTACAGTGGTCGTACACTGGCAGGGCTAATTGACCTGGTTGAGCGAGGTATTATTGCCAAAGGTGAAAGTGTTGTTTTTGTTCACACAGGTGGTGCACCTGCGCTATTCGCGTACCAGAATAAACTTGATCTACTGTGAAGCAGAGTGAAAAAAATATTCGCACGAGATTTACTACCGGTCCCTAAAAAACAACCGGTAGTGAATATTCGCGAATCTGGCCTGCATTAGCACGGTAGAATGCTGCGTAGCGAGAACGAGTCACAGCGAGGACCCGTGGGTTTATAAATTCAGGAACGATCATTTGAGGCGCATAGCCCCAGCTTCATAAAAGTAAGGCATACATTAACGAAAAGGATCGATCCCTTTATTTATAGACTATGGCGCACCGGCATAGCGCGTTCGCAGTAGCAGAGATTCTGCCGCTCAGACTCCTAGGACAATCGTTCAAATACCGTACTGATCCCCTGCCCCATACCAATACACATGGTTGCCAATCCGAACTGTCCGTCATTCTGTTGCATGACATTCAATAGCGTCGTGCTGATACGGGTTCCGGAACAACCAAACGGATGACCCAGCGCTATCGCACCACCATGCAGATTGACTTTGTCATCCATCACATCGAGCAACTTCAGATCTTTCAATACCGGAATTGCCTGAGCAGCAAACGCTTCATTAAGCTCTACATGGCTGATATCTTCAATACTTAGTCCTGCACGCTTCAAAGCTTTATGAGTAGCCGGCACAGGACCATAGCCCATAATCGCAGCCGGGCAACCTGCAACCGCCATACTGCGAATTCTTGCAATTGGCTGCGCTCCAATCTCACGCGCTTTGGCGCCAGACATCACTAACATCGCACTCGCACCATCCGATATTGCAGAAGAACTACCCGCGGTGACAGTACCGACTTTAGGCACAAACGCCGGCCGCAAGTCTGCAAGTGATTCTGCCGTGACACCTTCACGAATAACTTCATCTACTTCAATGAGTGTTTTAAAGCCATTTTGATCATGTCCTTCAATAGGAATGACTTCATTGGCAAATCCACCATTCAAGGTTGCCGCATGCGCGCGCTGATGCGAGCGTGCAGCGAATTCGTCCTGTTCCGGGCGTTCAACGCCATGCATCTTTGCAAGCATCTCGGCGGTGACTCCCATCATCATTGAAGCTTTTGCTACGTGCTTGCTCATGGCCGGATGAAGATCAAGACCGTGAAGCATCTGCACATGCTGCATATGCTCAACACCACCGGCAATGAATACATCACCATAGCCAGTCTGGATACCCTGAGCGGCAGTGTGAAGTGCTGACATAGAGCTGCCACACAAACGGCTGACCGTCTGACCACCGACGGTATCCGGAAGATCTGAACGGATCACAATGCCTCGGGCGATATTAAAACCTTGTTCAAGCGTCTGATTGACGCAGCCCCAGATAAGATCTTCCACATC
>CAZYRP010000074.1:0-23824 GCA_964649465.1 uncultured Granulosicoccaceae bacterium | reverse complement strand
GTTGGGGCTGGCGCTTGAAGGTGCTGACGAGTTGAACCGATTTTTAGCATTCACCGACTTACCAGTAGTGAAGTTTGCAGAATGGATATTGGTTGTATTGCTTTCAGTGCACTTGCTGTTTGGTTTTAGAGTGTTGATGCTCGAGCTAACTGATTGGCCAAATGCTTTGGATGGACGCACCGGTTGGATAATTCCCAGTGTTCTCTGTGCATTGGTTGTCGGGTTTATCTTTCTGGCGCAGTTGTAGCCGCATGGTTGAAACTCACCAGACAGACATTCTAATACTCGGTGCCGGCGGCGCCGGTCTTTTTGCAGCGATACACGCTAAACAAGCTAACCCAGATCTTGACGTAACCATTGCAGTAAAAGGGCTGCTGGGCAAATCCGGCTGTACGCGTATGGTACAGGGCGGCTACAACGTAGCAGTGGCGAGTGGTGATTCAATCGAACGGCATTTTATGGACACCATTGTAGGCGGTAAGTGGTTGCCGCGACAGGACATGGCCTGGGAGTTGTGCGTTAAAGCAGTAGAGCGAATTCAGGAGCTTGAAAATGAACTGGGTTGCTTTTTTGATCGCAATGATGATGGCTCATTACATCAGAAAGCGTTTGCCGGACAAAGCTTTGATCGCACAGTGCACAAAGGTGATCTGACCGGTATTGAGATCATTAACCGCACGATGGAACAGGTGAATTCGCTGCAGGTTAACCGGCTTGAAGAACACCGTGCAATTGAACTGATACCAGCAAAAGATGATGCAGGCATAGCTGGTGTGCTGCTAATTGATATTCGCACTGGCGAGTATCGGTTGGTTAAAGCAAAGGCGGTATTGCTCGCTACCGGTGCCGGCCCGACGATGTATTTATATCACACGCCATCCGGTGATAAGTCCTGTGACGGACTGTCTATGGCACTGCGCTACGGTTTGACTTTACGTGATATGGAAATGGTGCAATTTCATCCGACAGGTTTGCTTGGCGGACCTGCTACACGTATGACCGGTACGGTGCTCGAAGAAGGCCTGCGTGGTGCTGGCGGGTATCTGCTTAATGGCGATGGTCATCGTTTTATGCTGGACTATCACGAAAATGCAGAACGTGCGACTCGCGATATCGTATCGCGGGGTATCTATGATGAAATGCGTCGTGGCAACGTTACATCAATGGGTGGCGTATACATAGAGATGGGACATCTGGGACCTGACAATGTCAGTGAGCGTTTCCCTGGCATGGTAAAGCGCTGTGCTGACTGCGGATTTGATCTTGCTGCCGGCAGAGTCGAGGTGGTGCCCACTGCCCACTATATGATGGGAGGAATTGAGTGCGGGATCGATACAGCATCATCATCTCCAGGGCTGTTTATTGCCGGTGAGGATTGCGGTGGCGTACACGGTGCTAACCGACTCGGCGGTAACGGGGTGGCAAACTCGACGGTTTATGGCGGCATTGCCGGTGACTCAATGGCCGCTTATGTGGCTGCTAATCAATATTGGAAAGAGGTGGACCTGTCTGTGGTAGAGCGGGGAGTTGCAAGAGCTGAAATGGCGTTTGGCAAGCAGCCTGATAATTTGTCTGCGTTGCGAGATAGTCTGCACCGGACGATGTGGAATAAAGTAGGAATTCTGCGCAATGAACAGGACCTGACCGTCGCTCGTGAGGAGCTAAATCTGCAGTACAAAGCATTGTTTGATACGGGTTTGCAGGATGGTCAGCGTGCTTTTAATCTGACCTGGCATGACTGGCTGAATATGCAAAGTCTGTTTGATATCAGCAGGGTAATCACTGAAGCGTCAATTGCGCGCCAGGACTCACGCGGTGCGCACTTTCGTGAGGACTACCCGGAAACCGGTGAGCTTGATGATACTTGTTATATCCGTACTTCGGGTAACACTGATGAATTGGTTACAGAAGCTGTGCCGGTTGAATTCAGTATAGTCAGACCGGGTGAATCATTGATAGAGGGTGAGGCGGGTGCACCTCCGGCAACCGCATAAGACTAAGCCTGCTTCTGAAAAGCTATCAACTGCTAAAAGTATTACCAGAGAACTGCGATATGATTAGTACAGAAAATATAGAATTGGCAGGCTACGAGATTATGAAAAAAGCCGCCATAGATATTCCTGATGATTATCTAAAGGGTATAAAGGCCACGCAAAAAAAAGAAGAAAATACCTTGTCTGGTTATGTTATCAAAACGATGATCGACAACTATGATGCAGCCACGGAAGACCGGCGTCCAATGTGCGCCGATACCGGTTTACCACGCTACTATGTGAAGATCGGAGATCAGGCACCGTTGCGGGGAGGTTTTACCGGTATTGAAAGGGCATTGCGATCAGCCACAGCGCGCGCCACTACCGATGTACCGTTAAGACCCAACCGCGTGCATCCGCTTTGGCGCACAGAACACAATAACAATGTAGGTATCAATGCACCCGAGATAGAATGGTCTTTTGAACCGGATGCGGACTGGGTAGATGTAACCACAGTTCATAAAGGCGGGTTGTTCGGTACCGACTATCGTATGTTGTTCCCCGGTGATGGCATTGATGGAATCAAAAGATTTTTTCTCGACACAATGATTGCCTTTGGCAAGCGAGGTTTATGCTGTCAGCCTGCTATTGTTGGTGTTGGTATCGGTGGGTCCAAAGATACTTGTATGCAGCTTGGCAAGCAGGCTGCCTGTTTGCGATCAGTCGGTGAAGAAAATCCGGATCCCAAAATAGCAGAGCTTGAAAAAGAGTTAATGCAGATGGGTAATAGCATTGGCATGGGGCCTATGGGGTTTGTTGGATCGTCAATGGTAGTGGACTGCCACATAGAGGTTGGCTACACGCATACAGGTGGCATGCCCGTTAGTGTTCATACGTTCTGCTTATCATCGCGCCGAGCGACAGCCCGATTGTATGCTGATGGCACTATAAGTTACCGCACTGATCCGAAGTGGTTTACTCCATATATGCGAAGGGAGACAGTTGAATGGCCGACAAACCAGACACTCAGCAGCTTAAAGAAGTAGATCTGCAGTTACCGGCAACGGCAGATGCTATTGCGGCGTTGAAGCCGGGTAATATTGTTTTCCTGACTGGTGTGGTTTATACCGCACGTGAAGGGGTATATGATCGAATACTGAAAGACGGTGATGCGCTGCCTGCAGATCTTGCGACCATAAG
Organism: uncultured Granulosicoccaceae bacterium; assembly: GCA_964649465.1. Taxonomy (GTDB): domain Bacteria; phylum Pseudomonadota; class Gammaproteobacteria; order Granulosicoccales; family Granulosicoccaceae. The sequence continues at coordinate 20,651 of CAZYRP010000074.1, read as the reverse complement.
CAATGTAAATTTTCACTGTTCTCCCGCAGCATCGCCTAAACCTGATGGAGGTTACAGCGTAGGTGGAGTTACTGCGACTGCGAGCTTTCGGTTTTCCAAATATATGGCCGAGTGGCTCGATCTGACACAAACCAAAATTGTTATCGGTAAAGGGGGTATGTCAAAAGAGGATTATGAAAAAGTCTTCGCACCTCGTGGTGCAATTTACCTGACTACTGTGGGTTACGGTACCGGTGCGTTATTGGGTCGCGGAGTTACAGGGGTGCGCGATGTACACTGGATTGACGATCTCGGTATCGCACAGGCAATGTGGTTATTTGAAGTTGAGAAATTCGGGCCATTTATTGTTGATAGTGATCTTGCCGGAAATTCATTGTTCGCAGAGCAGGGCGACTTGGTGAACAAAAATATAGAGTCTTTGTACGACGGTTTAAAAAAGCCAACCCTGCATCGGTATGGAGAAACTGATGACCGAACCGATGAACTGATGTAGAAAAATCGCAAGTCTAACTGTGATACAGCATTGTGACTGCAGTTGGGGATTTTGGTGTTGTATTGCTTCTGTTACTGTCCTGTGTCTATGGCTACCCCTGCCTCTAAAACTACAGACGGCAGGTCTCGCATATCGCGACAAACGTGATTAGCAATGGCGCATCCCGGGTAGCGTCTGGTCGGCACGAATACGCTGATCATTCCAGCGTTGTTAGCGCCTTCAATGTCTGTAAGTGGATTATCTCCAACGAATATGCACTCAGCCGGATCAACATCCAGATTGTTGCATGCAAGCTCGAATATTTTTATATCGGGTTTTCTGAGTCCAACCGATTCCGAGACCAATATTGTATCGAAGAATTCGGTAAGACCTAACGACTCCAGGTTTTCTTCCTGAAACGGTGATTGACCGTTTGAAATTAAACCAATCTTAATGCCCTGAGATTTAAGTACGGAGATTGATTCTGTGATGTGGCGTTTTTCAACCGTAAATCTTCTCAGGAATTCGGTATAAGTTTGTGTTAATTCGAGGGATGTGTAGTCCTGAATGCCTAATTCCTTTACAAGTGCTGCGTAGACCTCTTCTTTGTGAACCTGACCGTTGTCGTCAAGTTCGATAAAGCGCTGTGTATATTTTTCGCATTCTTCCGGAGGCAGGCTCAGCTGCTCGTTAGATTGCCACGCCAGATAGTATTCAAGAGTTTTAGAGCGATCGAGTACCGTTTCATCCAGATCAAATAATACTGCTTTGATTTTCATCAGAGTTGAGCCTGTGGAGTTGTCGGGCGTTGTAATATTAGCGAATAGCATGGTAGTCGAGAGCGATTTATCAAAGTCTTAACCCAGATTAACTTCAATTACACACATGCGTCTTTTACTTATCTTGACTGAGAGCTTGAAGACAATACTATACTGACTTGAGTGCAACGATAAGCGGATGATTTCCTGCTGAGGGCCTGTGATGGAATGCAATAAAGAACAAAGAGCAATTGCTGAGAAATACCTTGATCAGATGATCGCGGCGGATGCAGCCAAAGACTATGACGCTTTTCTTGTGCCTTTCGATCCGATTGAGCAAAAGGACAGTGATTTTAGCAAAGAATATTTTGACGCAGATGCGGATGAAATGTTGGAGGAAGCCGGAGCTTATAAAACCCGCGAATTTCTTTGCTGCATAAAAGGTGACGAAAGCACTCATGAGATGAGTATCAGATTTGTCTGGAAAGGCACCTATGTAAAGAAAGAGTACATTATTATTGTTGGCATCCATAAGCGGGACGGTGACTGGTATGCTCATGAAGGTATGTGGCACTAATGCGTTTTGACCTGATCGCCAATTTCAGTCCCGGCGAAACCATTCCATGGCAGCGCACGCTTGAAATGATTCGGGAGCAAACCGGTCTTGCCGAGCAAGCTGGCTTCACTACCAGCTGGTTTACAGAGCACCACTTTGCTCACAACGGCTACATGAATGCACCGCCTAACCCTATCCAAATGTGCACTCACATAGCTGCGAGGTTTGACCAAATCCGTGTTGGTACGTGCCCTGTGGTACTACCTGACTGGCATCCGCTGAGAGTCGCTGAAGATATAGCAATGCTCGATAATATGTCATTGGGTCGTGTTGACTTCGGGGTTGCCAAAGGTATCAATGAACGCGCAACAATTCAGTTTAACGTCGAGGGTGATCGGCGTGACAACGATAAAGTAATGCGTTTGTATCTGGAGTCGCTGCAAATTATTCTGAAAGCATGGACCAATGAGGCTTTTGCTCACGAGGGTGAGTTTTATCAGTTTCCAGTGCCAGGCTGGAGAGAAACCAACCGTTTTTTTGAACCGCACGATTCGCGCTATCATGATGATGGCGTGCTGTTGCAATAGACCTTCAAACAGGTAGCAGGATCGGGTAGCGGTTTCTAATAGATTTGTCGGCCTGACTGTTTACATAGTCGGGCTGATGATTCTTCAGTATCTCACGAACTCTGATGTTAGCCCTTTGCCACATATCTTGAGAGCCGCCTTCTTCCCAGGCTGCAGGTTGTTGTCGGTCGGTGAGAGTGCTTGGCCAGAAGTAGTCTCGCTGCATCGCATCCATAGTGTGTTGTGAACCCAGAAAGTGACCTTCTCCATAGATAGCCTCCTTTATTGCGTCGAATCCGAGTGTTTCATCATTCACCTCTATACCACGCAGAGTACGGTAGACCTGCGATAGCATTTCATCATCAATCAGCATGGCCTCGAATGATGCGCCCAGAAGGCTTGCCATCATACCGGATGATTCATAAACCATATTGCAACCTGCCAGACCGACTCCAAGTGAAGACATGGCTTTTTCAAGTCCCATTTGAGCGTCTACTGCTTTTGAATCACTCATAGAGGATGCTGCGCCGGACGGCAGGCCCAGCCAGTTTGATAACTGCGCTGATGCGGCATTTAACAATGTGATTTCACCACCGCTACCGCAAAAAGAGCCGGTTCGTAAGTCAATTACGAAGGGCCAGTTAGAAAATATCATCGGGTAACCTGGCGTGTAGACATTTACCATAACCAGTGCAGCCAGAGTTTCTGCCAGTGTACAGGCAAGCATGCCGGCAAGTGTCGCTGGTGACGTTGCGCCGGATTGTGCGGCGATAATGTTGTTCAGCGGTACACCACGGTTGATACAGGCTAACGCTACTTCGAAAGCGTCATCACCGTACCGAAGTGGTGATATAACCGGGCTGATGTGAGCCTTGCAAAAGGGTTTGTGGCTGAATTTTCCTTCACCACCAAGTGCTGTATCAAACATGTCGATAATCGGGTCGACCGAGCTTGCAACTGTAAAGCTTGTGCCAACCGGTTTGTTTGTTCCTTTTAACAAGGCATAGGCGGTGTTGATGTCGAGTTCTGTGATATCGGCAACATCTGTGGCGACGCAGCAACGGGTAAACCAGCTGACGTTGGATAATGTATCTGCTAAACGTGTGAAGTCATAGAGGTCGGTCAGTGTTGCTGCCCGATAATTACTGGTATCAAGATCCAGTGTTTGAACCGCCGCACCACCGGTGCCGAAATAGACTTTGTCCCCGCCAACTTCAATGTTGTGTGATGGATCGCGACCGTAAAGTGTAAAACCTCTGCAAGCTCCTGCAATGATGTCTTCGACCATTGCTGCTGGAAAGCACAACCTTCCTTTATCGTTAAGCACGGCTCCCTTTTTTAAGGCCTGTGATGTAAGTGCTTCCGGTGATTCACCCATACCGAGCTCTGATAAAATCTTAAGAGCAGATGCATAGATTTTTTGGATATCAGGTTCTGTGAGTGGCTGATATTGCCCACCGGTCGGGCCCGGCGGGCTGGGATTTATTTCCGGTGCTACTGCACGTTTGGCATGCATTGCCTGGCGAGCGCTTAGCTGACCCTTTTTTCTGGTGCGTCTTGCGGTCATGGAGTTATGTGTGTAAGTGAGGGTTTTGAGGACAATACAGCGAAATATAGCGGAACAGTGCAGGGTAGTTTTTATCTGGTTTACCGGAGCTCGGTTCCTTGTACTCGAACAGAGCAACGTTTGACCGGTTCCTGTTAGTCAAATGGCTGATTGTGCGGTTTCCTGCTGCGCCGCTACCGCTAACCACTACCCGGGTTTGTATTTTCATAGTGTTGTCTGCAACGTAGTAGTTGAGGTCAGAATTGTGAGTTTGGCGGAGGTTTTGGTTGACATTTATTTTGTTCGAAGCTTGGATTATCACGACAATTGATAGGTTATTCAAAACAGTTAACTCGCTTTCGGGGTTACCCGGCAGATAATTGTGAATAAGGCGTCGCAAAACGGCTAATGTAGAGCGGGTGGTGCACTAAAAAGAGATTTATTTGTCGTTTGTTCAAGCGCTACAATCAGACGGAGAAGAAATCCGACCCGTTTCATAGCTTGAGGGGATTCGCCATGTCACATGAACAACGCTACCGTGAGTTGCGCAAGATAGACCCGTCGTTTGGAACTCATTTACCAGACGGCTCTCCGAACGATAGCAATCGTATTGAGATTGGGCCAACACAATTAGCGTTCAGGGAGTGGCAGGAGGCAGGGTTGCAGTTGCCCAGTCTCACAGCGATGCGTGAATATCGTTGGAAACGTCTGACGCAACATATTGTTGATCGCGATTACGGGGCATTGCTGGTCTTTGATCCGCTCAATATTCGCTACGCTACAGACAGCACCAATATGCAGTTGTGGAATACACATAATCCGTTTCGGGCGGTATTGCTTTGTGCTGACGGCTACATGGTGATTTGGGACTATAAGAACTCACCATTTCTGTCGACTTTTAATCCGTTGGTACGTGAACAGCGCTCCGGAGCAGATCTCTTTTACTTTGACCGCGGCGATAAAGTAGATATTGCCGCAGACAAATTTGCCAATGAAGTACGTGAGCTGGTAGCTGTGCATGGCGGCAACAATAAACGACTTGCAGTGGACAAAATCATGCTGCATGGTTTGCGTGCGCTGGAGGCTCAGGGCTTTGAAGTAATGGATGGAGAAGAAGTTACCGAGAAATCCCGCGCGGTTAAAGGACCAGATGAAATACTGGCAATGCGCTGTGCTTCTCATGCGTGTGAGACTGCGGTGCAGGTAATGGAAAACTATGCTCGCACAAATATACCGCTCACCGATACCTCGGAAGATGATGTATGGGCGGTGTTGCATGCAGAAAATATTCGCCGTGGGGGGGAGTGGATAGAAACGCGTTTGCTTGCTTCAGGGCCAAGAACAAACCCGTGGTTTCAGGAGTGCGGGCAACGGGTTATCCAAAACAATGAAATAGTCAGCTTTGATACTGATCTTGTTGGCAGCTACGGCATCTGTGTAGATATTAGTCGCAGCTGGTGGGTTGGCGATGAAGCGCCGCCGGCAGATATGGTCGCCGCTATGCAGCACGGGCACGAGCATATTATGACTAACATGGAGTTGCTTAAGCCCGGAGTGAATATTCAGGAGCTTTCGCGTAATTCGCATAAGCTGTTACCTGAATACCAGAGCCAGAAGTATGGGTGCCTGATGCATGGCGTTGGTCTGTGTGATGAATGGCCGTTAGTTGCCTACCCGGACAAAATGGTTGAAGGGGCATTTGATTATGAGCTCGAGGCGGGTATGGTACTGTGCGTTGAAGCGCTGATAAGTCCTGTGGGCGGTGATTTTTCTATTAAGCTGGAAGATCAGGTGTTGATCACTGAGAACGGCCATGAGAACTTAACCAGGTATCCGTTTGATGAACGCTTAATGGGTGCTGCCTAATTAAACCAGTTTGCCGCGCGCTGCTACAGGTATAACGGCTTCCACCTGACCGTCTCTAACGGTAACCAGTTGGTCAAACATATTTACCGCTACGCAAACGTGATTAGGAATTACGCGCACAACGTCTCCGATGTTTGGTTTATCGTTACAGCCGGAAAGATCCAGAAATCCGTGTTCTTCGGCAAACTTGTGAATTTGCGCGTGCGGATGTTCAATAATATGACCGTAACCGGTGAGACCTCCGGTGTCTGCTGTCAGAGTTTTGGAACCGGCATCGAGGATTCCACGGTCAGTTCCTGCACGGCTTACTACGCTTGAATAAACACTAAAAGCACAATCTGTGAGTGTTGCTACGCCGGCTTCGATCATCATCCTGTCGTTAAAGATGCAAGTTCCAGCGCGATGCTCTGTTGCACCTTTCAATTGTCCAAGATTTACAAAATTTGGTGTGCCTCCGGTTGAGACGATTGTGGGGCTAAGATCAAGCTCGTTCAGTCCAAAATTTATTTGGTCGTAGAAAATCTGTGTGTCCTGCCAACCGTGAAGTGGAGGGTAAAACAGCAACCCGACAAAGTTCAGCATGGGGTCGAGTTTTATCTGTTTGGCTAACTGCAACGCTTCATCTGGTGTTTCCACTCCGGCACGTTTCTGCCCGGTATCGCATTCGATCAAAACGTCCAGCGGTCTGTTGGCTTCAATTGCGGCGTCTGAGTAAGCGGCGAGTGACACTGCGTTATCTGCACACACTTTTAATGCAACCTGGCTTTGGAGCGATGCAAGCTCACCGCACTTTGCAGCACCGAGCAGGTTGGTGGCAATGATAATGTCTGTGATTCCTGCTTCTGCCATTACTCTGGCTTCACCAAGTTTTTGACATGTAATTCCCTTTGCACCTGCGGCAATCTGCATTTTGGCGAAAAATGGTGACTTGTGTGTTTTGATATGCGGACGGTTGGCAACACCTGCCTTATCACAGAGAAGCTGAGCACGTGCGATATTTTGGTCAACAACATTGAGATCAACAACAGCACACGGGGTGCCGAAAGTTTTTATAATCTCGTCTTTAAGTTTTTCTGACAACCCGGTTCACCCTTGATGCTATAGACAGGTTTCCTATAGCTTAACATGAGTATGATTCCGGCTGGCTATATGACAACAGGTTGTTGCCGTTTTACTTTGCAGCTTGTTCTATTGGTCACACCTGAGCGTGCCAGGTTTGTTACTGATAGTCTTTGGGTTCAAAAATGTGTATATCGTTTTGTGCGTAGTCTGCAACCCAGACCGTGCCCGGAAAGGCTTCGTTGTCGCCCTGGGCAGTTACGTCTAACGGTGTTCCCAGGTTATTGAAGAACTTGTCGAGACCGACGATCTTGTTGCCGTTATTGTTGAGCTGAATTCGGTATACAGATTTGTTAAAGCTTGCAGTAAGCAAATCACCTTTCATCGATCCGCTAAAGTTGCTTGCCGTGTATTCTGTGAGACCATTGGTAGATGAACCGAATACATGCAATGCGTTGTCCTGATTACCAGGGACTTTAAAGTTACACTCTACCGGGTTAGCTGCACCCTGAATTGGTGATTGCGGATTCGACTCGTTGAATTTATTGTTTTTACTCCCTCGTGTAGGGTTAGGGTGCCCGCCGTAGTAGCCTTTGTTGCTTATAAAATGCAATCCGTCGCCGTAGGTGTTGCCACCATCTTTGTAAGCTCCCAGGCAGTTGTTGGCGGGGGTATCGCCCCAACCGGCATTTGGGCCGTTATCAACGGTGTACATGCGACCCTGCGCTGTTAGAAGTAAGTCATAGGCATTTCGAAAGCCGGGTGCGTATATTTTGACAGGCCCGTTGGATTCAAGGATTGCCATGTTATTACCGTTGTTGCCGCCGAACGGATCATTGTTGTCGTTGTTGCCCGGACGATCTTCATCATCCAGTGTGGGTAAGTCGTAGGTGTTGTTACCAATCTGGTTGAGGTTTACTTCCAGAATGGCGGCACTTAGTGCGTATTCCGGTAAGCGCGCAAAGTTATTTGAGGGTACGCCCATATTGGTGTGACCACCTATCGCAATATATAAAATATTACCGTTGGCGCTCAACTGCATTCCGTTGCCAACGTGATTTTCTTCAGAGCGCGGCAGTCCTCTGACCAGATCTTTTTTGCTCCAGTTGTTACCATTTTTGGTGAGCCGGGAGATGATTACAGAATTAGTGTCAAGATTCGAGTCATTGCCGGAAGGGCCGGCAGCCTGGCGCGGGTCGGATGAAGCGACTAAAATCTCAGGTTTGTTTGCAGTACCTGTGACTAAAATACCGGTAATCAGGCGGCCTTTGATATTGTTATTTACGTTGCCGTCATCATTATGGTTCGTCATGCCCTGAATGAGGCCAATCTTGTTTGAATTGGTGACGCTATAGGTATTGGTATTGGTTCTGGCGACTTCGTATTCCCAGATATACCCGTCTCGCTCCGCAACGTATAGATTTCCATCAGGGCCAATCTGTAAGGATGTAGGGTTCTTAAGGTTCACATTTTTCAGTTTTGTATTGTGAAAATCCGGGCTTGTGAGTCCGCCTGGGGTAGGAGGTACTGCGGGATCATCAGGCAGGAGCGGTTCCTCCGGTGCCAGTTCGACTGTACCCTTTAGGTCTACTCTTATGGTCGGGTTCGATCCGTCATGTTCAATGGTCAGTTGTGCTGCTTTTTGACCTGCAATGGTAGATGTCATATTGGTGACGATCTGAGCTGATTGTCCGGGATTTAATGTAATGTTATTCCCGAAATTAGTGGTAAAAGCATTGGTGTTGTCATCAGTGATAAGTACATTGAATATGTTGATTACCGGGTAACCGTTCCCACCGGCGTTGGTAAGAGTCAGTGTTTTGGTGGAGGTTTTATCCACTTCAGTAGTTCCAAATTCAAGCTCACTGTCTGTAATTTTCAGTTCACTGGCAGGTACGTCTATTCCGACCCCGGTTAAAAGCACCAGGTGTGGAGAGTTTTCACCCGAGTGCTCAATCCGCAGGAACGCCTTTTTGTACCCGAGTGTTGCCGGACTAAAAGTCACAGAGAAATTTAAAGCCTGACCGGCTTCCAATGTGTTGTAGCCGACGTAGTCCGAGATAAAATCATAAGAATCCTGACCGCCAACCTCAACTGACAAAATATCTATATTTTGTGCATCTGCATCGCCTGTGTGACTGACAGAAAATTGCTGTACTTTCTGCGCCCCAATTTCAATCTCGCCGTTCTCTAAAATTGATGGATTAATGCTCAGACCGTCCAGTGACGGAACCTCGCCAATGCCACTGAGGGGTATTTGTAAGGTGTCAGCTGCAGTTGTAAATGAAGCTAGCGCGAAAAATAGTACGCATGCTCTTTGGGCAACATATCTGATCATTGCTGGTCCGGTCTGAATCAAGGGATATTGATAAGAGGACGGGAAAATGCAAGAACCGCGCAAAACTCACTGCCATTGAACTGACATATTGTTCAGAGATTGTGGCAGTTCAGGAGACGCTAAACGTGATGTTTGTAGAAAGGTATTATTCACTCTACTTGGTATGTCAATTGCTATCTCCGTAACTCCCTGAAAACCCACTGTGGATCGGTCAAAAAGGTCAATTGATGTCTATTAGTCGAATTAATGCAACGAATTCTAAATCTATCCATACGACATCGAAAAGGATTCTTGTGACTGGTGGTACTGGATTTTTAGGCTCCCATCTGTGTGATCGATTTGTAAGTGAGGGACACGAAGTAGTTTGCGTTGACAATCTGTATTCAAGCACAAAACGCAACATACAACACTTGCTTGACAACCCCATGTTTGAGTTCATTCGACATGACGTAACCTTTCCGTTGTACGTCGAAGTCGACGAAATATATAACATGGCATGTCCCGCTTCTCCGATTCATTATCAGACTGATCCGGTGCAGACTACAAAAACAAGCGTACATGGTGCGATTAATATGCTAGGTCTGGCCAAACGTACCGGAGCCAGAATATTGCAGGCGTCGACAAGTGAGATTTATGGAGATCCTGTTGTACATCCTCAAGTTGAAAGTTACTGGGGCAACGTAAACCCTATCGGACCAAGATCATGCTACGACGAGGGAAAACGGTGCGCTGAAACCTTGTTTTTTGATTATCATCGTCAACATAAGGTAGATACAAAAGTAGTTCGTATATTCAACACTTACGGCCCCAGAATGCACGAAAACGATGGCCGTGTGGTGTCAAATTTTATTGTTCAGGCGCTAACCGGGGAAGATATAACGATTTACGGTGACGGTTCGCAAACCAGATCTTTCTGTTTTGTCGACGATCTGGTTGAAGCGATAGTACGTATGATGGGTACAGCGAACGATTTCATCGGGCCAGTGAATATTGGAAATCCAACCGAATTTACGATCAAAGAGTTAGCCGAGAAAGTAGTTGAGAAAATAGACTCTGACTCGAAGATTGTATACAAATCACTGCCTGTCAATGATCCGACACAAAGAAAACCTGATATCTCACTAGCGAAAGAAAAATTGAATAGCTGGGAGCCTCAAATAGAGCTTGATGAAGGGTTGGATAGAACAATCAACTACTTCCGAAGAGTAGTTGGAAAAAACTATCAGCTTGCAGCATAGCAGGTGTTGTTGACAAACCGTAGAAACTATAAAAATTATAAGCATCTAATACTATGCATTCTACTGTCGAAAAAACGCAAAACGGCTTGCAATCCAAGCTGCATCAGTCTGGATTATTCGATGATCAATGGTATTCTGAAAGTTACACCTGGGTGGTTGAGCAGGGCGGGAGTTGCTTAGATCATTATATAAAGAGTGGTGACAAAAAGGACCGATTGCCTAATAAGTACTTCATGCCTCAGTGGTATCGGGACAAGTATTTAAGAAATAGTCAAGTCACTGGCAACAGCTTGCTTCACTACCATGAGGTGGGAAGATTTGAAGGATTTTCCCCTTCTCCGTATTTTGATGTTGTTGGATATGCAGCGATAATTGGGCAGGGCGTAAAGCCAGAAAACGCTCTGGCGCATTGGATTGCAAGCGATAGGAAAATCACACCCCCTAAAAATGATTTGTTATTGCTAGAGCTGGATATTTTAAAAACAGGTTTGTTTCTAAGTGACTGGTATAAATCGGAGTACATGGATGAGAAAGAGTCCAATGCACTCCTTCCAATAGAACACTACGTCTTAAATGGCACCAGCTTAGGCTACAGGCCAAATCCCTACTTTGATTCAGAGTGGTATCTTAATACCAACCCGCATGTTTTAGATTCTGGTGAACATCCCGTCGTGCATTATGCCATGCACGGCTGGCGTAACGGAAAAGTGCCTTCGAAAAGATTCCAGGCGCAGAGGTATCTCGTTGAAAACACGATGCTGCGGAGCGCTGATCGTGCTGAATTTGAGCCTCTCAATCACTTTTTGTATTCTGTTGATACTACAAACAACGGAAGGGACATGGTTCCCATCTCTGGCTACACGCCCAGAGAAAATAAATCAACCATCGAAGAAAATCTGTGTTTTAGAGATTTTCTATCAGAGCCCGGATTTCGTTTGCTTCAGTATTTTACGGGTAATTCAGCATTCGATCTGGAAATAAGGAAGTCATTTTCCTCCGACCTTGAGGAAATTCTTCAATGCTCCGAGCTGGAGTGGTTACGGGAACCGGAATCTCTGGAATTACTGGCTGCAATGTATCATCCGTTAAATGAGCACGGATTATATTCTGTCAAAGTACTGAATGACTTTTTGAAATATGTAAGTGAAATTCATAGTAATAACTCGATTCCGTGTGGCCTGTTTGATCCGAATTTGTACAGAGCAACTACCAGATCTTTGTTAAGTGATTCGGCTTGCCTGAGGGAGTGGATAACCTCTGCGAATAGGATAATTCCTAATAGCTATTTTGACGGAGAAGTTTATAAAAGGAATACCGGTGCAAAATTAACGAGCGAATTTTCACTGTTTATAGACTGGTTGTATGAAGGCATGTACAACAATATTCCTAATGGTAACGTAATAGCGCTTAACTATATTGCATCACGAATACAGTGTATCGATGGGGAAAATATATTTGCATCTTATCTAATGGCTCGGGGATTCTCGTTTAATCGTAGGTATGAAACTCTCGAACAAGGAAGAGAGGAGGAGTTGGGTGCAGAAATAATAAGTGAGTATTATAAAAATCATTCAGATGAAAATTTACGGAGTAGACTCATTAGTGGCTCCTTATACCAGCAAATATGTGCAGCGGCGGAGTATGACTCCAAAATAATGGAGCGAAGTCTGGAAATCGGCATTAGCAGGCCTCCGTTCAATACTGTTCTTGCCTCCGTAGTGAGGAGAGTTCGACTAGAGCTTCCAAAAAATCAGTACGATACTGTGATAATGATTCCGCACTGTCGAATGAGTGGTGCTACTAAAATTGCAGGTAAATTTGCAGAAGCAATCGCTTCTATAGGAATAGATGATTCTATTTTGATTGTAATAACTGATCTCGATATTAATATCCATCCCGAATGGTTTCCTGAAGACACCGATACCTATAGTTTGGCAAAGTTACTCACAGGGTTGGAAAAAGCACAGAAAGAGAGTGTTTTATATGATCTTTTATGTGGTGTTGGTGCTAAGAGAGTCATGAATGTTAATAGTGCCCTTGGTTGGGATGTATATGAGGTTTATGGTAAAAGGCTCGCCACACAATGCTCATTAAGCGCGTACTTTTTTTGTTATGACTTGAATAAAGACGACGTAAAGGTAGGTTACCCAAGTAAATATTTTGTCTCATCGATGGCCTATCTGGAAAATATTATATTCGACAGTGATTACTTACGAGAAGAAGTGACTGCGAAGAATATGATTATGTGTGATGAGGATTGTAAGAAACTAACAACATTCTACACACCTGTTGAGATTAACCAGCGGCAGACTTATCAGTCTAAGGATGACTCAGAAGTAAAAAACAAAAATATCTATTGGGCTGGAAGGCTGGATCGACAGAAAAATTTCAGTCTGGTTATTCGAATAGCCAGGTTGTTACCTGAGATTCAGTTTCATTGTTGGGGTGAAAGTGTTATTGGTGACTATCAGTTGGAAGAAGTTCCTGCAAACATAACGATTAACCCTCCGTATAGTGATATGGGAGATTTAGATCTTAATAAGTGTGACTTGTGGCTGTACACCTCAAAGTGGGATGGAATTCCCAATCTTATACTTGAAGTTGGGGTCAGTGAAGTACCTCTGGTAAGTACGGCCGTATGGGGTACCAGGGATATACTTAACACAAGTAATAGCTGGCTTGTTGATGATGTTGATAATGCGGAGTCTTATTGTTCTGAGATAACAGGCGCTCTTACTAGACCGGAAGAAAGACGCGAGAAATCTAAAAGACTAAAACAAGGAATTGTTGAAAGACACTCAATGGAGAATTTTGCTAATTCTGTTTTGGAAAAGTTCTACTAGGCTCGCATAGTGTATAAATATGATATTTCAGTAATTTGTACCTTTCATGATGAAGGGCATCTTGTAGGTGCAACTCTTGGCAGTCTATTGGATGCTGTAAAGCGTGCAAAAGAAAGAGGTATTGATGTAGAAATATTGTTAGCTCTTGATCGTCCATCAGCAGATACAGATCGCTTAATTAAACATTTCTCCAAAACAGAAAAATGTGACGTTCTCGAGTTCGATTTAGGTGATCAGGGATTTGTTAGAAACGAATGTGTATCAGCTGCTTCTGGTGAATACATTGCCTTTCTTGATGGTGACGACCTGTTCGGCTATAACTGGTTATGGAAAGGACACCGGGATGTCTGTGAGTATAAAGGAATAGTGCATCCGGAAATAAACCTGTACTTCGAAGGGAGAGGAAGTATTTTTGTTCAGAAGTCATCCAACGATCAGTATTTTAGTCTCGACTATTTCAGGGTTGGAAATTATTGGGATGCGATGTGTATGTGTGGCAGAGATGTTTTGCAGTCTTTCCCTTATCGTAAGAGAAATATAGAGCTTGGCTTTGCCTACGAAGATTGGGACTGGAATATGAGAACGCTAGCAAATGGAATTGAGCACCACATAGTGACAGACACCATACACTTTAAAAGAGTACGTAAAGTTTCACAAAGCAAACGGTCCAGAGACAGGGGAGTCGTGTTTGAGACAAACGAGTTATCGGCTTACAACTGTAGTAGATATGATAGTTCTTTGATCGTCCATGGAGTGATTGAAAGTAGTTAGATTTAAAAATGAAAATAGTAGTATCAAGGTTATGGAATACCTCTTTATTTGTTAAACGTTTATATATTTTGAAGGAATTTGGAAAGTATGAAAATATTGATTACTGGCGGTCTTGGATTTATTGGTGCGAACTTGGTTGCAAAGGCTAATCTTGCTGGTTTTAAAGATATTACCGTATTAGATAATTGTCTACTTGGTAAAGAAGAGCATATAAATCCAGGTGACGCGAAGGTGGTTAAAGCGGATTTGTCTAATACGGATATTTTGTCTGATTTAGTAAAGAGCCATGATGTTATTGTACATCTGGCTGCCGACACCACTGTGATGGGTTCGATTGAAAAGCCGGATTATAATTTCCAAACTAACGTTGTATCTACGTTTAATCTTCTGGAATTGATGAGGCAGCACAATAAGTCCCGTTTGTTATTTGCATCTACAGGCGGTGCCATAACGGGGGAGATAGAGCCGCCACTTAATGAAGATATGCCTGCGCGCCCATTATCACCGTATGGTGCATCGAAGCTAGCGGCAGAAGGCTATCTTGGTGCTTATAATGGATCTTTCGGGATGAATAATTGTTCATTCAGATTTTCTAATGTTTACGGTCCGGGTTCTTTTCACAAGGGCTCTGTGGTTGCTGCATACTTCAAAGCGATACTAAATGGTGATCCGTTGTTGGTGTATGGTGACGGCGAACAAACAAGAGATTTTATATATGTAGGCGATATCTGCGATATCCTTATCAAATCTTTTGATTCGGATTACTCGGGAATTTATCAGCTTGGTAGTGGTAAGCCGACAACTGTTAATCAATTGATTGAAAAAATCACCAGTATAGTTGGTGAAAACGAGATGTCTGAAGTCCGGTATCTGGATAAGAGAGTAGGAGAGGTTGAACGTACTTACTGTGATGTGAGTTTGGCCAGGAAGGAAATTGGCTATAATCCGACCACTGAACTGGATGTTGGATTGCAGAGTACCTGGGATTGGTTTTTGTCTGAGAGAGCTCGATTTACAAAAGCCGCATAGCAACTGCTTTGGCAATTCAATCCGTACAAATAGTTACGGAATATAGTTGTGTCTTTGTTTTCAATACAGTTAAAACGTGCTCTTCCTGGAATGGAAGAGCACGCTTTAAATCTGGTTTGCGGGCTTTGCTAACCATATCGCAGAGCGTGGTATATGAGTTTTAACACCGGAATTACCTAAGCAGTGGCGCTTATTCCGAGAGTGATGAATCTCTATTCAAAGCCGAATTGCTGACCATTGACAAGAATACTCAGTTTGTTGAAGGTGGCACTGTAAGGTAAGTCATCAGGTGTATTTGTTTGTGGTTCAACACCAACCTCAACCGCGCCTATAGCGCCCGTTTGATTTAGTGCAGGAAAGATATTGTTGGCATCTCTGGCCCAGCTGACTCCGGCGTCTGACAACATAGGCTGCAGGTTATTGAGGGTGAATTCGAGAAAATGGTTCCAATCGAGACTGATTTCTCCCTCGCTGGACAGATCCATAGAGGGATTTCCCCTTGCATCAGTCTCACGGCTATAGACCACCAACGGTGCGAGCTCTGTCGTTCCGTACCAGATGTGATAATGATATTTACCTATAGTTATAGGCGATGAGGTTAATCGAAACTGAGACGGATTCCGGCGCGCCTGACTAACATCGTTCGGGCTAAGAGCACCAATGTGGACCATCATCTCCAGAGACAGATTCTTAAGTAATGGATTTGGATGTCCATCACCCACTATATTGTTTAATGTGTTGGCCAGATCGTTTCCAGCAGCGTCGGTGCCCACTTCGGTGGAATTGGCGGATATGTCATAAAACCACGATTCAATCATTACGTCGCGTTCTGCGCCAATAACATTTTGTTCGTCGATATCGACGACGATATCGATATCCGGTAGATTTGTTACTCGCGCCGGCAAACCGGTTAGACCTGCGATTGCTTCCAGATCCGGATACACAAAGCCGGTACTTGAGATTAGCGAAGGATACGGTCGATAGGAGGTCTCTCCGACTAATCCGAATTTAGTGCCGACGATAAACTCCGGATAAGCTTTAAT
Source organism: uncultured Granulosicoccaceae bacterium (assembly GCA_964649465.1). GTDB lineage: Bacteria > Pseudomonadota > Gammaproteobacteria > Granulosicoccales > Granulosicoccaceae. The sequence goes on along the minus strand of CAZYRP010000074.1, from coordinate 4,566 downwards.
TGCTGTGTTGTCTGTTTGTCCAACATCAGTAACTATCTGTGCGCGTCTAGAGCCTGATGCATCGCCTTCAGTAACACATACAGAAACTGTTCGTCCGGCGCGATCTACTATCGCGCCGCTATTGAAAAAGTTTGCAGAAATTACTGTGCCGGTGGTAAAGCTGATTGACTCACTGTCGATCACAGTGGGTGTTCCACTGTTTGCCGGCGTTGCAGTTCCTTCGACTTTATGCTCACAAGACAAAGCATCAACAACTAAGGCATCCGCTGTTGACTGTCGATTACCGGCAGTATCAAGCGCTCGAACTTTAACGTGTAGTTTGTGGGTAATGTTTCCATCGAAGTTATAATTCCACTGGCCGGACGAAAGATTTGCTCTAACCTCTGTCCACTGTTGCTGAAATTGACTACCATTCCAGTACTGTTGTGAAGTCAAATCTCTGAGGACAAGATTCACTGAATCAACTGCGTTGTTGTCTGATGCTATGCCGGATAGTTTTAGCGGATACTGCACCACAGCGCGATGTAAAGGGTGGGTTACGCTCGCTACAGGTTCTATGGTGTCTGGTAAAACCACATCAAATGTTTGGTAGCCTGCTTCTGTTTGCCTGTCGCCATCGATAGAGATCGCTTTGACACTGACATAAATCCGGGATGCATCGTCGATCCAGGGCTCAGCGTCAGGTGAAAACTCATATATCCAATTTCCTTCATGGACCTCGGCGGGTACTACAACCCAGGTCGATTGAAAATTTACTCCATTCCAGAATTCGCCATTAGCGTTTTTGATCTTTACTTCAATACGATCCAGTTGTTGATGCGCGGTCACACCACCGGATATGACGACAGGGGCAGGTACAACTGATCTTCGCTCTGGGTAGCTGATTGATGCATTAGGAGCGGTGTCAATGAGGCTGAATGGTCGATATGATGCTGATGGTTGTTTAACACCATCATTATTCCAGGCTCGGGAGACAACATAAATATTCCCCACGACGTCAGTATCCAGTACGTAATTCCAGTCAGTGCTGTTAACGTCAGGGTGAACTGCGATCCAGTCGGGTTGAAACTGCGTTCCGTTCCAATACTCGCCCAGCTCGTTCCGAATAAGTAAATCTATTCTGTCGAGTGTTGCAGACGTAGCTACCGTGCCGGCGATTGTCGTGGGAGATACCACGTTTGCTTTATAATCTGGATGGGTAATTTCTGTGGAGGGATCTCCTAGAGCCAATAGCGGAAAACAACCCAACACGCATCCTAAAAGTAACTTAAGCGCGAGGAAACGCGAATGCCAGCGCTGCTGTGAGCGAGCTCTATTCATAGGTAGGATATAGAAGGCCATGCCGGGTTCCTTTTCAAGGCGTGTATTATAATTCCAATTTACACTCAGTGCTCGGCATGGATCTCCTGCAGGGCAATTGCTTTTATATCAGCTGTGAACCAGTAGACTTTTTATTTGTGCTAAGTAATCGCTTGTGATGCGTATCACCAAAAAATTGTAATGGGAAGTCATCTGACTAACGAGCACTAAATCGTCGAAACTGTGTTTTCCAGTTCATCGAGAGAGACTTTTTCTCGATTCCGGCTGCTGGTGATTAGTCAATTGGGTGCTTATGGGAATGCATTACTGAACATTATCGGGTGATACTGGCTTCAGGCTGACTGAGCAATTATGTCATTTCGACCCTGATGCCAGGGATTGTATTTCGTTTGGATTACTTATTCCAACATACTGGTGTTTGTATTCATCGCGTCTGTTTTGGGTCAGAGTATTCCACCAATATGGTGGTACCGGGAGCGCCGGCATTATCCATGTTCGATAGCAGCGCTCCAGAGACCGAGGAAAATATACATTTAGCAGAATCGCATTCTTCCGATGCAGTATTTTTCAGTACCACCGCAACGCATCAATTAGCCTGTCTTCTACACAGGATATATGTGAAAAATCAAGCGTTTTATTTTGAATACGCCAGAACACCTGATCGCCCTAGATACGAAAAGACTGGATCAGACAACTGCCATCATGAAGTTAAAAAAGTTAATGGGAAAACAGAAAATTAAAACAGCCGATAGAGTAACGTGAATACGACACAAAAAACAAAGCTGCTAATGCTCGAATAGTGTTTCCAGGAAGAAAATAGTTATCGGATATCGGCAAGCTCATTAAACGGTAGTTGTCACGTGGCTATGCTGTATTGCTTTTCTCACTTTCCTCGTCGAAGGTGCCAACAATTAGAGGGGTCAGATTCAGCTTTGCATCCACCCTGTGATTTTTTGCAGCACGTATGTGAAGAGGTCGATCATCACTCATTAACATACCGACGATATTTGGAACTGCATCTACATCATCTTCGATATCGTCAGAAAACGGTGGCAGGGTAATTTTGTCTTTAGTTGATCCGCAGCTAATGTAAGTGTCATCTGTGATTGCAGGGTACTCGAGTAACACTTCGAATACCGAGTATACGCCTCTCAATCGTCTTACCGTATTGGAATTTTTTGTGGTAATTTTCAATTTAGACTTATGTGTTTTATTCCATTGGAAAATTCCGATTATACTCAAGCCTGAGAATTCACCTATAGATACATCCTGATTCACGCTAACGGTTTGATGTGATATAAAACTCGAATCAATAATTTGAGTTTCTAATTCTTTGAATACAGGTGAGTTTGCAGTCGCGACGGTATATGGGTCATGACGCAAATTACTCGATACAGCTGCTCTCTTTCGTGAGCGTTCGCTGTGGATGTGATCGCACAGGGACACTCCTATCTTGTTAGCATATTTTAGGTGTATATGGCTGTCTTTCATGAATAATGATTCATCAGCTCCATTCTTACTTACTTCCTCATATATGTCGACAACAGGAATATGGAACTTGGCTGTTGATGACTTATGAACTTGCCATACATGTGCATCTTGATACGAATCGACGTATGCAAGTGAAGGGAAAAAAACTGAATAGATTTTTCCAGGCAGTGAACTGTAGAGAGCATACATATTGTGTATGTAGCTTTCTATTTGATCATCGGTAACCAGGTTCTTACGATGATGGTAAATATCAATGATCATTGAATCCAGTATGACCACATCTGCGGTCATAAGAACATCCTGGTATGCTTGCCATATATAAATATGGTATGCCGCGCAGCTACCGCCGGCTGATAAGTTTACGACTGTATCACCATGGTTGGTGAAGTAGTCCTTAATAGTTTTTGAGAAACCGTACTTAAATACACAGTTTGAGTTTCCGACGATGACAATCTTCATAGGACTAACCCCAGGGAGTGGTTTCCAGTGAAACTTCTTGCCCCTCAACGATGTAAGCATCTGGCAAAGGAGCTGGTGAGTAACGTATCTCTTTAGAATCCATTTTCCAGTGAGATAGATCTATTCCAACTTCGTTCTGAATACGTTCTGCAAGCGGCATAGTGTAATTCTCCTGCACATACTGATAGAGATCGTGGTTCATTTCGGTGGTCCAGCGTTTCTCTATAGCGCGGTTTTCGTCTATCAGAGTTTTACTCGGATTTGTCCAAAATCGGTTGCGATATCCTCGCCCACTGCAGTACACCATTGTTTTTGGCGGTACGGAGTAAATGATGCCGTCTACCTCTTCTTCATATCCTGTTTCACCAGACCAAACAAATCGAGGTATACAGCCTTTGTTCACCCCTTTATCACTGGTGGTTTCGTAGTAGCTTGAAGAACCTTGCAGGTCCAGGAAATCATTAATCTTGCCTTCGAACTGGGGATTTTTTCGATCGAAATCTGACTCATACTGCATGATTAGAAAGTTCTCTCGGCCGTATTTATTGAAGTACCGGGGAAGAATTTCATCAAGTGGTCGGAAAAAATTTCCTTTTCCTTCCAGTTCATCCAGGAAGCTGGCGCCTAACATGCGCGACCTGACCTTTTGCAGGTAACGTGAATAGGCAAAATCTGTAAATCTTCTGAAGGTGAAAATTAGCTTTAGATCGTCTTGTAGAGTTTGCTGTATTCGTTCTCTCGTAATATCCTTTGCGTGATATCCGGGGGATACATCAGCGACCCAGCGCTCGTTTTTACAATCTTTGAAACACTCCTCGTACCATTCTATTCCCTCCCTCCAGCGTTTGTTATTGCCAAAGAAGTTTAGTTCTTTGAATTTTGGCGAGACGTAGATATCCGGATTGCGAAGAAACATTTTGTAGAGCAGTGTCGATCCGGACTTTCCCATTCCAATATAGAGGAGATTTGGTAATCGAACTGCTTGCTTTACTGCAGATGCTTGGGCGTTTGACATTCAGCACTCGGATGATTTGAATTTAATCTATATTTGGTAGCATTCACCGTACCAGTGTTGAGCTGATAGCGAAGAAATGCCATTGTTTTGGCGCGTTATTGTGCAGAACCAGGTGGTAGCCTTTTCTGTGTTTTGTTTTCCATCTATGAAACAAATAGTGAGAGTAGTACTGTCTGAAATAGTGCTTTTATACGGTGATTACTTCGCTACAATATCTTGCTGGTTTAGCAGCAAAGCACTGGATGTACTGATCTCACGTTCCTGAGTCAAAGATATATTAG
>CAZYRP010000073.1:0-23839 GCA_964649465.1 uncultured Granulosicoccaceae bacterium | reverse complement strand
CAATGACGTACACACGTCTACTCGCGTTGTACTATCTCCTGTTGTTGAAGATAATACCAGATTAATCACTCAGGCAGAGCTACTCGCCAATACCAGCGATATTGAAGGCGACGCACTCACAGCCAGTGCATTATTAATTGCCACTGGTAACGGAAGCCTGACCGACAATAGCGATGGCACCTGGACCTACACACCTGCAAACAACGATGATACTGATGCTACTTTTACATATAGTATTGAAGATGACGCAAGCAGCATAACCGCGACCGCGACTCTCGATATCACACCGCTCAACGACGCACCAACGTCAACTCCTGTTGTACTAACTCCTGTTGATGAAGATAATTCTCGACTAATTACTCAGGCCGAGTTACTCGCCAATGCCAGTGACATTGAAAGTGATGTACTCATCGCCACCGGGTTGACAATCGCCTCCGGCAACGGAGCCCTGACCGACAACAGCGACGGCACCTGGACCTACACGCCTGAAAACAACGATGATACTGATGTAAGTCTTGCATACTCCATTGACGATGGCGCAAACAACACAACCGAGTTAGCGACTCTTGATATCACACCCGTTGATGATTCACCGACGTCCACTCCAGTTGAACTGTCTCCTCTCATTGAAGACAACGTCCGCCTGATAACTCAGGTTGAGTTACTAGCCAACGCCAGCGACATTGAAGGTGACGTACTTACCGCTAATGCATTAACGCTCGCCACCGGTACTGGTACGCTGATCGACAATAGAGATGGCACCTGGAGCTACTCACCTGAAAACAACGATGATACCGAAGCAAGCTTTACATACACCATCGACGATGGCACAAATAGCATAACCGAATCTGTAACTCTCGATATTACACCAGTCAATGACGTACACACTTCAACTCCTGTTGTACTGACTCCTGTTGTTGAAGATAATTCCAGATTAATTACTCAGGCTGAGCTACTCGCCAATGCCAGCGACATTGATGGCAATGCACTCACAGCCACTGGATTGATAATCGCCACCGGCAATGGAACCCTGCTCGACAATAGCGATGGCACCTGGACCTACACAACTGCCAACAACGACGATACCGAAGCAAGCTTTACATACTCCATTGAAGATAGCTCAGACAGTATTACCGAGCTTGCGACTCTTGATATCTCATCAGTAAACGACGCACCTCAAACGACACCAATTACACTCTCCCCCATCACTGAGGACAGTGGTGTCCGCCTGATCTCACAGACTGAGTTACTGGCCAATTCAACAGACATTGAAGGCGACATTCTCACTGCCACTGATTTGACCATCGTAACCGGCCTCGGCACGTTGGCAGACAACGGCGATGAAACGTGGAGCTACACACCTGCTGCCAACGACAATACAGACGCAAGCTTCAGCTTCAACATTACTGACAACACAGCCATCGTGCCCGGAGTTGCAACACTTGAAATAGCATCAGAAAACGATGCACCCCGGACAACGCCAGTTGCCCTCCTTCCCATAACAGAAGACAGCGGTGTACGGGTAATCACACAAGCCGAACTGCTGGCCAACGCGACTGACATTGAAGGAGACTCCTTAACTGCCACCTGGCTGACGATAGTTAACGGTAACGGGACGCTGGTCGATAACGGCGATGGAACATGGAACTACACACCAGCCGATAACGACGATACAGGCGTGAGCTTTGTCTATTCCGTCACTGATGCCACTGACACAATATCCGGCCTGGCGACCCTGGATATCGCACCTGTCAATGACGGACCTCAAACAACACCTGTAATACTGGCTTCTATCGCTGAAGACAGCGGCGGTCGGGTCATCACACAGTCCGAACTACTCGCCAATGCGTTTGATGTTGAAGTCGATACCCTAAGCGTCGTTGAACTAACGATTACCAATGGAAATGGCACCCTGATCGACAATGGAGATGGCACATGGAGCTACCTTCCAGCCATTAATGACAATTTGAATACAGAGTTTTCTTATACAATTACTGATGGCACAAACAACACAGCGGCATCTGCTTCACTGGAAATCACACCTGTCAACGATGCACCGCTTGGTTCAGACGGTGAGATTTTTACAACTGAAGATACCGCCTACACACTAAGTCGTGCCGACTTTGGCTTTAGCGATAGTCGTGATAACGGGGATCAATTAGCAGCCGTAATAATTGATACATTACCAGCTGTCGGGCAATTGCAGCTAAATGAATTAGCGCTAAATGCTGGCGATACAGTGTCTGTTATTCATCTGGATAACGAAGATCTATTATACATCCCAGGTGAAAACAGATTTGGTATCGATGACGCAAGCTTTGAGTTTCGCGTAATCGATGACAACAACCAACCGGGCAATGCTATATCGCTTGCGAGTAACAGATTGTCAGTTTCAATTGATCCGGTAAGTGATGCACCAATGGGTTCCGATAGTACTCAGGTTGCTGTGGAAGACACCAACTATATTTTTACTGCCACTAACTTCGGCTTCTCTGATCTTTCGGACCAGGACGCACTGATTGGAGTCTTTATCGAAGAGATACCAACCGAAGGCACACTAACCCTTAACGGCTTCGCAGTAGATGCGGGCGACTTTGTAACAACACAAGAAATCAGCGCCGGAGTACTGCACTACCTTGCTGCACCAAATGCCAACGGCACAGCGCACGACCGTCTCGGTTTTCGAGTGATGGACAGTGGCACCGACGGCCCGGCCACTACTGATACAACTGTTCGATACATAACCTTTGATGTACTGAGCGTAAACGATGCTCCCGGGGCTGGCAACAGCACTATAACAACCGCAGAAGACACAGATTACTTATTCAGTCGAGAAGACTTTTCTTTCAATGACCTGGCAGACGGCAATACACTTAGTTTCATTACGATTACTGCACTTCCGGACATTGGCACCTTGCTACACAACGGCGTAGCTTTGAAACCCGGTGATACAATCAATAGTGCGTCACTCGACGCCGGAGAACTGATATACCAACCACCGTCAAACGCAAGCGGAATCGCACAAAACAACCTCGGCTTCAGAGTAACAGATAACGGTGGAGTGGCTCTCGAAGGTAAAAATACCAGTACCGAAAATTTCATCACTATTAACCTGACACCTGTAAATGACTCACCTACGCTGGTGACGAGTGGCACAACTGTGTTAGAGGGCGGCACAGTAGTCATCGATGGCACATCGCTGAGTGGAACAGATCCGGATGACACAGACCCGAGCGAGCTTGTACTTACTGTCACATCAGCCCCATTGCATGGCCAGCTACTGCTAAACGGTGAGATTGTTTCAGTAGGCACGAGCCTCACACTTGAGGAAATCGAGGCCGGTTCGTTGAGTTATATTCACGACGAATCAGAATCATCTCTTGATGGATTTAATGTATCACTGGCGGATGGTGGAGAGGACGGTGCACAACCAGCGCTCGGTCATTTTGAATTGAATATTACTGAAGTGATCGACGCGCCAGTAGAACTCAACCCGGATTCACTAATGCTCGCATTTGGAGAATCGTTTGATTCTTCAAAGGGAAATGTATTAGCCACAGGATTCAGCAGCCTTAACAGTGGTAGTTTGAGCAATAATACCGAATTACTGGTGGAGCTGGAAGTTCCACCGTCACATGGCATTGTCGAGCTTATGGCAGACGGAACGTTCACCTATTTTCATAACGGCTCGAATATATTGAATGATGAATTTAGTTATCGAGTGACAAATGAGGATGGTGTATTCACCATCGCAACGGTGGCCGTCACGATTGAACCACCTCTTGTACTCCCTATCGCTCCAGCGCTTGAAGAAAACACAATCCTTGTAAATAGCACTGCCTCATTTCCTGAGCCAACCACAGAAGAAGCAAATAGCCCGTTGCCTGAAGATTCCGCAGAACTGGAAGTAGTGCAATCTGGCGCAGAGCAGATACAAGAGATGCCACTTACGGAAAATGTAGTTCCTCTACTTCCGGAAAGCAGTGTCAGCGAGACAGACAGCACAGGCAACTCAGATCAAGTTGTAACTCAGGAATTGCCAGCGCCAAACACACTACAGACCAACCTTTTAGTGCGTGAACCATTTGCAGTTAAGCAGCATCGTGAGGCAGAGGAAATAACCAACCAGAGCGAACTGCAGGTATTGAGTGCCGCAACATACGACTTAGTATTGGACGTGCATGTCCCATCCCCGAGTGTTGCCGTATCCAACCCTGGTTTTCTAAACGGGCTCACACAACTGGAGAGCGACTTTTTGGCCCTTGAAGAGCAAAACGGTGCCCGCTACAAATTGGCCGAAGATACAATACTGGGCGCATCTTTCAGTGTCACGATAGGTGCACTCGCCTGGGCGCTTCGCGGCGGCGCAATCTTCGGAAGCATGATGGCATTTACACCGTTATGGAAGTCTATCGAGATCGGTCAGATCGCAGTTGCTGCGGGTAGTAAAAATGGAAATTTTGATAGCGAAACGAACGAAGATGATGACAGTGTCGAATCACTGTTCGACAAGTCAAAGTAACAACCGCCGATATTTTCAGATCCCGTATTTGCAGATACAAAGCAGAACCCCGCTAGTCATCGTGACCTGATCTCGACGGTCAGATCATCGCCCACCGGAATTCTTCCAGCTCTATCCACATTCCTGTCTAATCAGTTTGATAGCCGAGGCACACAACACCTTACGCCCAAATCACTGTTGACCAAGTTTAAGTGTACCATTTGAACACTGCGTGACTTTTTAGAGAATTGCTGTTTAACTGACTGAAGCTCAACACCTCCGCCTGGAAAGATTCTATTTGAGTTCAGCACACCGATTCAGCGATGCAATATCTATGATAACGTAGCAGTCACACTGGCAGACAAGGAAAGACCAATGCGTATTTTTAAAGCCTTTTTGATTTCATCCCTCGGTATTTCTGTAGCGATCCATGCAGACTCAACGCAACCCGAGGCGGACAGTCGTGCAACAGTCACCACGAATAATGCAATGGTTGCCGCCGCCAACCCACATGCCGTAAAGGCAGGGGTAGATATACTCGCCGCAGGCGGTACAGCTGCAGATGCTGCGGTTGCAGTGCAAATGATGTTGAATCTGGTGGAGCCACAATCTTCGGGCATAGGTGGTGGCGCATTCATGCTGTACTGGGATGCAACCAGCGAGCAATTAATCACATTCGACGGTCGCGAAAAAGCACCTGCATCTGCAACCCCCGCCTACTTCCAAAATTCTGACGGTGAACCAATGAAATGGTGGGATGCCGTGGTTGGCGGACGATCAGTAGGTGTACCCGGCACATTAAAATTACTTGAGCATGTGCACGATAAGCATGGAAATCAACCATGGACTGATCTGTTGCAGCCTGCAATTTCCACTGCGAGGCAGGGTTTTAAAGTATCGCCCAGGCTTGCAAAATCTATAGAGAGCGCATCAGACAGAAAGCTTGATATGTTCGACTCTACAAGAGACTACTTCTTTAACGAAGACGGTTCAGCATTAACCGCCGGCAGCTACCTCACCAATGATAAGTTTGCACTGGCATTAAGAGATATCGCAACAAAAGGCTCTGCACCGTTTTACACCGGCAGGATAGCTGAGGATATCGTTAACGCGGTTAAAACAGAGATAAATCCCGGTGAGCTGACACTTGATGATCTGGCCAGCTATGAAGTCATTGAACGTCAGCCGGTTTGTGTGCCGTATCGTGCTTATGAAGTTTGTGGCATGGGGCCGCCCACCTCCGGCGGATTAACTATGGGGCAGATACTAACGTTTTTAAGTAACCATGATCTTCCATCTATGGGCCCATCAGTAGAAGCCTGGCACTTGTACATAGAAGCCGCAAAACTCGCCTATGCAGACAGAGGCATGTACATGGCAGACTCCGACTTTGTTGATATGCCAGATGGCTTGCTGGACAAAACTTATCTGACCGAACGCGCTGCACTGATAGACCCGGGAAATGCGATGCCAAAGGCAGAAGCCGGATCACCACCAAACGAAGATGCGCAGCGCTTCGCCCCGGATCTACAGCCGGAACGCGAAGGCACATCGCATTTTTCAATCGTTGATCAATTCGGCAACATCATTTCAATGACCACTACTATTGAAACAGGTTTTGGATCACGCGTAATGACTAACGGATTTCTGCTAAATAACGAACTCACCGACTTCTCATTCAAAGATGTCAAAGACAGAAAGCCCGTGGCAAACCGTGTAGAGGGAAGCAAACGGCCACGTTCTTCAATGTCACCTACTATGGTATTTAAAGACGGCAAACCCATGCTTGCCATTGGCTCACCCGGCGGTTCAAGAATCATTAACTACGTAACCCAGAAAGTTATTGCCATTCTTGACTGGGAAATGGATCTGCAAGCAGCACTGGATCTGCCGCATGTGGTGAATCGTAACGGGGCCACCGATCTTGAAGAAAATACCGCCGCAACAGATTATCAGCTGGATCTCGAAGCGATGGGACACGAGGTCAAAGTACGCGGCCTAAACTCGGGATTGCACGCAATAATTATAAAAGACAGTGAGTTGCACGGCGCGGCAGATTCTCGGCGTGAAGGAATTGCGGCGGGCTTCTAATCAGTAATTATTTCCCACACTTTATGGTACACATCGGTCAATCTATCCGGGATATCAGGTAGATTGACCGTGGTTTGTCAGTGCGACTCTTAGTCTTCGTCTACCACACCAGGTGAAAGATCGAGCTAACTCTGTTGCTGTGTTTTAAGGAACTTCACAAGTTGTCTGATCAGACCATCCCTGGGCGCATTTGATGGCCAGACGGCATACACACTAATCGGATCTACGGTCCAATCGCTTAGAACATATTCAAGCGTATTCGCAGAAATATGTGGCTCTGCCATAAACTCCGGCACGACAGCGAGACCCGCTCCCGCTCGTGCAAGCTGTGATAGTCCGAGTGCGTTATTTACGCTTATCTGTGGTTTACCTTTTTGTACCGTCTGTCGCTTACGACCTTTTCGAAATTCATTTTTCACATGGCGTACCGGTGCTAATTCGATCCAGTTCCAGTCGTTAAGATCGGTCGGCTTTTCAGGCTTTGGCCGGGTTTTGACATACACGGGAGAACCGACAAGTCGTCGATTAAATTGAAACAGTTTTTGCGATTTAAGGGAACTGTCTTCCATGATTCCAGCACGTATTGCTATATCAAATCCGTCAGCAATAATGTTGCGGCGTGTTTCTGATAAATCTAAAGACAATTCCACTCGCGGGTGATGGATGCAAAATTCCGTCAATTGGTCCATCAATGCCGACTCGGAAAATAACGCTGGAACAGTTATTCGAACCCTGCCGGACAGCTCGTTAGACTGACCCGACATTACCTGCATGCCAGTCTCTGCCGCCTCGATCATTGTGCGCGCAGATTCAAGCAGGCGCTCCCCATCTGGTGTGAGTGACAATTTCCGCGTTGATCGATAGAGAAGTGCTGTACCCAGCCTCTGTTCAAGCTGCCCCACATGATGACTGACCACCGAGGGTGACAATTGAAGCTCCCTGGCGGCAGCTCGAAAAGACCCGTGATCGACCGTTTTAGCAAAAATTGCTATCTGCCGTAGTTCATCTAACATTGCTCATCCAGAATTATTCATGTATTTCGAACAGTGAAAACTGATAATTCCCATTATCAAACAAAAGAGCATCACTTACCATAGCTCACGTGACAAATACAGCAGTGTCCGACCACAAATTCAAAAGGATAAAAGAAATGAAAATATTCAACGTAACAGTCGCAACTATATTTTTACTGATTGGATCGTTGCAGACTACGGCGCTCGCCGATAACAAGGAGGTAGTACAAACCTTCTATGATTTTTTAAGTGATCCATCGTCTAAAGAACAAGCTGATGCGTTCAGTCAAGCCACGGCTGAAAACTGGGAGAGTATCGGTGACTACTCCGGCACCAATAAAAAGCGAGATGAATTTATTGGCCAGGTCAGTGGTTTTTTTGCAACGTTGATACCTGATCTTAATTGGGCAGTTCAGGATATGATCGAGGAGGATGGGAAAGTCGTTGTACGCAGCCGTGCTACAGGTACTCCCAACGGGCCATTGTTCGGTGTAGACGGCAACGGCAAGAGCTTCGATATTCTGACTATTGATATACACACAATTGCAGACGGTAAAATTGTCAGCACGTTCCATGTTGAGGATTGGGCGGGCGCTTTACAGCAGCTTAGCAGCAAGTAGCCGATACGAGAGAGTGCTAAGACGCCGGTACAGTCTTTACTGTACCGGCCTGTTGTTCGGTTATCGTATTGTTACCTTTTTCTCACGCCTTCCCTTTACCTTAATGGAAACACAATGAACAATAGATATATACATAAAGCAGTTGTAGTGGCTGTATTGACTCTTGTAATGAATTTTCATGCGAAAGCTGCGGAAATGGACGCGGAGAGTCAGAAAACATTTGATACCGTAATGACCTTTATGGGTGCAGTTGGAAGCGGTGACATGCAAACAGCAGTTGCACTCATGGCAGACGACATGGTGTGGCATAACGAAGGAGATAGCGCAATGCCGTGGATTGGACCATGGAATGGTAAAGATGCAATTCTTAATTTTCTCCCGATCTTTGGTGAAAATTTGAAAGTAACGTTATGGGAAAACTCAGACGCGTTTGCCGCTGGCGATACGGTTGCTGTTTTTGGAAACATGAATGGTGTTACCACAAACTCCGGAAAAGATATTGGCGAATTCACCTTTGCTCTGCGGGCTAAAGTTAAAGACGGAAAAATTGTGCTTTGGAATTGGTTTGAAGACAGTTTCGCCGTAAGTCAGGCTTATCACAACAAATAGAAACCCACTTCCCTGCCCATTAAACTGGTTACCCGCTACGCACCGGAAAGTTAGGTAGCGGGGTCCATCTGAGTAATCTTAAGAAATATTTATTACTCAATTTTAACTAAAATACTGTGATTACTATTTTGGTTATTACCATCTAACTACAGGTACTCATTGTGAAATTAACGCGAAGAAAATGGTTGGCGTTTGGTGCAGTCAGTTTAGTTGGCGCTTCCACAGCTGCCACAGCAGAATCAGTCGATGGCGCAGGTCCCAACCGGGGCTTTACCAGGAAAGGATTCAGAGGAAAGCTCACCTGCACCAATTCGGCCGTACCTGCATCTGACACAAGTGCAAGAATCTCTACTCCCGGAGATTTTGGTGGCAACGCATGTGAGATGATTACAGACAGCCACGAGGGACCTTACTTTACATGTACTCCTGCAAACGGTAAGGATATCGCTGCGGGGCAAGCCGGACAGCCATTGACAGTGGCGTTGCGTCTTATTGGCAGTGACTGTAAACCAATACCCAACGGTGTGGTAGATATTTGGGCTTGCAACGCAGATGGATACTATTCAGGTTACAGCAGTGATCCGGACAAGCTGCCACCAATACTTAAAGTGGTGTTGTTTGGACATATAAAGCCGGACACGGAGGATCGTTTTTGCAGAGGCGCTTTGCGAACAGACAGTGACGGGATTGCGGAATTCAATACCGTATACCCGGGGTTTTACTATGGACAGCCAATCCACATGCATTTCAAAGCTCACGTCAACGGTAAAAACCTCGTAACCAGTCAGGCGCATTTTCCCGAGATGTGGAATGAGAGAATCATGAAAACACAACCCTATTCCGCCAAACGCCCCATTGAGAGAAACACCACACAATCAGGCTTTCCGACAATGAAAATTATCGAAAGAAACGGGAATCTGCTGGCGGTATTAGACCTTACGGTTTTAGTTTGACTGAAAATGTTATCCGACATACTCACTGACCAAATGCCGTACACAGGATGTAGCGCTATTGCACCAACCTTACGATGCCACACTTATTGGTCGATATCTCAACAAATCAAAGTCGGATTTAAGCTCTAAAGATTTTTCTACACTGTTAAGCACGCATACAAAAAATACAAGTAACTTCCATAATGGAAACCATCAGTTAACTAAATTCAGAGTCGTTTTTAATTTGAGCTAATCTGATTGGTACATTTAGTCATTGATGATTACCGGGGCTTACCCATTGCTGCCTGTTGCAGCAGCCGGTTTACTTCAAAAAAATTGATTAAGCTCACTGATACCTGACCGCAGCTACACCTGTTTTCCAAACAACAAATATACCCTTTATTCAATGCAGTAAGGTTCAGGCGGGCGACATTGATACCTGCGTGTGACACTATCCATGCTAACGGCACAACGTTAAATCCTGGCATTGGAGTCCCTGCTGAAAACCAGTCATGAGACAATTCGATAGAGTCCCAGGATAAAGGGCATCTGCAAGAGGAAACCGACATGAGTAATGATAATCGATACGCAAAACTGTTCGAACAGATAGCTATCGGCCCGGTTACCGCGCGCAATCGCTTTTATCAGGTACCACACTGTTGTGCGCTTGGACATATTCGCCCGCAGGCCCACGCCGCTATGCGGGGCATGAAAGCTGAGGGCGGCTGGGCAGTGGTTAGCACCGAGGAAACTGAAATTCACCCGAGCTCTGATATCGCACCCTATGCCGAGCAACGTATTTGGGATGAACGCGATATACCAGCGTTAAAACTGATGACAGATGCAGTACATGAAAAAGGTGCACTGGCAGCAATTGAACTTGCCCATAACGGTAACCACGCTGGCAATCTGTACTCACGTGCAACGCCATTGGGTGTCACCGATATGCAGGTTGATATTGGTTATCCCAAACAAGCAAGGCGAATTTTAAAAAAAGAGATCAACGCATTTCGCCAATGGCACCGTGCAGCAGCGCTCCGAGCAAAACAAGCCGGCTTCGATGTCATCTACGTTTATGCAGGGCATCGCATGACGCTCACGCATCAATTTTTACTACCGGATATGAATACTCGCACTGACGAATACGGTGGCAGCTTAGAAAACCGTGCGCGCTTGTTAAAAGAATTATTGATCGATACAAAAGAAGCAGTCGGTGACACCTGTGGTATCGCCTTTAGATTTGCGGTAGATGAAATGAAAGGGCCGCAAGGCATGCAAGCCTCCGAGGAAGGACGTGCTGTTGTCGAAATGATGGCGGAGCTTCCCGACCTGTGGGATGTAAATGTATCCGATTGGGACAACGACTCGCTGACCACCCGTTATGAGCCTGAAGACGGCTACCAGGTGAAGTATATGGAATTTGTTAAGAGTGTCACTACAAAACCGGTGGTGGGAGTGGGTCGACTCACCTCCCCTGACATGATGCTATCGCTTGTTAATCGCGGCGTGATGGATTTTATCGGTGCTGCAAGGCCCTCGATTGCTGATCCTTTTCTACCGGATAAAATAAAAAACAACCAGATAGAATCGATAAGAGAATGCATTGGCTGCAATATCTGTGTTTCGTGTGACAACATAGGCATTCCGATACGTTGCACACAAAACCCGACCATGGGAGAAGAATGGCGCCAGGGCTGGCACCCTGAAAAAATCGCAGTTAAAACAACTGATAAACGCATACTGGTAGTGGGAGCTGGCGCCGCAGGCCTTGAATGCACAATGCAATTAGCCAAACGCGGCTACGATGTATTCTTATCTGAAAAAAATACTGAAGCTGGCGGTCGGTGCACGCGGGAGTCAACACTCAAAGGCTTATCAGCCTGGAAGCGTGTAATTGACCACAGACTGTATGAGCTTAGCCAACTAGCCAATGTACAGCAATTTTTTCAAAGCAATTTGAGCCCGGAAGAAATACTTGAGCTGGCTTGCGACAATGTGATTATCGCCACCGGCTGTCACTGGCGTCGTGATGGTATTGGTGAAGAAATGCGTGACGGCATACCTGGCCTTAACAACATCAATGTTATTACCCCTGACGATATCATGGACGGAAACACTACCCTGGCTGGCCATACCGTTATTTATGATCAGGAACAAGGCTACCTGGGAGGTGTTATTGCCGATCACCTGGCAGATGCGGGCAATGATCTGAGCTTTGTTACACCCGGAAGCGTGGTATCGGCATGGACGAGCTACACCTTGGAACAGGCTCGGGTACAGCAATCGCTGCTGGAACAAGATGTCAGAGTTATCGCCAACAAGTCCGTAATAAAAGCAAGCAGGGACGCCGGGCAATCTCAGGTGACACTCGCATGCGTTTATACCGGTAAAACCGAAACGCTACAATGCGACAACCTGTTACTGTTAACTCAACGCGCAACCGAAACCACCTTGTATGAGCAACTGCAAACTCTGTGTGAAGATAGTGATCAACACGCTGCGCCCAATCTTCATATCATTGGTGACGCGGAAGCACCTGCACTGATAGTTGATGCCGTGTATTCAGGCCATAAAATGGCCAGGGAAATCGACATGGATGCAAATGCCATCGAGGCCATCATGTATCGTCGGGAGATACCCTCTTTGTTAAGCTAATGTCACGTCCTCACACCGCATCAGGGCTGGCACATCGTGATCAGCTTTTGTTGTTAACTGACTCGCTTTATCGAGCTTGGCGTGCCGGCACGTTGAATGACGTCCGACAATGGCTCAACGCAACAGCGCATCGAATGTGCTGTTGCATGTAACAAAATTTCAGGAGATTGTAATATTCCAACGTGACCCGGCCAAAAGACCAGATCTTCCGCAGCACGACTATTGAACTCTATATCGCGGGTTAACGCATTTTCCTGATCGATGCTGTCGCGCGGCAGATTTATCCCTCTCGCCATCGCCAACATTTGCACCAGACCGGAGCAGTCACAGCCATCGGAGCTTCTGCCTCCCCATAGATACGGTGTATGCCGGTAATTGCTCTGAGCAATCTCGATCATACTGGAGTGCAGCCAGGCATTCTGCTTAAGGCAGTGTGCACTCCATACGAAACCGCCACCAATCAGCTGAAGAAAATTCCCTTCAGCTCCCGACTGGCTGACCGACAATTCACTGCCAAACAGCACGCGCTGCGCAACGGAACTTTTGATATCCGGCTTTTGAAATACCTGGGTTGCCCTTGTGCTCACCCAGTGTGTTGATTCACAGTCATTATGATCCAACACCGAGGAATCTATATACCCTTCATAACCATCACGCACGGTTCTGATTCGAAACCAATCTGACTTCTGTTCCAGAATCAGAACCGATTCTCCGAACAGAGCCTCACTGGAGGTCTCGGATTGTTCGCACGGCTCCAATTTAACCGCACATTTAGATTTAGAAATTCTGGCTGTGCTCAATTAGGAGTACCATCCGGCTTTTAGTTTCTCATGAGACTAACACGATAAGGTATATCCTTTGACACAGCATTTCAATTTTTTCGATGGGCACAATGATGTGCTGACTCGCCTGCTTGATCTGCCAGTCAGCGGTGCAGTAGATGCATTCGTAAACGGTGATAATCAGGGCCACATCGATCTGCCACGCATGCGAGCCGGCAAGATGGCCGGCGGCCTCTTTGCAATGTATGTATCACCACAGGCGGAACACTCGCTGGACTTTAACAAACTCAACGGGCCGAGCTACGAAGTGCCACTTCCTCCCGAGATGTCAGTCGATGCAGCACTTCCCGTTGTGTTGCGTCAGGCAGGCCTGCTACATCGGTTTGCAGCGAGTTCCGCAAACCAATTGAAGTTGTGTTGCAGTGTCGCTGACATAAAGCAGTCAATAGAAGACGGCGCAGTTGCGGCCGTCCTGCATCTCGAAGGCGCGGAAGCAATTGATGACGAGTTGATTAATCTGGATATGCTGTACAAATTAGGTTTGCGTTCACTCGGACCGGTCTGGAGCCGTCCAACAAAATTTGCTCACGGTGTGCCATTCAAATTTCCAGGCTCACCGGATACCGGCCCGGGATTGACAGACCTCGGCGAAGCACTGATCGCACGCTGTAATGAGCTTAAAATTCTTATCGATCTTTCGCATATTAACGAGAAAGGGTTTTGGGACATCGCAAGACTCAGCTCGGCACCACTAATTGCTACACATTCAAACGTACACAAGCTCTGCCCCGCCACCCGCAATCTGACCGATGATCAGCTTCGTGCAATTAAGGATAGTGATGGCATGGTAGGAGTTAATCTGGCCACCGCGTTTTTACGCGAAGACGGGCAAATGACATCCGATACATCTATCGAACTGGTGTGCAGACATATGGATTATTTAATCGAACTACTTGGCGAGGACAGAGTCGGTCTGGGTTCAGACTTCGATGGTGCAGTGGTGCCTGAATCGATCAGTTCTGTCAGCGGTCTGCCAGTACTTGCATCTGCTATGCAGACCCATGGATACTCCGCAGAGCTAATGCAAAAACTCTGCTGCAACAACTGGATAAACGCACTACACCGGGTTTGGGGCCAATAAATACACCGTGCTTGAAATCAATAATATCAAATACCTGGTAGTGCATTGCTCAGACACGCCTGACGATGATCCAATTACCGCGCGCGACATCCACGCTATGCATCTGGGGTTCGGCTGGCACGGGGTCGGTTATCACCGTGTGATAAATCGCGACGGACTTGTTGAGCAGGCTCGACCGGATTACTGGATTGGCGCCCATGTTTACGGACACAACGAAGAATCTCTGGGCGTGTGCCTGATTGGCAGAACAGATTTTACCGAAGCACAGTTCCAGTCACTGGAAGAGGTATTGCGCGAATGGACAAACTACTATCCAAAGGCCAAAGTTGTCGGTCATCGCGATTTTGAATACACCGATAAAACCTGCCCTAATTTCGATGCAATAGAATGGTGGGCATCGCGCCGCAAAATTCACCCTAAGCACACCTGACTGTTTTAGTCATCTTGCAATGGTGGGAAACAGGGCAAATACGCTATAGTCGCACCTTCAAATTGAACCATGCGGGTGCCCAATGTCAGCTGGCATAGACTGGAACGACCGGAGTAATAAAATAGCTGCCGGCGTAATGATCGCAGGCTTTGTCTTATTAGCGCTGTCCGCGTTCAACCCGTTACGCGACGCACTCGCAGGTACCCCGCTCTGGCTATTCAGAGCCGCTTGCATTGTGGCTATCGCCTACTGTGTTTATCGGCTCTTCACACCAAGCGCCATCGTCATGTTGTTTCTCGGCTTCTCTGCCGGTATTCCGATACTTCTTATATTTTCGTCGCTGAGTCTGTGGCTTGGAGAGGCCGGCTTTAAAAAATCGGCGGTGACTTATTTTTCCTGGGCAGCACTGGGTTACTCTTTTAAATTCGTATGGGCACCACTTATAGATAAATTACCCGTACCGGGACTTACTCACTGGCTGGGTCGACGAAGAGCGTGGTTACTGCTATCACAATTTGCGGTTATCGGCGCCATACTCTGGATGGCATTAACAGATCCCGCGGCAAGTGAATCAAGTTTAACCATAATGGCATTTGCAGCAGTTGCTCTGGGGTTTTCATCTGCAACACAAGACATTGTGATAGATGCATACCGTATAGAGAGCGCCCCTACTGAAGAACAGGCAATGATATCGTCTACCTATATAGCCGGTTACCGAATCGGTATGATTGTAGCGGGTGCTGGCGCACTGTATCTGGCCACTTACTTTGGCTCGACCAAAGAGGCGTACAGTTACTCAGCATGGATGAATACTTACGCTATTATGGCGGCCGTGATGTTAATCGGTGTGGCGACAACATTCATTATTCGTGAGCCGGCTACTCATCGCACAGATACTAACCCGCACCAGGCGTCAGACTATTTGCGCTTTCTGCTGGTATTTATTGTCGCTGTCATTGCGTTCATTGCCACCTTCATACTGAGTGCCGGGATCGTCAGCAGCGCAAAAGACACCCTTAAAGAGCTTTTCAACAATCGACATCTTGCAGGTTTTATCGTCGCTACCATCAGGCTGGCAATAGCTGCAACAATTGCCTGGTTTGTCGCAATGGGTTTGGTCAAAGCGGGTGTCGGCAATCGACAGATGATCACCGAATCCTATGTAGACCCGGTGAGAGATTTCTTTAAGCGCTACGGTATGGGTCTGGCACTACTGCTTCTGGCGCTAATTGGTCTCTATCGGGTTTCAGATATTGTTATGGGTGTTATCGCCAATGTGTTTTATCAGGAAATCGGTTACACCAAAGTACAGATCGCGAACGTATCGAAATTTTTCGGCTTGATTATGACCATCGCAGGCGGATTGCTTGGCGGCTTTTTATCTGTGCGTTTTGGCGTGATGCGCATTCTGTTTCTGGGTGCCGTGCTTTCAGCTGTGACCAATTTACTGTTTATCGCCCTGGCTGAATCAAGTGCAAGTATTCCAATGCTGGTGATGGTTATCGGAGCAGATAACCTTTCTGCAGGTTTGGCCAGTGCAGCGTTTATCGCATTTCTATCTGCACTAACCAACGTATCGTTCACTGCCGTTCAGTATGCAATATTCAGCTCACTGATGACGCTGATACCGAAAATTCTGGGTGGCTATTCAGGCTCGATTGCAGAGTCAATTGGCTACACGTACTTTTTCACCATGACAGCTCTGTTAACCCTGCCGGTACTACTGCTTATATTCCTTATGCGCAATCGTTTTAACGATTCTGTTGTTATGAAAACCTGATGAACAACTCTGCTGTTGAGCCAAAGCGTCGAATACGCGGATACGTGGAGGGCTATTACGGTAAATTGCCGTCATGGAATGAACGCAGTGATCTGGTGAGATGTCTTGCATCGCTGCAACTGAACACGTATTGCTATGCACCGAAGGAAGACACTCACCACCGCTTACACTGGCGCGAGCCGTATAATTCAAGCTGGCATCAATCATTTGCACAGTTCTGCAAAACAGCTTGTGATCATAACGTTTCAGTGGTCGCCGGAATTGCACCGGGGCTGGACTTTAATCACAAAGACGGTAAATCTGACTTCAATCAACTACACGACAAAGCACGAAAATTACTCGACCACGGCGCTGATGAAATACTGATTCTCTGGGACGATATTGAAGCAACCAGTAAAGATGACTTGGGTAACTTAAGCGAGGGTGCGGCACACGCACACGTTGTCAATGAATTAGCTCGTCAGTTGAATCAAGCGCTGTGGACTGTACCCAGAGTTTATGCCGCAGAAATAGAAAATAATAACCGCTATCTGGAAGACTTTTTCTCATCACTTGATCCACAACATACCGTACTGGTATGCGGCAAGGCTGTTGTTTCGGGCAACATTAGCCCGACAGATCTGGCAGAGCTCTGCTGTTTCGATTCCCGTGAAAACAAAAAACTTAAACACCGAACTGTCGTATGGGATAACTTTTATGCCAACGATTACTGCCCCAGAAGACTTTTTATAGGGCCATGGACCGGGCGGGAAAAAATCAGTGACTATCTGATCAACCCGACTGGCATGCCATACACAGATCAACTATTGCTCGATATAGCCTCAGGTACTCACACAGGTCGCAACACTCAGACTGAATGGTTCGATGCACTACTACGGCACGGTGTACCCGAGTCGTTTCAATTAATAGCCCCTTATTTTTCCAAACCGTTTTTTGGAGACAGAGCTGTTACCGGAGACGAGCAAGATATCGAATCAATCAGACCCACAGTAGCGGCAGAACAAGCCATTGAAGAGTGTTTGTGGAAATGGAAAAGCCCGCTGGCTCGAGAATGGTATCCGTTTATTTTTGGACTGAAGCACGATCTCGCTTTATTGCAGGGAGCCCTGCCCCGAGACAGAATACTTAAAACACAAACCGCGAATATGGCTAAGAAGTTACTCTAGTCCCACAAAATTAAAAGCCATAGCCTTTGAATAACTCTGGCATCGCTAAAATTTTTGCGCACTGTTGAGCCTGACCCGCCCCATTGTTACCTGCTTCCTTCACGGTGTTGCCCACGCGCAGGGGTTGCAGGCGGTGACATCATCGCGTGTGACCCTCTGATGCAGGCGTCAATAAACCCCTGGCTTTGCATGCTGCTCTCCAGCCGCCAGTTTAGAATTTCATCAATTAATCGATCCCGGGCTGCCTCACGGGAAGGATCGTCCCACAGATTATTGAGTTCATCAGGATCATCTTTCAGGTCGAACAGCAGACCTTTCTCCGCATCTATGAAATGCACGAGCTTCAAACTACCTTCCAAAACCATCGTCATAAACCGCGTGCCAGTCAAGAGCGCATCGTTAGAGTGTTCTGCAAACACCCTGTTACGCCCCTGCGTTGCTTCACCTTCAAAGTAAGGCACAAGTGAGCTGGCCTCCATCCAATGTGGCACTTCAACCCCGGCCCATTCAAGAATTGTCGGGCCAAAATCAAACAGTGCCACGTTGTCAGTTACTCGACGACCCTGCGGGATACGTCCGGGTCCAAAAACAACCGCCGGCACATGCACAGTTGACTGATACATGTTCCACTTCTGTGAGTGTCCGTGATCACCCAATGCATCACCGTGATCTGAAGTAAAAACAATAATAGTGTCATCCAGTTCACCGCGCTCCTCAAGTGCATCGATAATCTCGCCGACCTGCCGGTCGATCATCGTGACGTTGGCGTAGTAATGGGCACGTTGCCGATGCGACTGTTCAGCACTCGGATCGGGCAGATGTACGACTCCATCAGCGTCCTCGCCTAAATGAAATTCACGCAGCTCCTGCATAGCTTTAGGCTGAGCTTCGGGGTCTGGTGGGATAACCGCAGGCAGATCTCTGCCCTCGTACATTTCGAGGTACTCCTGCGTTGGATCATAGGGAGGGTGTGGTCCCGGTAAACCGACTTGTAAAAAGAAGGGCTCATCACCGGGGTAGCGAGTAAGCCACCAGCGAGCCATCTGACCGACAAACACATCCGGGTGCAAAATTTCGTCATGCTCCCAGACCCATGCGCCCAACTTATCACCGTAATCTGCTTTTCGGCGCTGGGTAACACGTGAAGGTTTTTCCAACCCGCGTAGAAAATAGGCCTTGTCCCAGTTATCAAGATAAAAAGGCAGGTTTGGGTGATCGCGATCTTTGTTCTCAACGACGTGCCGTTCGTGAAAACCAAACGCACCTTCTACCGGCATTGTATGCATCTTGCCTACATTGACAGTTCGGTAGCCCGCCTCCGCAAGATCTTTTACCCAGCAGTAGTTCCATGGCTCATCATTACGGAACACACCATTGGTATGAGGATATACGCCGGAAAATAAAGAAGCCCTCGACGGTGCACACGAAGGCGCGGTGATATACATATTCTCGAAAGAGGTACCGCGCTTTGCTAAACGGTCAAGGTTAGGCGTGATCATATGATCAAAACCCAGAGCCGCGATAGTATCGTAGCGCTGTTGATCCGTAATAATGAATACGATATTGGGTCGTTTGGTCGGGGTTTGGGCCATAATAATCCTACAATCGGGCAATCCCGTAAACGGGTTATCCTGTAAACCGGTTATCCTTTAACAGCGCCTGACAAGGACTGCACAATATAGCGATTAGCAATAACCATCAACGGCAGAATTGGCAGAGTCAACGCAATGCTTGCTACTGCGATTGAACCCCAGGCAACACTGTCGTAAGAGATGAAGTTCATCACAGCAACAGGTGCCGTGCTGGTAGAAGAGCGGGTAATAATCAGCGCATAGAAGAAATCATTCCAGGCCACCAGAAAACCCAGGATCGCAGCCGCGACAGCACCGGGCCTGGCAGCAGGAAGTGCGACAAGCAGAAACGCTTTACCAAGAGTCGCACCGTCCATTATTGCGGCTTCGATCAAATCATCCGGAACTTGTGCGAATGAATTCCACATCGACCAGACTATAAGTGGCAAAGTCAGTGTCATATAGGCAAATATCAACCCGATATACGTATCAATCAATCCCGCGTTTACATAGAGCAGAAACAACGGGATAACAAAGCCGACCGGTGGCGCCATACGCAACAACAGCAAAACCCATGAAGCTATGAACTTTCCAGATACACGTGATTTGGCCAAAGCAAAACCCGCGGGAACACCCACCAGCATAGCAAGCAAAGTAGACGCCCCGGCTGTTATGAAACTGTTTATCAATGCTTTGGGGAAATCAGACCGCGTAATACTAAAGTAGTTGTCCAGTGTAACTGCCATAGGACTTTCCCAAAACGGCTCAAACATGGCCGATTGTTCGCGGAAAGATAATATGAGAACCCAAACTGTCGGCAATGCAGCAAAGAACAACAGGAGCAACATAACTGATGTACCAAACATTCTTTTGGTACGAAATGCCCGGGTGTTGTCGATCATGAAGACACCCGTTGATTCAGGCGAGCAACATAAAAACTAATCATCGCAGCCATAATAAAAAGTAAAACAGCGATAGAAGCGCCATAAGCCACATTGGAGCTTTGAAAGGTTTGCAGATAGGCATAGTAGTTGGTCGCCTGCGTTGACCGCCCTGGCCCACCCTTGGTCATAACAAAGATCATCGGAAAGTGTTTTAGTGAATCAATAAATCGAAACAGTGTCACCATTAGCAACGCTGGGATCAACAGTGGCAGCGTTATATAAATAAATGTCTTAACCCGGGTCGCACCATCTAGTGCAGCTGCCTCATCAAGGTCCGGGGAGATACCTTGCAACGCTGCCAGAATGATTAGCATTGCAAACGGAAAGTTTGTCCAGGTATCTGCGACGACAATCGCGAATATTGCTCCATTCTTAGTCGTTAGAAAAGATGGCACAGTGATCCCAAAGACATCGAAAAACGCATTAATCGGAGACAGCGTCGGTGTAAAAAGCGACAGCCAGATTAGCGCTACAGCTACATGCGGTACCGCATAGGGCAAAAGAAAAAGAAGTCGACCTAATCGCCATTTGCCAACCACCTTTTGCAGCCCGACAGCAACTGCTGTACCGATAATAACCTGTGCAGCTACACCAAAAAGCGAGAGCGCTGCCATCACATAAACCGAATTAATCAATCTGCGGTCAGACCAGAGTTTGGCGAAATTATGAAAGCCAAAGTCACCATCGGTACCACGAATCAGGTGATAGTCACTGAACGCGAGAGCCAGCATTCCTGCAAGTGGCACAATCGCAAACACACCTACAGCAAAGATGGCAGGCAGGATCATACGTCGGTACCCGCGCTCGATTTCCGACGTGGCGCTGCCCGAAATGGAGCTGGCCGACGTGGCGCTGGTATTGTTTATTTTGCTTTGGAACATTATGCAGGTGCGGCAAATTAAAACCCGGCAGGTTCAAGACCCACCGGGTACAGCAATAAAAGCTAGTTGCCTAGGATGTCATTCATTTCCTGCTCAGCAGCCTCCAGTGCTTCTTCCGGTGACATCAAACCGTTAACTGCCGCGTTGATGTTTTCACCAATCGCCTGGCCAAGTGCCGGCCATTCAGGCACCAGTGGTCGGTAATGGCCAATGGCAAGGTCTAAAGCCTCTACACGCAGCTTTAAAAAGTCAGGGTGTACAGCAGCGTACTTGGCAACTACTTCCGGATCGTCAGCAACAGTACCCGTCGTAAAGTCCGGGAATGGTTCTGATAAAGAAACTTTGGTCACTGTTTCTTTACTGACAGCCCATTCGATAAACTTTGCTGCAGCTTCCGGGTTGGCGGCATTAGCAGGTATACCCAGCCCGTGAACGCCAAGAGCCGGCGAACGTCCATTTGGTCCACCCGGCGGAAGTGCCAGTGCAGTTTGTTCAGCAAATTTACTTTTTGAAGGATCAACAATCTGGCTCACAATGCCCGTACCTTCAACTGCAAATGCTATTTGTCCGTTCTTTGCGGCCTCATTCACCTCTGCGAAGTTAAAGTTACCAGCTCCCTGCGGCGCATAGTCGTTTAACAGTTTTATATAAACGTTCAGCGCTTCAAGATTTTCAGGGGAGTTAATCGCAGGAGTTAGATCACCACCGGTATAGTCCGCAAAAAAGTTGCCGCCATATGCGCGCATGACCATCGGGAAGATAAACATATTGAATCCCTGCCCCGGTACCGCACGTAACGCAATGGCCGCAGTCTCATCATTGTGAATCGCTGCCGCAACTTTCAGCATGTCTTCCCAGGTTTCAGGTACCTCCTGACCGGCCTCTTCAAGTATGTCTTTTCGATAAGTCATCAGACCAACGCCTGCCATAAACGGCACAGCCATTTGCTCACCATTGATCACATAGGCATCCAGTGGTCCGGCAAGAATATCGCCTTTACCGGGCATTGCATCAACTTCTGCCGTCATTGGCTTCAACCAGTCGGCTGCAACCCAGCGCTGTACCTGAATAACCGGCGTATGGACAACATCAATATCACCAGAACCACCGGTAAATGAAAGCGTGATGCGATTTTCAAATACATCCTGTCCAATGACATCGATGTTCGCCTTGATCCCGGTTTCAGCTTCAAAGTCGCCTGCAAGCTTTTGCAATCCGTTGGTATAGGGCATACCAAAAAGGACAACGTTGATTTCTTCATCGGCAGCCATTGCAGGCGTGCCAGTAGCAAGCGCTGCCACCAGCGCCGCTTTAATAAATTTTTTCATGATTCCTCCAGTTTTGTTTTCATGATGTTAACAACAGTTGGGGTTGATACTCAGCTCACCTCGGTTTTATCCCCCACGCTGAGGCAAAACGTGGTACTTCGGTCGTGGTCGATTGGCAGAACTCTCCATTAATACAAGTTCCGCCAACTCTTCCCGTGCCTTGAGCAAGGCATCGCGATATCGACCCACAAGTTCTTTTTCATCAGTTGCCGCGTTGGCAGGTTCCGCAAGCGTTAGCAGGTGCAGAAACTTTCCACACGGATCCTCAATGACGGTCGCAAAACGACGAATCCCCATGTGATTTCCTTCGAGGTCAGCTACAAATACTTCCCCTCGCCGAGCGTGCAGGCGCTCTTTAACAGAGCCCGGTGTAAGCCACTTTCTGTGCTGCCCGGTGCGTCGCAACGTTTCAAAAAATCCATCCATATAAAACTGCGCCTGTACATCGTCCCAGTCAAGACGACTGAGATAAAGCTGAGCCAACACATCAAACTCGTAGAGCGAGCGACGGAAGCCAACGTTTGCACGGATGATGACATCAGTGTCAGGGTGTTCTGTTTTTGAATGCCAGAGCAACTCGTGCCCCGCGACCACCACAACTTCCGCAGAGACACCAAGCTTGCGTGAGAGCTCCCGCATAGTGGTGTCGAGCTTAGCGAGATAGGCGTCTGACATCGGTACATTTCGTTCCAGCCGAAAGTTGCGAACACAGTACTTTTCACTCGTGCGAAACAGATAACCCCAATCCGAAAGCGATTTGACGATGCGGTTCAATGTGGCTGGTGATAATCCGCAATCACGAGCGATATCGACCTGCTTGATCGGTCCCGGACCGGCGGCCATCAGATACTCGAGCACCTGCAATGTTCTCTCTGCCGGATTCACGTTCAAGCTTTATTCTGTCAGAATAGAAAATTCATATATGAAATTTCAAACTATCAGATATGAAATTTTCAGTCAATCAAAAGTGTTTACCCTCAGATACTCTTACTCACAGCTACGTTTGAGAAGTAGGCGATACTGCTGGCGTCGGTTTCATCGGTGTCGCAGAACAAGGCAAGCTCTACTAACCTGACACCACTCGTCTCACCCCACAGTTCTTCATACAGAGATTTCAGATCGACCTGCTCGCTGAACCACTTGCCGATATTTTCGGCACCACCATTAGCTGTGTAATGCGGGAACGAACGTCTTCCGAAAAAATACGACAGATGCTTCCAGTCTCCGGCTTTGAGCTGATCATTACCCCAGACAATTTCCATATGGTGCTTTTCACCATCCGTGGTTTGAAAGCTCAAAAAAAATCGCGCCGGATGATCATCACCATCTGAGGTCATTTCATCGAATTCGACCTCTATACCCTGCTCGATCAACCAGTCCCATGAGAGTACCGGG
>CAZYRP010000072.1:0-23864 GCA_964649465.1 uncultured Granulosicoccaceae bacterium | reverse complement strand
CAAAGACAATAATAAACAGCACTCCCGAAACATACTCCGGCAGTGATGTAGTTAATATAGAAAAAGTCGACAGCGCGCGATCAGTTTTGCTGCCCTCCCGCATGCCGGCAATCACACCGATAATCAAAGCCGCCGGCACCATAACAATTAACACACCCAGCATCAGCTTGCCGGTTAAAGCCAGCTTCTCTTTTATGATACCGCCGATGTTTTCTTTAAATACAAGAGAGAAACCCCAGTCACCCTGCAGAATGCCGCAGAACTTTGGTGTGTCTTCCGGTGCAACTTTACGCTCGACACACCGGCCGGTGAATTTTCCGTCTTCGTCAGTTCGCGTCCAGCCGGGTGCGACGCCAAGCCATTCGCCATAACGTTTAAGTAAAGGTTGCCGGTAGCCGTTCTTTTCAAGCCATGACTGCACCTCCACATCTGTCATGCGCTGGTTGCCTTCACTCTTGGTCAGCTTTTCGAGGTTGGGCTCAAGGTTGGTGAGAAAAAATACAATAAAAGTCAGGCAAAATGCCGTGAGTAACATGACTCCGGATCTTCTTAATAGAAAACTGCCCATCCTTTCTCCGCAACTTTGTTGTTATAGATATTTTATATTTGAGGGTTCACAAAGAAAAAGGGCTGCCCAAAGGCAGCCCTCAAATCATCAACGCCTGTTATCAGACGTCTTCCCAGAACAAGTCCTGTGGACGGAACTCGAAAGTGATGTGGTGGTTTGCACCACCTAAGCCTTCTTTGACGTGGTTAGTAAGAGTACGCCAGTACGGCTGCACAATTACACCTTCATCCTGCATGATCTCTTCACAGATTTTCAGTTTCTCACGACGCTTATCAACGTCCGCAATTGCAACCGCTTCTTTCAAAGCAGCATCAAAGTCTGCGTTTGCAAAACCCGCTTCATTCCACGCTTCACCGGAACGATAAGCAAGACCGAGAACCTGTACACCCAGAGGACGATGATTCCAGTTAGTTGATGAGTACGGATACTTGGCCCAATCGTTCCAGAAGGTAGAACCAGGCAGCACGGTACGCTTCACCTTGATACCTGCTTTACGAAGCATGTCTGCTACCGCATCAGTGGTGTCTTTACGATAACCGGCATCCAGTGACTGGAGCTCGTGCTCAAAGTCACCCATGCCAGCCTCTTCCATCAAAGCCTTGGCACCTTCAGGGTCAACCTTCTGTGCTGGCAGCTCTGCGTAGTCAGGATGCATTGGACCAACATGGTGGTTTTCAGCTGTGACACCCAGCCCACCGACGCCCAGCTCAAGACATACAGCAGGATCAACTGCCATAGCCAGCGCTTGCCGGACACGCTTGTCAGCGTAAGGTTTCTTACCGTCAACTTCTGCCAGCTGATTAGGACGAATAACGATAGTTGCTGCTGTCACTACATCGTTGCGATTAACACCGTCGATACTATCGAACAACTCAATAATTTCTGCACCTTCAGAACTGTAGTTACAGTCAACTTCGTCCGATTCCATAGCAGCAAAGTGCGACGCAGGCTCAGTGCCGTAATCGATATATTCAATGCGATCTACCCAGGCACCTTCACCTTCCCGCCACCAGGTATGATCTTCGTTGCGTACCAGTACCGCTTTCTCACCAACCTTAAGTGATTCCGGCTTGTACGGGCCAGTACCAATTGGATTGTCTGCCGTATGGTCTGCATCTTTGTGAACGATAGCCGCAGGGTAGTCTGCCATACCAGCAATCAGTGAAATATCCGGTGCAGGTAAGTTCAGTTTAACCGTGTGGCCGTCAACTACTTCGACAGCACCCTCAATAACTTTCTCAGTTCCTTCATCGATCAGAGTCGCGAAACGACCGGCCATTGAGTTACCTTCAACGCTCTTGTCACACCAGCCCTCGATGTTGCGCGCTACATCTTCTGCTGTGAAGTCATCACCGTTGTTCCACTTAACGCCTTTACGAACGTTCAGAGTGTAGGTTTTTGCATCGTCGCTCACATCCCAGCTTTCAAGCAAACGACCGGTAAAAGTAGCGTCGTTGTTGTACTCGACCAGATACTCCTGCCAGCCACGTGCGAAGTTAGCAATCTGTGACCAGTCATAGGTACGAGGATCTTTCAACGCGCGAACTTCGGTCTGATACCGTACCGTGCCACCCTTCTTCTTGGCATGGCCACCTGCGTGAGCAGTTGATGGTGCAACCATTCCCAGCATGCTGTAGGCAGTTGTGGTGCTAGCGCCGAAAATACTGGCAATTGCGAGGAACTCACGACGAGACATGCCATCGCCACTTTTGCTGACCGACTCAGCCATATCGGTGACGTGAGATGGCAAAGCCTTGCCGTTCTTCTTTCTGAATTTCATGCAAATCCTCCTGAGGATTATGTAAATATTCTGTTACATCCCGCGCCAAACCAGCGGGATCAAATCACTATTTTCCTGGCGATTAAACCGTTTGTAAGCGGTACATAGTAACAATATAAGCTTAACACGCGCACAATGGGCGAATCGCAGAACAGATGCCCGTAAGCGACCGTTTGAATTTGATTACCTTCTCACCACTTAAGATTAGGCTCGAATTGGGGATAGTAAATATGAACTTATGACTTTATCGCCCTAACTCAGTGTTATGGTTGACAAAACATATTTGTGATTTTCTGGAAAATAGAGATTTTGCCGATTTACAGTTCAACATGAGAAAAACCAAAGGTGATTGAATCCGTAAATGCTATCCGGTTTTATTCCGCCTGAGCCCTTTTCCCAGCCTTATTCTGTAATTTGCTCAAACGCCAGCGCCGCGACCAGATGCACTCGATCATGATCGCCACCATTCAAAGCGGTGTGATAACCCCGCGTGTCAGTAAAGTACACAGAACCATCTGCGGGCAGATGTGTCGCATGATGATTAACAATAAACACCGAGCCCGGGTTTGACAGAATGGGGATGTGCAATCGCGGTTCGGGATCGCGGTGCCAGGAATTACAATTATATTGCGGCTTCGACAAAATTCTCGTGCGGCCTATCGGAAAGCGCTGAGTGAGTTCGTTATAAACATGTTCGAAGTAAGTCCCCTTAAGCAATGGGTTCAGCTCACTGAATTGTTTTTCAGGCACC
The DNA here is from genome assembly GCA_964649465.1 of uncultured Granulosicoccaceae bacterium. GTDB lineage: Bacteria > Pseudomonadota > Gammaproteobacteria > Granulosicoccales > Granulosicoccaceae. The sequence goes on along the minus strand of CAZYRP010000072.1, from coordinate 20,765 downwards.
AGCTCTTCACGTGGCTCTTCAACGTAGCGGTCATCACCACGAATCCAGTAGCGACCTGACAGATCATTCTCGGTCCAGGTAGTATGCCCCGGACGCTGTGTCACCGGAATGGCTGCAAATCCCTGACCCTGCATCTCACCTTGAAAATCTACCTTTGCCACGCACTCTTGCAATGCTTCCTGAAGTTGCTGTATGTCGAATTGCAATTCGAGCTTTTGAATACCCGGTCCGGGCTTGAACGACGCGACTGATAAATGGTCTGGCCTTTTTTGTATCCAGCTCTGCACGGCAATAGCATCGAGATCAGTTGTATTAATAGCATCACTCATAGCATTCAGTCTCTTGAGTCGTTGTTATAAATGCATGGTAGCTTGCTAACAAATGCCAGCTAAAGCTCTGCTTTATGCAGCGTAAAATAATACGCCGATGCTTTTTGCCCCAACATATAGTCGTCAAACATCACCGACGAACCAGACAAACGCAGATCAACATGCAGCTCTTTTACTGAGTCAAAAACTTCTTCAAAGTAGACCGGACGACAACTAAAAACCATGCAGCCACCGGGCCTGAGCACTCGCAACATCTCATCAAGAAAATTTTCTTTAAAGCTTTTTCTGTACACACCAATAGATATAACACCGTCGACACTTTCACTTTCGAACTCAAGTAGCCGGGAATAATCAGCCTGTACCAGAGAACGATAGCAATCTCGAGCTCTGGCTACACCCAGCATATCTTCCGAGAAATCACTACCGTGAATGTTGCTGTAACCTGCTGATGACAGCAACTGACCCACCTGCCCTGTTCCACAACCTGCATCGTGTATTAATGCACCAGTGTCAGTAATAAGTTGCTGAAAGATTGCCGTACCGATTTTCGGAGCAACATAGCCGAATTCTTCAAGATCACTGTCGTAAGTTTTCGACCATTGTCGATATAACTGCCGAGCCTCCTCCGGGTCTTCAGTTTTAACCAATCGATTGATTAGATCATTGAATTCTAAATCCGGCATGCTGCACCTGACAGTGTGACTAACTGTCAGACTGCCCGAGATGCAAACTGACTACTTGTAGTAAACCGACACGCCAGCATCGGGTGTCAGATTTACATTGCTTAAGCGCGCAGTATTACCTGAAGATCAAAATTCGGTTAAACACTGAATTTTTCAAAGTCTGTAAGTGTCTCAAGCTTGTCAGCCGGGCCCACTACCGCGTAACTTGCATCGCCACCAGTTAAATAGCGCTCAGCAACAGACTTGAGGTCATCGAGGCTCACACCCAATATCCGCTTGCGAATTTTGGTTGTGTAATCCGCACCTCTGCCAAAACGTTCAGAGTAGTAGTTGCCAATTGCCTCACCTGCCGGGGACCCTGGCTTATCGATGCGACCGATGATGCCGAGGATGGCTTCTTCCAATAGTCGCTCTTCGTGCTTTTCCTTTAGCATCCAGTCGATCGATGCATCAAAGTCAGTATAGGTTTCCTGCAAACGCGGGTCGCGGTATGAGTAGAACCTGAACGCACCACTCTCACCATCATAGCCGGCCCCTCCACCGTAAGCGCCGCCTTTTTCCCTAATGGCACTGTGTAAAAAGCCATTGCTTAAATATTCACCCAACACTGTGAGAGAGGCTGCGTCTTCATGGCCGGAGGCAACTGTTGCATGTGCCTGCGCACAATAGTTAACCTGGGCATTCGCAGACCAGGCCTGTTTAACCATTCCGGATTCAACACGATGGCTGAACGGCTCTATACCTTGTTCGTTAGCGCCAAGTTTACTTGCTGCAATTGCTTTTTCAATCTCTGCCTGTTGCTCCGCTTCACTCACAATCAACCATTCTCTGGGCGAGCTGCAGATCTTTTCATGTATTTTTCGGAACTTATCTGTCAGAACATTGAGTTGGGATTTATCTTTCTGAATATCGTCATCCAGTTCTTTGAGAAACGATATCGCCTCCAGCCCGCTCCATTGATTACTCAGTGCCGCAGATGCGCTCATGCGGCTGCTTGCAGCACTTGATGCAAGTGAATGTCCACGACCAGTAATTGAACTTTCCACTCGCGCACGGGCTTGTGAAATCAGATCTCCTATTCGATCCACTTCACTGAAGTCCGGGGATTCCAGGGTCTGTTCAATAAACTGTGTGATTTTATCAAGGTTGCGATTCAATCCTTTTGAAGACATCACCATGACTGCATGCATGTTGTCGCTGTCTCCCAGCACGCTGCGCGTAGATATTCGTGCACCCAAACCACCAAGCACAGATGCCTGTGCCGCCTGAGTTTCAATATAACTGCGCCCGCCGCTACCGAGCTCCGCAAGAGTCATTGCGTAGTAAGGCAAAACACTGGTTAACTCATCATCAAAGTCTGGCAACTGCGTTACCAGCTGCTTGTAAACCATGCCATTGGTGCCGGCTGTATACCAGCACGCAGGCATCGATCCGACATTACGCTGCGTCCCCACCGGATATTTAAGATCATCCGGAACATCTGCCAGCGTGACGCGCGGCAACAACTCCGGATCGTCCTGTGTTTCCTGACGCTGATCAAGATCTGCGGCAAGCTTTGCTATGCGCTCACGCTCGGCTTTTTCAAGCGACGCATCCAACGCTTTTAACGCTTGCGCTTCGGCCGCTTCCTCTTTGTTGGTCAGTTCCGGATCCGGTGCCATAGTGAGGCGAATCCGGTGCGGGTTATCGAGCAACAACTCCTTTATTAGCCTAGGTATAAACTGCGGGTCTTCAGCATCTTTACGAACCTGTGCAAGCAAATCATCTATCTCAAGCGAGGTAACCGGATCACCACCGTGCAGTGCCGGAGTCAATGCGCGCAAAGACAATTGCAAACCATACGGAAAGCCGTCACCGGTAACTTCACGTTGCGACAGTTCCAGCTGATGCAGCACAGACATCACCGCCTCCTTTGGTACACCCTTCTCTGCAACTTCTTCAAGCACACCCAGAATCAACGCTTCTACTTCTTCAGCACGTTCAGGCTCAGTGCCCTCCATACCGGCCGCGAAGCCCATCTCCCGAGTGTCATCGTCTACTCCACACAACGGCGATGGTGACGTTCCGAGATCCGATGTTTCAAGTGCAAGTCTTAGCGGCGAACTACTGTTATCAAGCAATACATCAGACAGCACACGAGCTTCCAACACTTTGCGCATGTCCGAGTTTCTGCCAAGCAGCCAGCCCATCACGACATGAGTACGGTTTTCTGTTGGCCCTTCAGGCAGTGGATAACTGGTTGTGATGTTCTGCGGTGTTGAATATCTTTTTTCATCTGGTATGGCAAGATCAGAGACATCAAGGTGATCAAACTCCGACAACGCACGTTCTTCAAACTTGCCTTGTAATTCCGATGCCGGCAAATCGCCATAAGTAAACATCACGGCATTAGACGGATGATAATGCCGTGCATGAAATGCTGTGAGTTGTTCCCAGGTTAAGTCCGGAATGTTTGCAGGGTCGCCACCACTGTCATGGTGGTAGGTGACGCTTGGGAAAAGCGCTTTGGTGAATTGCTTCATCAGCCGTGCATTAGGTGAACTGTATGCACCTTTCATCTCATTAAAGACCACACCTTTATAAGTTAGTGGCGACTCAATGTTACCCGGCTCGCTAAAGTCCAGTCGATGCCCTTCCTGCCGGAAATCCAGCTCATTTAAATTCGGGAAAAAGGTTGCATCGAGGTAGACATCGAGCAGGTTGAAATAGTCTTTGCGGTTGCGACTTGCAAAAGGGTAAGCCGTCCAGTCGCTGGAGGTAAATGCATTCATGAACGTGTTCAATGAACGCCGCATCATCATAAAAAACGGATCGCGAACCGGGTATCTTTTACTGCCACAGAGCGCGGTGTGCTCCAGAATGTGGGCAACACCTGTGGAGTCTTGTGGCACTGTCAAAAACGCCACCAAAAATGCATTTTGATCATCATCCGCTGCCAGATGAATGTGGCGTGCACCGGTTTTTTGATGCTTGTACTCCTGATACTCAAGATTCAGAGATTCAATCGGGTAACGTCTTACTTCATCAAATGCAGCGCTCTGAGGCATAGGTGCTCCGGCTAAGGGTAATGTAATTCGACGACTCACACAGGTAGTGCAATCGTATCTGTGGTTTGTTGTTTAAGATTTGTACTACAAGTTATAGGGGCTGTGCACCACAAGTGCAATAGTCCTGCGTGCAGCACCCGTATTACGGTCATGCCAATGTGCTCGAAAAAACCTTTTTTAACTCATAATCGACAACCCGTTACTCCGTCAGTTCCGTGTCAGCCCGCTAAATTCAGGGCTCGCACGGGTCGAAAACTCCTCGCCGTCCCGAACGACGAAAAAACAGGCCAACCCCAGCTGCCGGGCGACTTTCATGCCTTCCTCAGGCCCCAGCACCATCAGCGCTGTGGCCCAGCCGTCGGCCATCATCGCAGAATCTGCCACCACGGTGACCGAGGCTAGACCATGAGACACTGGTGACCCGGTGCGCGCATCAATAATATGCGAGTACCGCACGCCATCACTCTCGAACGCATTGCGGTAATCACCCGAGGTAGCTATGCCACCATCTGTAAGATAAAGCCCGGTCTTTTGATCGGATGCGGCATCCGGACGCTCGATACCGATGCGCCAGGGATCTCCATCTGCATTGACCCCACTAACCCGCAATTCTCCGCCAATCTCTACCAAATAATTCCGGTAACCCAAAGCCGACACCACGGCTGCAAGCTGGTCAACCGCATAGCCCTTGGCAATGGCATTTAAATCGAGCTGTAACTGAATGTTCGATTTCTTGATGGCTGAAGAGTTTGTATCTACCTGCAGATTTTCAAAGCCGGTAACCGCTAACAGTTGTGATATTTCATCTGCCGCAGGTATGTCAGTGCCGGGGTCTTTACCGAAACCCCATCGCTTTACCAGCGGCCCGACCGTCGGATCAAAAGCCCCTCCGGTACGGCTGGCAATATCCAGTGCAGCACTTGTCACAAGCGCAAAGCCCTGCGATACATCGAACCAGTGAGTACTTGCAGATTCGTTAAACCGCGAGATAGAAGAATCTTTCTGATAGGTCGACATCGCAGCATTGACCTCTGCCAGCTTCGCGTCTACCTGTGATTTTAACTTTGCCTGATCAGATTTTTTTAAGCTCGGCACAATGACGCTATAGCTTGTGCCCATTGTCGACCCGGTCAATACCGGTGCTTCACGTGAACAGGCAGCCAGGCATAGACAAAGCACCGTACTTAGCCACCACAAGCGAGTTGCAGGCACCGATGCACTGGTGTTCATTGATTGCACTCAAATTAAAAGCGCAGTGTAATGCAGACACAAAAACACAACCACCCGGAATCCGGTGTGGTTGTGCCTGATGTTAAGTGCCGAGGGATGCGTTAAGCGCTTTGCGCTTCCCGCAGTCACCTACATTGTGTGGGTTTCACGCTCTGAATTAACCAGGCCACCAAGCGTGTCTTCGATAGCACGGGTAACACCCGCTGCTTTATCACCGATAAACTGCAGGCCAATACCTGCTGTATCGTTGCCGCCTGAAGAGGTTACCCAGCAGACTTTAGCCGGCAATGGGAAACGCTCTGATTCATCCATCAAACCAAACAGCAAGAACACTTCGTCGCCAAGGTTGTACTGTTGAGTTGTCGGCACAAAGATGCCACCACCTTCAACAAAAGACATATAAGCCGCCTGCAGCGCACCGCGGTCGGTGATGGAAAGCGATACGATCGCTTTTCGATTAGTGGTCATTGAACAGTCTCCGCACGAGTTCTGACTCTCATTATTCGTATGTCGGCCAATACGCCCTCAAGTACAGTCTGAGTTTTAAGGCTGGGGTTATCCAGTCTCAGCGCTTGTTGTAACCGCTCCAGTGCGAGGCTTAAAAAGCGTCGATCAGAGGGATGCCCACTAATACCCGAACGGCTGTTTGCCGCGGAAAGTTCAGCAGTTTTAACGTGTTCTGTGGTCCAATTCAGAAAAAGTGACAGAGCGTCACGTGTATCGAGCACACCGCCGGCAAGTCCCGCAAGGGTCGCAGGTTCAAAATCTGCGGTCAGATAATCCAGAAAACGGCTTTTTACCTCCGAAATTGCGTTTAAATCGGTATCTGCTGATCTGTCTCGTGCCAGAAGCGGCGCACCGTGTGCAAATTCCAGCGCCATCTCAGCATTGCCGATTTTTTGTAGCCGCAGCCAATCAAGCGCTTGCGCATGATTCGGCAATGGCAATATCACCCGCTGACAGCGACTGCGGATAGTCACTGGCAGATGAGCATCACTATCTGCCAGGAGTAATAACACACAGCCAGCACCCGGTTCCTCAAGCGTTTTCAGCAATCCATTGGCGGCTGCACGGGTCATTGTGTGCGCTTTATTAATGATCGCCACGCGATGCGGCCCGTAAGTGGTGGTCAGGGTCAGCTGGGTGCTGAGCTTTCGAATCTGATCGACGCTGATTGATTTGGCATTATCTATCCAGTCAAGCCGGTTGATGTCAGGGTGAGTTCCAGCATCATTCAGCGCACAGCGAGGGCAATTACCACACGGTGCTTTATCAGGCGGTTCAATGCACAGCAACGCACGGGTAAGTTGCTCTGCAAAGTCACGCTTGCCAATTCCTGACGGCCCGACAACAAGATATGCATGGTGTAACCGATCTGCAGATGCGGCACGAATTAACTTTTGCCACGCAGCCTGTTGCCAGCTATAGGGTGCGTCGCTCACGGATCAACAGGTGCACTTAACCACTGACCGCAGCTTTGTTCAAGCTGGACACAAATCGATTTGGCAACCGTGTCAAAGTCCGGGTTGGCATCGATTATTTTGATCCGACCCGGGAATGTTTTAGCACGTTTAAGATAGGCCTCTCTCACACGCTCAAAAAAATCATCTCCCTCTGTCTCTATGCGATCAAGCTCACGACGTTTTTTTGTTCGCTCAAGACTTGTTTCACGGGTTGCATCAAGCAGTAAAGTCAGGTCGGCCTGCAAATCTCCGAGCACCCATTTTTCTATAATGCCCACACGCTCAGCACCCAATTGCCTGCCGCCTCCCTGATAGGCAAAGCTTGCATCGGTAAAGCGATCACACAACACCCAGGTACCACTCTTAAGTGCAGGCTCAATGACCTTCTCTGCATGTTGCGCACGCGCTGCAAACATCAGTAGCAGTTCGGCGTCTGGCACGATCTCCTGATCTGTATTTAACAGTACATCACGCAATTGTTCGCCGAGTTCTGTGCCTCCCGGCTCTCTGGTATGCAACACGTCAGCGCCACGATCTGTCAGAAAGTCTTTCACCACAGGAAGTACTGTCGACTTGCCGACTCCCTCTACTCCCTCCAGTGTGATTAAGCGTCCGCGCATAGTCATTTTCTTTTTAAAATATATTTCCGCACAGCCTTGTTGTGCTCTTCAACAGTTTCATTAAATACATGACCACCTGTGCCATCTGCTACAAAAAACAGCGCTTTGGTGTCTGCCGGGTGAACTGCTGCATGTATTGATGCAGCACTGGACATTGCAATTGGCGTTGGCGGCAGCGCCGGTATCTTATAAGTGTTGTAAGGGGTTTTGGTTTGCAGGTCTTTACGAGTGATATTTCCATTGAAGTTTTTACCTATTCCGTAAATCACTGTCGGATCCATTTGCAGCCGCATTTTTTTGCGTAGCCGACCGGTTATCACACCTGAAATTATCTCCCGCTCGCTATCAATCGAGGTTTCTTTTTCTATGATCGATGCCTGTATCAATACTTCATACGGTGTTGATATCGGCAACCCTTCATCGCGATCCTTCCAGGCTTCGGCAAGCGTTGCCTGCAGTTGCCTGTGCGCCCTTAAAAGAAACTCCGCATCGGTGGTACCTTTGGGAAACAAGTAGGTATCAGGTAGAAACTGCCCTTCCGGGTGACCTGCCTCGGCACCGATAAACTCCATAAGATTATCATCCGGCACCGAACCAATAGTTTGTTCAAGTATTTCATGCTTTGCCAGTGCATCTCGCACTTGCCAGATATTCCAGCCCTCAAGCAAAGTTAAAGAATACTGTTTTTGCTGACTGTTTTGCAGAGTACCCAGCAGTTCGATTGGTGTCAGGGATGTAGATAACGTGTACTCGCCGGTTTTAATACTTCTGGCCTCACCCGTATAACGAGCATACGCCTCCCACCAAAGAGGTCGCTTCAATTTGTTGGCACTATTCAGTGTTCTTGCGAGGCTGCGAATTGTTGTACCTGATTGTACCTCCAGTTCAAACTGCTGTTCGGGCTGCTGTTCTGGCTGTCCCGGCGTTGGCTCAACAAGGGGCGAATTCAAAAACTGATGGGCATCAAACGCAAGCAGTGCCGCGACACAAAGCGGGAGCATAAAGAATATTATGAATAGAATCTTTTTCACAAATTAAGTCGCATCAAACCAGCCAGTCTTTTTCCTGCAATGGATCGGTAAAAAAAAGACTATGAGTTAAAGCCCACAGTGTTGCAGGTAGCCGCGCTACAACTGACTAAATATTAGCGTAGCGTTGGTTCCACCAAAACCGAACGAGTTTGATAAAGCATGCTTTATAGCAACGTCGCGCGCCTCATGCGGCACGTAATCAAGATCGCACTCCGGGTCGGGATTGTCGAGGTTTATTGTCGGGGAAACTGACTGGTCTCGCAAAGACAACACAGAAAAGACGGCCTCAATGCCACCGGCAGCGCCGAGTAAGTGACCCGTCATTGACTTGCTTGAACTGACAGCGACTTTCTTTGCATGATCCCCAAAGCTTGCTTTAATGGCATTAGTTTCTGCAACATCACCCGCACCGGTAGATGTACCGTGGGCATTTATGTAATCCACATCAGATGCGTTTATGCCAGCGTCTTTAAGTGCCGCGTTCATACACCGCTTCGCACCATCACCGTTCTTTGAAGGCTGTGTCATGTGGTATGCATCACCGCTCATACCATAGCCGGACAACTCACAATAGATGGTTGCGCCACGTGCTTTGGCATATTCATATTCTTCCAATACCAGTACACCTGCACCGTCGCCCAGTACGAACCCGTCACGATCAACGTCCCACGGTCTGCTGGCAGCTGTCGGGTCATCATTGCGGGTTGAAAGCGCACGTGCAGCACCGAAACCCGCCAGACCTAACGGACAGGTAGCCATCTCCGCGCCACCGCAAATCATCGCATCGGCATCACCGTATTTGATCATGCGAGCCGCGTCACCGATGTTGTGAGTGCCTGTTGTGCAAGCGGTAGTAATGCTGATGTTCGGCCCTTGCAGGCCGCGCATAATCGAAAGATTTCCGGCAATCATGTTAATGATGGTAGCCGGAACAAAGAAAGGCGAGATCCTGCGCGGACCCGAATTGAGTAGCGCACTGTGCTGCGTTTCTATATTGGGAAGACCACCGATTCCTGAACCAATGGCCACACCGATCCGCTCCGGATCATGATCCTCCGGCGTCAGTCCGGCATCGTCCAGTGCCTGAATTCCAGCCGCAACACCGAAGTGGATAAACTGATCCATCTTGCGTGCATCTTTGGCAGACATGTACTGACTGACGTCAAAACCTTTGACCGACGCCGCAAACTGCGTTGCATAGCCCGTGGTGTCAAAGGAATCAACCGTCGCCGCACCGGAGACTCCGGCAAGCAGATTCTTCCAGCTTTCAGCGACAGTGTTGCCAACCGGGGTTATTGCCCCAAGGCCGGTTACTACAACTTTTCGTGCGCTCAAGAGGATGTTCCGGTCGCTTAGCCTGGACGTTAAACGCCACAGACTGTTTTAGGTGTTAACTGTTAGTTAGCTGGTGTTAGCACCAGCTGGTGCTTCCAGCTGGCTAACAACAGATGATCTACACTGGTTGACCTACACCGGCAAAAACTAACCGATATTGGCGTTGACGTAGTCAATGGCCTGCTTAACAGTACCGATTTTTTCAGCTTCTTCGTCAGGGATTTCACACTCGAATTCCTCTTCGAGAGCCATCACCAACTCCACGGTATCGAGCGAATCTGCGCCGAGATCGTCTACAAAAGAGGCAGCAGCTGTCACTTCCTCGTCTTTAACGCCAAGCTGTTCCACGACGATTTTCTTAACGCGTTCTTCGATACTGCTCATATTTCATGCCCTCCAGGGGGACTGGTGTATTCTGTGGTACGTGGCCGCACCTGATCCCCTATATTGTATTCAATACGGGTTTGGCACGCCACTATTGCAATCAATAAATTGTGCTCAAAATGCCCTAAGCCACTCTCGTGCGTCTGGCATTGCGAACAGTTGTATGGCCTCTGAAGCAGGTTTCAAGAATTCTGCGCCAATATTTCAGCATCGACAGACCCAAAGCCTGCCGGCAGGTTAATTCATGTACATACCGCCATTTACATGCAGCGTCTGGCCAGTGATGTAATCTGCCTTATCGGATGCCAGAAACGCCACCATATGGGCAATTTCACCGGGCTCCCCCAAACGCCCGAGAGCGATCTCGCCCTGCAGTGCCACCCGCTGTTCTTCCGGAAGCGCGTTTGTCATATCTGAAACAATGAATCCGGGCGCTACCGTGTTGACGGTAATGTTGCGCGAGCCTACTTCCCGCGCCAGCGATTTGCCAAAACCGATGATTCCGGCCTTGGCCGCCGCATAGTTAGCCTGACCTGCATTGCCGGTGACACCAACCACTGAGGCGATATTAATTATCTTACCGCGACGCGCCTTCATCATGCCGCGCATACACGCTTTGCATGCATGGAAAATCGATGAGAGATTGGTATTCATGATGTCGTCCCACTCTTCATCTTTCATACGCATCAGCAGGTTGTCCCGGGTTATACCTGCGTTATTAACCAACACCGACACAGCACCGAACTCATCCGCAATTGCCGATACCACTGAAGCAATCTGCTCTTTGTCAGATACATTTAGCACTTTGCCACATCCCTTAACACCGGCGTCTTTAAATCTGGCAGAAATAGCGTCGGCACCAGCTTCACTTGTGGCCGTTCCGACAACAGTCGCACCATGTGAACCGAGTTCGTCTGCGATTGCAGCACCTATCCCGCGACTGGCCCCTGTGACCAACACTACTTCTGCTTCAAGGCTGGAACTACTAAGCATCAGCGACACCCTCTTTGCGTGCTTCAATCAGTTTTTCTACTGCTGCGAGACTTTCTATCGCATGGGTGGTTATGGATTTATCTATGCGCTTGCAAAGACCAGACAGCACTTTACCCGGACCAATCTCAACCATCTCGGTGACACCATTCTTTGCCATGTAGCAAATTGAATCAGTCCAGCCAACCGGATTGATTACATGATTGCGCAACGACGCTTTCAATGAGTCAAGGTTATCAAGTACTTTTGCTTCAGCATTTTGCACCACAGGAATTTTAGGCTGAACAAACCCGGCACTGTCAATTGCTGCAGCAAGTTCTGCCTGAGCTGGTTGCATTAAAGAGCTGTGATTGGGCACAGACACCGGAAGTACCATGGCTTTTCTTGCACCCTTTTCCTTAGCGACGACACAGGCATGCTCCAGCGCTTTAAGATGACCGGATATCACAACCTGACCGGGCGAGTTAAAATTAACCGCCTGTACAACGCCATCATCAGTAGTCAATTCATTGCACATCGCAACTACTGCATTATCGTCCATACCCAGAAGAGCTGCCATGCCACCAACTCCCGGTTCAACTGCCGCTGCCATCAGCCTGCCACGTAAAGCCACAAGCTTTATCGCAGCGGTAAAGTCGATTGCGCCCGCGGCTGTCATTGCAGTGTATTCACCAAGACTGTGACCAGCAACGAAAGACGGCGCTGGCATGTTGAGTTCCTGCCAGATGCGCCATACCGCCATACCGCCGGTAAACATCAGTGGCTGGGTAATTTCAGTTTGTCGCTGCTGCTCTGCTGTGCCATTCTGAGCCATGTCCCACAGGTCATAACCCAGCTCCTCTGAGGCTTCAGCAAACGTTTCACCAACTACTTTGTATTGCTCTGCCAGGTCAGCCAACATACCCGGCGACTGGGATCCCTGGCCCGGAAATACTGCTGCAAGTTTCATAGACATTTCCTACTGTTGCTCGTCGTTTGCACGCAAACGAATTTCTAAAATTTTAACCACTAAACCACTGCTACGCTGGCATAAACTGCCACGCTGGCAGAACTCGCTACACGCATAAAAAACCTAAGTCGGGCGCAATACATCCGCCATATCGTAGAGCCCGGCAGGTTGTGTGGCAATCCACGCTGCCGCGCGCACTGCCCCTCTCGCAAAGGTCATGCGGTCTGTGGCTTTATGGGTAACTTCAAGTTGCTCACCCTGCCCGACAAACAGCACAGTGTGCTCACCGATGATCTCACCGGCCCTTATTGTTTGAAACCCTATACTGCCGTCAGGTCGGGCTCCGGTATTACCTTCTCGTGCATAAACTGCAGAGTCTTTGAGGTCTTTGCCTGTGGCATCCGCTATGGCATGTCCCATTGCCAATGCTGTTCCACTGGGTGCGTCAACCTTGTGCTTGTGATGCGCCTCGATAACTTCTATGTCATAAGCTGGCCCGAGAACTTTTGCGGCAGTCGCGAGCAATTCCAGACTCAGAGTCACGCCGACGCTGTAGTTGGCTGCAAACACTACCGCAGCTTTGACAGCAGTATCTTTTATTGCCTGCTGATCACTGTCGTCCAGACCTGTCGTACCAATGACCATCCGTGTATCATTGCTCGACGCGTACTCAAGGAGTGCTCGAGTGCTGACCGGTGCAGTAAAGTCGATGATCGTATCGAAGGACGATTTCACCTCTTCGATGCCCGGCACAATTTCTATACCCAGTGACCGGTTGCCAACCAACAATCCTGCATCCGTTCCAAGGTGCGGGCTGTCGGGATGCTCGGTCGCACCCGTTAAATGAACATCATCGCGTTCGAGAATTGCCTGAACCAGTTGCCGCCCCATACGGCCCGCGGCACCGGCAACCACTATGTTTGACATGCAAAACCCGCCCTTCGTTTCCAGTCCGCTAGTGTATCACAGAGCAAGGTGATCGGGCTTCATTTCAGCTTGTACAGAACCTTGATTGATCGATGCTAAATGTCTGATTTTACACTTAATCGCTGGTTCTTTGCAGTTGTCCCAGGGCAGGTACCAGTCTCCGCCACAACGCCAAAGACTAGCCAATGTAAGACTGTAGTCCCTGTTCGTCTACTATTTCTATACCGAGCGCTTCCGCCTTTGAAAGCTTTGATCCAGCTGCCTCACCGCATATCAGGACACTGGTATTTTTAGATACGGATCCGGTCACCTTAGCGCCCTTTGCCTTTAACGCAGCTGATATTTCATCGCGAGACAACCCTTCAAACTTACCCGTGATTACAAAAGTTTTACCAGCAAGACTGCTATCGTTTTCAACAGCAGTTTCTGCAGCTTCTGCCGCGGGCCATCTGATACCAGCACCAACCAATTGTTCAATCTCCTGCATATTCTCGGCGCTTCTAAAAAACTCAACAATTAAAGCCGCCATGGTCTCGCCAATTCCCTCCACTCTGGATGATGACTTGCCCTGTAGCTCATTTGCACTAACAGACTTAAGATCTGTGGCCGTTGGAAACTTTTCAAGCAAGCGTTCAACCTCAGCGGGTTTAGTACGCGGCAGATTGTCATCCAACCATTGCTTCAGCGGCGCTCCTTTTTCAGGCATATCAACTAACGCTTCAGACGACTGGAAAAGCTCAACCATGGCATCAGCGCGGGTCTTACCAATGCCTTCAATACCACGGGGAATGAAGTATTCCAGATCCGCTTCAGCCAGCGCCTCAACCGTTTTAAAGTGATCCGCCAGTAGCAAGGCTGTTGTCTCACCAACTTCAGGTATTCCAAGCGAAAAAAGGAACCGACCCAGAGTAGTATCCTTACTTTGATCAATAGCCCTTAAAAGATTATCAGCAGTTTTGTCTTTCACAAGATCAAGCTGCAATAGCTGCTCACGCTTTAGCTGGTAGAGATCACTCGGGTATTTAACCAGCTCTTTATTCATCACCTGTTCGATAAGCTTCTCACCCAGACCGTCAATATTCATAGCGCGCCTGGATACAAAATGCTTCAGCCCCTCGCGCCGCTGAGCAAGACAATCAAAACCACCGGAGCACTTGGCAACGGCCATATCATCGCTTTCCAAAACAGCAGAACCACACTCGGGGCAGTCTTTGGGCAGCTTAATTTTTTTTGTACCTTCCGGTCTTTGTGATTCTACCGCCGATACCACTTCCGGAATAACATCTCCGGCTCGCCTGACAATCACAGTGTCACCAATGCGAATTCCCTTGCGAGCTACTTCATCCATGTTGTGCAACGTGGCATTACTTACCATCGCACCACCCACAAAGACAGGTTCAAGCCTCGCAACCGGAGTCAGCGCACCTGTACGGCCTATCTGAAAATCTACATCCAGTAGTTTGGTAGTTGCCTCCTCTGCCGGAAACTTATGTGCGATAGCCCATCGTGGTGCACGAGATACATAACCGAGCTCTTGCTGTTGATCGAGACTGTCTACCTTGAATACTATGCCATCAATTTCATAGTCCAGCTTTTCTCGTCGCTTTAACAAACTATTGTAGTACTTGTGGCAGGCCTTAATATCTTTTTGCTTTTTACTTTCAGGGTTAACTGGAAACCCGAGCGTGGTAAGCCATTGCAGCATATCCCAGTGTGTTTCAGGCAGATCAATATTTACTTCTACAGGTCCGGTTGAATAAATAAAAATCCGCAAAGGTCGGCTTGCCGTGATACTTGAATCCAGCAGGCGTAAACTGCCTGCAGCTGCATTACGCGGATTAACAAACACTTTATCTTCCCGCGCCTCCTGGCTTTTGTTTAACACGGCAAAAGACGGCTTATCAATAAACACCTCACCACGCACTTCTATCAACCCGTCCGGTGCATTATCGAGCTTTAACGGCAGGGCTTTAATGGTGCGCAGGTTAGGCGTTATGTCTTCACCCACCTGACCGTTACCACGCGTTGCACCCTGCACAAATAAACCATCCTGATAGGTTAAACTCACCGCCAGCCCGTCAAGCTTCGGTTCAGCCACATAGCTTACTTTTTCTGTGCTTGTTTTTAAGCGATCTTTAATGCGCTTATCGAAGTCGAGTAAATCTTTTTCTTCAAACGCGTTACCGAGTGACAGCATAGGCTTACGATGGGTAACTTTTTCAAACTTATCTAATGGCTGACCGCCAACCCGCAAGGATGGACTATCGGGTGTTTGCAGATCCGGAAATTTCTCTTCAAGAGAAATGAGCTCGTTAAAGTAATTATCGTACTCTGCATCCGGTAGTTCCGGTGCATCCAGCGTATGGTACAGATGACTGTGATGATTGAGAGTCTCTCGCAACCAGTCTATGCGCTTTGCAGATTCAGATTTCGATGAACCCGATGCCATTTTGTAAACTCAACAGGTAAGAAGAATGGTGGGTGAAAACCACTACAACATTGTATTTGAAAATCAGGCCTCTGTCTCGATGCTCTCTACCGCTCGTGCGCTGGCATTGATGCAATTTCCTTTACAAAGCGGGCATGTGCTTCAGTATCTACCGGTTTGAAAATTTTTTCTGTTGTTGCAGGATGAAACGACAAACCGGTATTGGGCCGCAATTCCCTCTTTGGCCTTACGGGCCGTTCGCAAAAACCGCCTCCACAGTTAGGACAAACATTCTGCAAAACAGACTCAACACACGCAGCGCAGAACGTGCATTCGTAAGAGCAGATTCTTGCTTCAGTTGAATCAGCTGGCAACAGTTTGTCACAGTTCTCGCACGAAGGCTTTAGTTTTAGCACTGCACTACTCCCGATTAAAAAATCAAAACATTACTACGACCATAACAACATTTAATTATTCGATATGAACAATTCGGTAAAAAAGACCGGCAACAACTTGTTTTAATTTTGCTTTTAACTCAGGCCAACGCCAGCGCCCCACGAACTTACCGCATATAGTTAGGCGAGTACTTCAAGCTGGCTGACATCCCGGTATTTAGATGCGCATTAAGCCGCTTGTATACCCGGCCGGAGACCAGAAATATCACCATCGAAATTGCAAGAAAGTACAAGCCAGCGACGCCAAAATGCAAAAATACATTGTAATCCTTCTCAAATAACTCCCCGGCCTTGTTCATTAAGTCTTTTTGCTCGTTAATCACAGGCAACGTGAAATATACCAGCGCTGTTGCATGAAATAAAAACACAACCTCATTTGTGTAGGCCGGCCAGGCGAGACGCAATATGTTTGGCCAGCTAACCGCTTTAAAGGTCTGCCATCGACTCATACCGAATGATTGAGCCGCCTCCATTTCACCTTTGGGTAGTGAACGCATCGCGCCATAGAATATCTCTGCGGTATAAGCAGCGCTGTTCAATATTAAAACCAATGGCCCAATAAACAGCGGATGCATCACTATGTGATCAATGCCCATCGGCTTCCAGTGACTCAGATTGAACGACAGCATGATCGAGTAAAACATGAAAAGCTGTATGAACAGCGGCGAACCTCTGAATGCATATATATAGGTTCTGGATACTCTGGAAATTATTCCGTTAGAGCTGTTCTTCATTACAGCAAGTAGTATGGCGAGTGGAAAACTGACCGGTATGGAGGCGAGAGCGAAGTAAATATTAAATGTAGCAGGTCTGGCAAGAATTATGATGTCTTGCACTATTGCATTATTGAGCAACCATTCCATTTAGCGCTCTGCTCCGTGAAGTGCGAGGCCGCGGTTGGCTTTTTTCTGCAAGTGCTCAAAAATTCGCTCAGAGATTATCGTTAGCAAAATATAAAACAGGAACAATACAAAATAGTACTTCCATCGCCAGTCCGGATGCACCATTCCCGCTCTGGCAAAGTAATTGGGCGCACCCAATCGATCAGCCCACTGCACAATATCTGCTATCTGCAGCAACGACAGAAAACTGGTGGCCTTGAGCAACAACATCCAGACGTTCGACAAACCCGGCAACGCATAAACCCACATTTGTCGCACCTGAAAATTCCAGAATACCTGTCGGTTGGTAAAGCCAAAAGCACGTGCGGATTCAAGCTGACCTTTTGGTACAGAATCCATAGCACCATGAACCACGTTGGCCGCAAATGCGCCAAATACCAACCCAAGTGAAACACACGCCATAATGAAGTATTCGGTGGTTGATAAAAACCACTGAGCCGCCTGACAGGGAGGCCACGAAGTCGCAGCAGCCAGTTCCTCTGCAGTGCACAGCCGTCGAGACATTAAAAACTCAACAGCTTGTTCAAATGCCAATGGGAAGAAGAGAAAAAACAGCACATCGGGTATGCCGCGAACCATCGTAGTGTAGGTAAGGCCCAGCCATCGAAATGGCGCAAAGCCTGAGCGTCTGGCGGCGGCACCCAGGACACCAAAAAGCATCGCAAGCAGGGCACCAAAAAAAGCCGCCAGCAGTGTAAACCGGAAACTCGCATACCACGCGAGATGTTTACCATTGGTGAAGTATTGAAACCAGTTAGCAGCCTCTTCAGAGACATTCAGCGCCAGCCAGGTTGAGAGCGTTTCAAGCATTGTTCAATTCTAACAAGGCGGACCCTGAGAAACAGATCTAAAAAACCTCGGTATAAAATCCAGAGTAAAAAAAAGCCGGGGTAGCATGCGCTCCCCGGCTTTCAGTCATACCTTTATGAAATACTAGTTTCCGTAGAAAGGACCCGTTTCGAAAAACTCCATAATGAGCTTATCAACCGTGCCGTCTGCTTTCATATCTTCAAGGGCAGTATTCATGTTCTTGGCGAGCTCTGCGTCATCTTTACGCATACCCATTGCAACACCACCGCCGATTGAAACGTCTGGACCGACAAACTCTACCGCGCCGCCACTACCCTCTACGACAGACGCGAGGAAAGTGTTGTCCGCAAGCAATACATCAATGTTGCCCGCCATTAAATCAGCAACCGATTGATCCGGTGTTTCAAAAGTAAGGATGGTATTACCATCGCTAAGGTCACTTTCGAGATAAGCCGCCTGGATGGTCGCGCCCTGCGCACCGATTTTAAGGCCCTGTGGATTGTCCCAGTCAACCTTCACACCCGGAGCGGCGATGAATTTTGAAGGATCCGGCGGGTAGTATTCTGCGCTGAAGTTTATGGTTTCTTTGCGTTCATCGGTAACAGACATGCCAGCCATAATCACATCGTAGTTACCGGCAACCAGATTGGGAATAATAGAATCCCACTCGTTAACCACAAATTCGCACTCAACACCTGCACGCTTGCACAGCTCGTTGCCCAGCTCAATTTCAAAGCCGGCCAGCTTGCCGCTGTCATCGAGGAAGTTCCATGGTGCATACGCGCCCTCAGTGCCGATTCTTACATCAGCTGCGAAACCAGTGCCCGCCACAGTACCGAGGGTAAGCGCTAATATTAATTTTTTCATGTAGGGTTCTCCGTCTAAATCAAGAGCGTTGATTGTACTGCCAGGCGAGGCTGTACTTCTCTCGCAATGATACGCCAGAGAGCATCAAAAGTCGCTCTTTTAGTAAGCGCTGGCAACGACAGACAGGCGCTTAAATTCAGGAACTACCGCACAGTTTGAAAATCAGAGCGCCGGGTGTTTCCCTTTCAATACACCTTCCGAGCATAGCAATCAGCCTCGCTGACTAAGGCGAAATTCTGCACCAATAAATATTGTGCATGTATCAGCCCGCTGGAATTACCCGAGTCCTGCCCTCCACTTTCGCGACCCAGTGAGGCTGCCAGGCGACGGCAAGAACTTCCAGCTCGATATTCTTTTTCAATGGAGAGATATTGATCACTTCCAGATCGGCTGCTATTTCACGCCATTTGGAAGCGACCTCCAGCATCTCTTGCCTGTGCTTGTCTGTAAGGTCATCAAGGTCTGCTCGCAATGCGTCTATTTCTTCCAACGACTCCCTTACATCCGCTTCGGCATTCTGCTTTTGCCGACGCTTGGTTAACGACGAGCTAAGGCTTGAGCGACGGCGGCGGCCACCAAAGATGCCACCTGCAATGTTCGCAATTGTTTTACTGTAACTCACCATGGTTTCCAGTTTAAGTGCTTGCAGCGTGTCCTGATCTTCGTCAAGCTCGCGCTGCTCACGACGCAATTTTGTGTTCAGCCGATCAAGCTTTGTATCGAATCGCGTCTGTATTTTTTCGATCTCGTCTTCTGCACGCTCATCAGCTTCATCGTTGCAGCGATCCAGAAAGTCAGATCTGACTTCATTCGGATCAGAGGTCATTTTCAGTTTTTTATTGGACAACAACGGCATCACCGCTTCGCGGTAGATGTGATTTATATACTGTTTTGACAAAGGCGAGACTTTGCGTGAGCTTTTTAAAACGGCATCCATTTCACCGTACAACGCATCTTGTTCAGGCTCATGATCAAGCTCTTCCGGATCTATCGATTCAACCGTGTATTTTTCAAACTTAATGGAGCTGCGGCGCTCCGGATCGGGAATATACGTGGTATACCTTCTGCGCTCACTGTAGCTACCCTTTCGGTCGGTATACAACACATCAAGCTGCATTAAGAGGCCTGGCAAGTACACCAGCCCGACTTTTTCAGCATCATTAACTGACACCGGATTATCACGACGTTGCAATGCCCGGTAAAAGCTATACTGACGTGGCAGAAAATACTCATCCAGACCCGTCGCAATAGCGGGCCTGGTACTTGTGTACTTTTTCAGCGCTTTGTTAACAACAGTCGAGCCAGTTTTTAATGCTGCAGCAGGCTCAGCACTCGCCCTGCTGCCTTTAAGCTTGCGTGACTTCTGCGCACCACCATTGACAACACGTGCAGGTGACTTTTCGGGCTTTGACGCCTTAGCGCTTTCAGCAGCATCAATTGTGGTTTCTTCGACGGCGTCTACTTCAACGGCCGCTTCTTCAACGGCAGCTACTTCAACAGCTCCGGCAAGTTGATTAAGACTCCTGATCTGGTTGCGCGTCATCGGGCCTGCCATATAGTTCATTGCCCAGCGGGTTTGAAATAACTCAGGGCCTCCCCTGCTATGTACGTTGTTAACTAAAAATACACGCTTACCTAATCCGGATAACATTTTGTCAGATGCGCTGCGATCAAAATCACCACCACTCGCACCTTGCAACCCGTCTAACAGTCTTTCTTTATCTCGCTCTGTTTGCAGCCTGCCCACAAACCAGGTTCCGGCGTTGGACAGGCCTTTGTAATCTATATCTACCGGGTTCTGAGTGGCCACCACCATTCCCACACCAAACGCCCGCGCCTGCTTAAGCATTCGGAGCATGGGCTTTTTGGAAGGCGGGTTAGCAGTCGGTGGTAAATAGCCAAATATCTCATCGAAATACACCAGCGCACGCAAACTGGTTGTACCTGCCTGCGAACGCATCCATGTCTCTATTGCCGAATACAATAACGTAACTATAAACATGCGCTCGGTTTCGCTCAGGTGCGCTATGTAGAAAATGCTGTGTTTCGGTTTGCCGTCCTCGGTATACATCAGCGATTGGATATCAAGCGGCTCGCCGGTAATCCATGGCTGAAACGACGGTGCTGCAATAATACTGTTGAGCTTCATGGCCAATGCCATACGCTTTTTCTTCGGGAAAAATTCATCAACACTGAAAAACCCGAGCTTTTCAAAAGGCGGGTTTTGCGTTTGCATGATCAATCCGCCCATATCAATATCACTGCCGGCAGCCCATGCATCGGCAATTATTTTTGATAACAGAATATGCTCAGGG
>CAZYRP010000071.1:0-23929 GCA_964649465.1 uncultured Granulosicoccaceae bacterium | reverse complement strand
CACTGCTGAAGGCCGTGCACTGACGGTACAGGGTAAGGTATTGGCACCGTTGCAATTCGATTGTATAGAAGTAGCCGAAGACAAATTACCGAATATAGATCTGTCGGTCAGCGCACTTGCACAAAGTTGTGCTAACCGCGTGGCACTAATGCTGGGTAGCGGCAATGCCACCGTTGGCGCGACACCGTTAGAAGCGAAAGATATTGCCATACTGGTTTGGACACACGAACATGCGCAAGCTGTTCGTGCTGCTTTACTTGCTGTAGGTGTGGTGAGCGCCATGCACTCGCGTGAGAGTGTTTTTAAAACCCCTGAATCACTCGACATACTCGCACTGCTACGGGTACTGGCACGGCCGGGTGACAGCGCCAGCCTCAGCCGGGTGCTGGTGTCGCCGCTCGGTGGTTACAGTGCACAGGAATTATTACAACAGCGCGATGACGCAGTTAGCTGGCAGCAAATAGAAGATGCGGTGCAGCGCTGCAGGGAGCAATGTTATCAAGCGGGTCCGCAAGCCGCGATTCTGCATTTTATGTCGTCGTTTAACAGCCGCTCGCAAGCGCCCGCAACACCAGCTGCCGGCGCGCGCGGGATTGATCGCATACTCGGCAACTATCTGCATTTGGCCGATGTGTTGCAAACTGCCTGGCAGGATCAGCCCGACTTATCAGCGCTACTTAAAACAGCGCAGCGCTGGCGAGAGCAGGGTGCAGACGAGTCGATGCAACTAAGACTCGAAAGCGATGAGGCACTGGTGCAAATTATGACAGTGCACAAGTCTAAAGGCCTTCAATACCCGATAGTGATGTTGCCGTTTGCCTGTATAGGTAAAGACCCGACCGCCAAAGGTGATGCAGTTAGCTTTACAGAAAACGGGCAGACGCGGCTTGATGTTGGCAGTGATCAATTGCCAGAGCGACAGGCTGAGATAACGCAGTCACAGGCAGACGAATCGTTGCGTGCGCTCTATGTTGCACTTACCCGTGCGGAACAGAGCTGCTGGATTGGCGTGACTGCTAATAAAAATGCAAAGCATGCGGCATTGTGGCAATTACTGGGTGTGCCGGCACCGGCAACTGCAGGCAAAACAGATGACTGCCAGATTCCATTGAACACAGCGCTTGATAAACTTATAAGCAGCTGCCCTGATATTGCAAAGTCTGCTGCACTAACAGAACGAAGCGCTTTGCCCCCGGGGCAACAAACAGATACAACGCAAATTGCTCGCATAGCAGACCGCTATGTGAAGGCCAGTTGGCGGGTAGGCAGTTACACCGGTCTGGCGCGTGGTGCAACGCATGCCATAGAGCAACCGGATCATGATGCGGCAGACGTACCTGTTACCCGACCCGATACCATAGACTACAACAGTCCGTTTCATTTCCCGCGTGGCGCTGAACCGGGAACACTAATTCACGCGGTGTTTGAGCATCTGGATTTTTGCAATGCCAGTCAACCGCACCTGCTGGAGTATGCGGAAAAACAGCTGCGTGCTCACGGTGTAGACACACAATGGGCGTCCGCTTTGAGTCAGCTGGTTCAAAATACGCTGGGTACCCGGCTGGATGACAGTGGATTTTCACTTAGTGAACTGGAAAAGAAAGATCGATTAGATGAACTCGGCTTTCACTTTCCCGTCCAGTCGCTGCAATCAGAGCAACTGGTGAATCTGTTACGAGAGGCAGATGTACTCGGCGCAGACGACGGACTGATGTTCGATCGTCTTGACGGCTACATGACAGGCTTTATCGATTTGACCTTTCGCCATAACAACCGCTGGTATATTGCAGACTATAAATCAAATCATCTGGGCTATGAAACTGAAAACTACAACCCGGATGCGCTGGATGAAGCGATGAAACACCATCGCTATGATTTGCAATACCTGATTTACTCTGTAGCGCTAAGACGCTACCTGAGCAATCGCCTGCCAGACTTTAACTCCGAACGCGACTTCGGTGGTGTGTATTATCTTTTTGTTCGTGGCATGCCGGGTAAAACATATTCAGGAAAACCAGAAGACGGTAGCCCAGCAGGAGTCTACGCCGCGCGACCTCCCGAAGACTTGCTGGATGCGTTGGATAAGCTGTTAAGCAAAGGACATGGCGATGCGTGACTGGGTAAAAGCCGCCATGTCAGATGGTGAAGTAAATTCAGTCGATACGGCGTTTGCCGATTTAATGCAAACCCTTGCCAATGAACCTTCTGATGAACTGTGGTGTGCATCGGTGTTAGCCAGCGCTGCGGTACAAAATGGCGATGTGTGTGTGACTTTGCCGGGTATTGCCAATGAAATTGGTAGTGGTGGGAACAACGCGACTGATAGTGCATCCCTGAGTGTTGCTCTTAATGGCAGCGGTGTAGTGCAGGGTGAGAAATTGCCAGTCACACTACCATTGGTACTGGACAGTGCGGAGCGCTTGTACCTGTCGCGCTACTGGCTGGCAGAGCAGGAACTGGCAGCAGGGCTTCAGGCACGGTTAAAAATCGCGACCGATAATCAGAACAACACACCGTCCACCGAATTACTTGATCAATTATTTCCCCCGCAAGCGGATCAAACCAGCCCGGACTGGCAGCGGGTTGCAGCGGTAGTTGCTGCACGACAACACTTATGCGTAATTACTGGAGGACCCGGTACGGGCAAAACCCGAACAGTCGCCAGACTGCTCGCCGTCCTTCAAAGCCAGCTAGCGGAAATACCGCGAATCGCATTGCTTGCACCCACCGGTAAAGCCGCTGCACGTCTGCTGGAGTCGCTGCGCGCAGAGTGTGGTGAGCTGCAGCAACAAGGCTTGCCATTGGAGCTGCCAGATATTGCATCGACCCTGCACCGTGCACTTGGCTACCAACCCGGACGATCAGGTTTTAAACATAATGCAGTTTTCCCGCTGCCATTTGACGTGGTTCTGGTAGACGAAGCCTCAATGGTAGATTTGTCGCTAATGCACTCACTTGTGCAGGCGCTTGCCAGTGATACTCGTTTGATACTGCTGGGTGACAGAGACCAGCTGGCATCCGTTGAAGCAGGCAATGTACTTGGCGATATTGTCGGTGACGCATCACCGGGTCGCTATAGCAAGGCACAACGAGCTGTTTTGAGTAACAGTTGTGCAGGCTTTGATGCTATCGACACACAGGAGCCTGCCGATGGTATGGGTGACGCTGTAGTAGAGCTGCAACACAGCTACCGGTTTGATGCGCAATCCGGTATTGGCCACTTTG
Source organism: uncultured Granulosicoccaceae bacterium (assembly GCA_964649465.1). Classification (GTDB taxonomy): domain Bacteria; phylum Pseudomonadota; class Gammaproteobacteria; order Granulosicoccales; family Granulosicoccaceae. The sequence goes on along the minus strand of CAZYRP010000071.1, from coordinate 20,704 downwards.
CAAGATCAGTAAACGCAGGTAACGCAGATGGGGCTCTGGCCGTTGGTAACGATGCAGCGTTTCCAGACCTTACCTTTATCAACCCCGAACAAACAACACTACAAAATCAGCTGCTCGGTCAGGCAGTGCCCGCTGCCATTGAGGTACTGGAGGCAGCAACCGTAGAAACCGCGCTGAAGAAATCACTTGGCTATCGGGTGCTATGTGCCTTACAAAAAGGCCCACGCGGTGTGGAACATGTTAACCGTTATATAGAATCAAGATTAGTCAGGCTCGGCTACATGCAACCCAACCAGCTCTGGTATCACGGTAGGCCAATACTAATAACCCGCAACGACCCCGGTACCCGTTTGTATAACGGAGACACAGGTTTGATCTGGCCTGATTCCAATGGAATCATGATGGCCTGGTTTGCTGATGGTGATAGCGATGTACGATCGGTTGCACCTGGTCGATTGCCTACCCATCAAACCTGCTATGCGATGACGGTGCATAAGACGCAGGGATCAGAATTTGCCGATGTAATGTTGGTGTTGCCGGAACCACCGCATTCATTGTTGAGTCGTGATCTTTTGTATACTGGTATTACGCGGGCGAAGTCAGCAGCTGATATTTATGGCAGTGAGCGGGCAATTCGTGATGGGTGTGAAACGAAGCGTGTTCGTGCTTCAGGTTTGCGGGATCGGTTATGGGGTGAGATTGATGTTTGATGGCAGTGGTTTTCCTGACCTTAACATCTAGTTTATTTTGGCCAGCTCGTTAGCTATCAGGTTTGTTGCTGTTTTTACAAAAGTAGTTGGCTGCAATTTTTTTGAGTGCATCTGGATTGGTGGCCGATTTAATACTATTAAGAACCTTTTCGAGTTTCGGGAACTGTTGCAATAATTCCTGTCCAACAGAGAATACCGGTACACAATTAGACCGAAGCATTTTAGGGAGTTAGTCATGCAAAACGACCCACGTCACACAAACGACCCGGTAACCGGGCAAACAAACAGCACCGTGAAGCTGGTTAGTGGACAAAGCAAAGCGCGAAGAGTTGGAGTCAGCGCCACAGCAGGTATCCTTGGCCTGGCAATAGGCGCGACTGTAATCGGCATGGGTTTGTTCGCCGGGCCCAAGGGCACGGCCGCTGAGCGAATTGGCACCGGGCCTGCCGTGGTGGAGCTGTTCACATCACAGGGTTGCTACAGCTGCCCGCCTGCAGAAAAACTGCTCGGCAAACTGATCGAGGATAACCCTGATCTGATAGCACTTGAGTTTCATGTCGACTATTGGGATACCCTCGTTTACGGCAGACACGGATCGTACAAGGATCCTTTCTCCGATAAGGAAAACACCTATCGGCAGCAGCTATATAACCTGGTTGAGCTGGGTGGCCAGACTGGCGTCTACACACCGCAAACTGTGATCAATGGAGTGTATGCGACGGTTGGCTCGAAAGGATCGACTATCAAACAGGGGATTGAAGTGCTGGATCGTCCGCTGGTTGATTTGACTGTGGCGCATAATCCGGCGTCTGACTCTGTTACCGGGGAAACTGGCTTGCGCATTGAGCTGACTGGAGAAACCAATATCGTACCCGACAGCGCGCATCTGTGGATTGCCATTTTTGATATTGAGAAAACCACTGAAATTCCTTCTGGCGAAAACCACGATAAAACTTTGACCAGCCACCACATAGTAAGGCAATTCAACCAGCTTACTCCGGCATCCGGCTTCGCCGGGCTGGCATCAGCTGGCGACGCGCTGGAGCTGAATCATCGGGTTGAACTGAAGGAAGGTCAGGGTTGTGCGGTGTTGTTGCAGGAGGTCTCACTCGGGCCAATCTACGGTGCCGCGTACTGCCCGGATGAAGTGTGGAAGCTGACATCCTGATTTTTCCAGCTAATGTTTCAGGCATTGTGTGGTAAGTGGATTCTTACTTTACTATTAGACGACATATGATCCATATTGTCGGTCGGAAGAATTCGAAGGAAGAGCAATGGCCCGTAAAAAACAGTCCGGGAGCAGGGGCAAATCCAAAAATCAATCTTATACAGATGACAAGGGCAGAAAGCGCTGGCACCGCAATGATGAAGTGGCAGCAGTGGTTAAGCAGTTGGGCGAGTATTTGATTATTGGTGGCTACCCGGAAGAGCACGCCAAAAGATACGGTCAGTTAGCTCACACGATCTCACGCATGCCGGAATTGATTGATACGCTGGATCAGGAAAACAAGCTTAATAGTATTGCCGGCGTTGGCGGCACCATTACCAGCTACATCGAAGATATTATTCATACCGGTACCACGACTAAGTTTGATGATGATCAGTATGGAAAACCCCCACCACTAAGTGTGCTTGAACTCACTGGTATCAAAAATCTCGGTGCTAAAACTGCCCGGCTGCTGTACCAGGATCATTCCATAGATAGTATGAAATCCCTTTGCAAAGCCCTTAAAGATGGAAAGCTGTCTGGCATCAAAGGCATCGGGCCTAAAATGATTGATACCATTAGTGGTCACTGTGAATAGGAGCTGAGAGTTCGTGGTTGGCAGCTCCCCGGCGACAGTGTTAATGCGTCATGACATTGTGCTGCGTATTTGCAATAACCAGTGTATGGCTAAGTTCACTCCAGTTCCAAATTCAGAACTGGCAGTGAATACTTTATAATTTTCAAACCGGCGGCCATTGTGTAGCATCTGTTTGTCTGTTGTAAAAGCAGCCTATTTTCGACAAAACCTGGCTTTCAATCCATTGCGAGACGCTGGCAAACCACCTGTTTACGACGAACTCATCAACAATGGGGTCGTGCATCTGCGCCAGTTTATTCCAGCGTCCGATATTCGATTTATTCGTGACCGATTCGACCGGCTCAGTTTACATAACGAGTTTGAAACCAGGGACAAAGAAGGCAAGGTTCGGGAAATCGAATGGCTGAGTCGTCGCGATCCATCTGTTCGTGAGTCACAGGCATTTCACCGATGCTTTGATTTGGCTAGCCAGATTTTCGGTGCTCGCTGTCACTTTGGTTTTGACCACGCCATCATAAAAAATCCCGGTAGTGGTCCGGTACATTGGCACCAGGATCAATTCTATTCAAAGCTCGACAGAAACAAGCAATGCCTGTCTTTCTGGATACCGTTGCAAGCGGTTAAACCGGAGAACGGCGGAATGGAATACGCGTTAGGGCCACAAGATAAACTGTTACCGCATAGCCGTTTGTTTGCAAAATCTCATGCGCACTACGTTGCTGACTTGCCACCGGTTAAGTTGCTCAGCCCGATAATGGAGCCGGGGGATGTCTGTATGCATACGCCTCTGACACTGCACCGCAGCCACCCGAACAATGGCACGTCTGATCGGTTGGCCTGGATTCTACAGTTCAACCAATATGGGGTGCGACGGTTTTTCCATTGGGGTAATTTGCGCCAACATTTCAAACGACTTACTCGCCAATAAAATATACTATTGATCACGCACTGTAGTTCGGTCGAAGCCCGTTATACAGGGTCAGGTTTGCTGCCCACTCTACACTCGCTGGCTTTAAGTCGCCGTGTGTTTTCAAAGCAGATTTCTGATTGAAAGCCGTGCTAACGTCGAACAGATTTATAATGGTTATCAGTTAAGGATTAGAAATTATGCATGAGATTATCTGCCCCCACTGCAGAAAGGCATTTAAAGTAGATGAAGCGGGCTATGCAGATATCGCCAAACAGGTACGTGACAGCGAGTTCGATAAGCAGCTGGAGTCACGATTGCAACTGGCAGAGCAGGAAAAAACCAATGCGCTCAAGCTCGCAAAAACCGAAATGGATAGCCTTATGCAGCAAAGCGTCGTTTTGAAAGACACTGAGATTCTAGAACTTAAGGCGAAGCTTGATGCAGAACAAACAGCAAAGGAACTTGCAGTACAGAAGGCGGTGGCTAAAGCCGAGAAAGAGTGCAGCGAGCTAAAAAGCTCACTTCAACAGACACAGCAGCAGAGTGAGTCGGCAGCGGAAATTGCGGCCGCGAAGTTTGCAACGGAAATGCAAAATGCTAATGCTAAAAAAGAGTCGGAAATTCAGGCACTGCAGGCAAACCTCACCAAACAGGAAACTACACAAAAACTTGCAATCACTGAAGCTGTTGTCAAGGTTGAAAAAGAGCGTGATGAAATCAGGAACAAGCTGGAAAACGCCGAGAATCAAAGACAGATCAGTGAGCAGGCTCTGACACAACAATTCCAGACTCAGATAAAAGATCGTGATGATGCAATTGATCGCCTTAAGGATATGAAGGCGCGGCTTTCTACCAAGATGGTGGGTGAAAGTCTGGAGCAGCACTGCGAGACAGAATTCAACCGCATAAGAGCAACCGCTTTTCCGTCAGCCTATTTTGAAAAGGATAATGACGCCCGCACTGGCAGCAAGGGCGACTACATTTTCCGTGACACAGATGAGTCAGACATAGAAATTGTTTCAATCATGTTTGAAATGAAAAATGAAAGTGATACCACGGCAACAAAGAAACGAAATGAAGACTTCCTGAAAGAGCTCGATAAAGACCGCAACGAAAAAAACTGTGAATACGCTATTTTAGTTTCGCTGCTGGAACCGGAGAGTGAACTCTACAATTCCGGAATTGTAGATATGTTTCACCGATACCCGAAAATGTACGTTGTTCGCCCACAGTTTTTCATACCGATTATTACACTGCTGCGTAACGCAGCCATGAAGTCGCTGGGCTATAAAAAGGAGCTTGAATTGGTGAAATCACAGAATATTGATATCACCAACTTTGAAAATGATCTTGATAATTTTAAAAACGCATTTTCCAAAAACTACGATTTGGCATCCCGAAGATTTCAAACTGCTATTGATGAGATAGATAAATCTATAAGCCATTTACAAAAAACCAAAGATGCGTTGTTGGGTGCTAACAGAAACCTGGGGCTTGCAAATGATAAAGCACAGAAGGTCACTATTAAAAAACTGACCAGAAAAAACCCCACAATGTCTGATAAGTTTAAGAAAATCGAGGGTGAGTTTTCGCAAGACTGAAATTAGCGTCAATTGCCTGTAATTACGCAGTACCCGGAGTTTTGAATGTGAATGCCATAGACCATATAGTAATCGGCGCCGCATCCCTCGAAGACGGGGTGGAGTATGTTAATCAGTCTCTTGGTGTGGAGATACCGTTCGGTGGTGTACATACAACCATGGGAACCCACAATCACCTGATGCAGTTGGGTGATACCGTTTTTCTTGAGGTTATTGCAGTCAATCCAGGTATGCCGGCGCCAGATCTCGCACGCTGGTATGGTTTGGACGATCAGTTTGTACGTGCTCAGCTTGAAAAAGAACCACGTCTATTAACCTGGGTGGTCAACACACCAGATATGCAAACTCTCTTTGAAAATACTGGAGAATCGTTTGGCAAGCCTGTCAAAGTGAGTCGTAACGAGCTGAGTTGGCTGTTTGGTCTGCCGGATGACGGCAGGCTACTGGCGAGTGGTTTGTTGCCTTACGTTATTGAGTGGCATTGTGAAGAACATCCGGCAATGCACATGGCAGACACCAAGTGCAAATTGCATTCAATTGAGATAGATCATCCTAATCCACACTGGTTGAATTCGCGCCTGGAAATGATAGGTGCTTCAGAACTGGTAAAGGTAAACAATGCCTCAAGCCCGGTGTTAAAAGTATCCATTGAGTCTCCTGCGGGGTTGGTAGAGTTTCAGAGTATTGCGGTTGAGCAGTCGAATCAACGCTACGTCTGAGGTGTGGATTTGGTGAGTGCACGCTTTGAAGCAATAGAAGCTACCAATACACCTATGGTCACAATAGCTATTATCAGCGTTGATAATGCATTGATCTCAGGACTGACACCAAGCCTTACTGACGAATAAATTTTTATTGGTAAGGTGGTAGCAGACGGGCCGGCAGTAAAGCTTGCAATAACCAGATCATCGAGAGATAACGTAAACGCCAGCAACCAACCGGCTATAACGGCAGGTGCGATAATAGGTAGTGTGACGCTTTTAAATGCGTCCCAGCCACTGCAGCCCAAATCATAAGCCGCTTCTTCCAGTGAGCGGTCAAAACTTGCCAGACGGGCAGACACCACAACCGATACAAAGCACATTGAAAAAGTGGCATGAGCCAGCACAATGGTGAATACGCCGCGCGCCATATCAAGTGAGATAAACAATAACAACAAAGATAAACCTGTAATGACCTCTGGCATAACGATAGGCGCATACACCATGCCTGAAAATAGGGTGCGCCCGAAAAACCGACCGGAACGAACCAGTGCATACGCCGCCATGGTGCCGAGTACTGTCGCGATTATTGAGGAGAAAAAAGCAACCTTTACCGTCACCCACGCTGCATCCAGAAATGCTTCATTCTGTAGCAACTCACCGTACCATTTGGTTGAAAAACCAGCCCATACGGTAACCAGCTTGGATGCGTTAAAACTGTATATCACCAGAATAAGCATGGGTATATAGAGAAACGCAAATCCAAACGTAAGTGACACTACATTAAAAGTGCTCAGTCGCTTCACTGATCAATCTCCCGTAATCGCTGTTCATTTTTTTGAAACAGAACAATGGGAATGATCAGAATTAATAGCAGAATGATTGCAACAGCAGAGGCTACCGGCCAGTCACGGTTGGAAAAGAATTCCTCCCACAGTACCTTGCCAATCATCAGCGTGTCTGAGCCACCCAGCAGCGAAGGTATAACAAACTCTCCAAGTGCCGGTATGAATACCAGAAAGCAACCGGCTATGACACCGGGCTTTGATAGTGGTGCAGTAACTGACCAGAAAGCCTGCAGGCGTGAGCAACCGAGATCTTCTGCGGCTTCAAGCAGAGTGTCATCGAGCTTTTCAAGAGTTGAATAAACTGGCAGTACAAGAAACGGCAGGTAGGTGTAGACAATTCCTATGTAGACAGCGATGTTAGTATTTAAAATTACCAGTGGTCCCGAGATTAGGCCGGTCCAGAGTAAAAACTGATTTAAAAAACCTTCGTTCGATAAAATTCCAATCCATGCATAAACTCGAATCAGAAATGACGTCCAGAAGGGTAGTATGACCAACATAACCAGTGTCACTCGCCATGCTTGCGGTGCACGTGCCATCGCATAGGCAATTGGGTAGCCAACCAGCAAGGTTAAGAATGTTGCTATGGATGCGATTTTTAAACTGGATAAATAAGCTTTCCAGTAAAGTGCATCTTCTGCAAGAAAGGTAAAGTTCTCAAAGTCCAGTGCACGCCAAAATTCCTGCATGCCAGTCCACCCGGCAGACAGATCGAACTTCGGGGTATAAGGGGGTATGGCAAGCGCTATATCTGACAGCGCTATCTTGAGGACTATGCCAAACGGCACCAGAAACAGGAGTGTGAGCCACAAGTAGGGCACTGCGATGAGCAGGCGTTTCATTGGCAAGTCATTCGCGCTGTTTCGTTGGCTGCTTTCATAAGTGGCTACGTGGCGTCATGGGTTAGCACGATGCCAGCGGTGTCACGCCACGACAGCCACACGTCATCATTCCATGTGATGTCACGTTGTGCCAGTCGGCGGCTGTTGGATGTTTGCGATTTAACCAGTGCACCGTTGAGCAACCGTACATAGTACGTTGAGATATTACCCAGGTAGGCGATATCTTCGACCTGGCCTTTCAGGCGGTTGTGCACTTCCAGTGGTTCGTCTTTGGAGATACTGATCTTTTCAGGACGTATTATAAAGTTTGCTTCTGTATTGTTTTTTAAGCCGTCGCCGATCATGCCAATGATGGGTGGTGCATCCGGTGCCCAATGCAGCTCTGCGGTTTCCTGCTGCAGGTTGGATGAACGGCCTTTAATGATATTGACATCGCCAATGAAGTCGGCAACGTACACTGAATTGGGTGCTTCATAGATGCGGTCGGGCGTATCAACCTGCACTAGCTTGCCATGGTCCATTACCGCTATTCGGCTTGCCATGGTCATTGCCTCTTCCTGATCATGTGTGACGATAACAAAGGTGGTACCGGTTTTTTCCTGTATATCCATCAGTTCAAATTGCGTTTCCTGACGGAGTTTTTTGTCGAGTGCTCCGAGAGGTTCATCGAGTAATAGCAGCTTCGGTGCTTTAGCCAGAGCGCGCGCCAGCGCTACGCGCTGACGTTGTCCGCCGGATAGCTGATGTGGTTTGCGATCTGCGAATTGTTCCAGCTGTACCAGGCGCAGCATTTCATCAACGCGATTCTGGATATCGGCCTTTGCCATGCTGGAACGCTTCAGGCCAAAGGCAATGTTATTGGCAACGCTTAAGTGTGGAAACAACGCATAAGACTGAAACATCATGTTTACGGCGCGCTTGTTGGCGGGTACGCCCTGCATGTTTTGCCCGTCAATATGAATGCTGCCGTGCGTTACTGTTTCAAAGCCGCCCAGCAGACGCATAATTGTGGTTTTACCGCAGCCTGATGGCCCCAGCAGAGCAAAGAACTCACGTGGGTAAATAGACAGGTCGATTGAATCAATAGCGGTAAATGTACCAAAGCGCTTGGTTACATTTTCAAGGGTAATTAGCGGCGTTGCCTGTGAGTCATTCCATGGCTCAAATGGCGTGCTGTTGCTCATGGAATTTTCCACGTGGTAGCGAAAAAGCTCACACCCGGGTAATTGCTACCCGGGTGTTTTTACAGTGACTAGACGCCAGACTTAATCTTTGTCCATAAGCGTGTTACCACGCGCTGTACTTTAGCGGGATACGGCGTTGTGGTGAACAGGGTTTCAAGTGCTGCTTCATCCGGATAAATGGCCGGATCACCAATGACGTCTTCTTCTAAAAACTCCTGGCTTGCAAGGTTGCCATTGGCGTAATAGACGTAGTTTGACGCCGCGGCCATGTTTTTTGCATCCATTATGAAGTTGAGAAACTTATGTGCGCCTTCCGGGTTTTGAGCATCTGCCGGTATCGCCATTTGATCGAACCACATTAATGCACCTTCTTTGGCAGCATTGTAAGCAACCTCAACACCATTACCTGCTTCAGCGGCCCGATCACGCGCCTGGAGCACATCACCTGACCAGCCAAATGCTACGCAGATATCGCCGTTAGCCAGTGCGTTGATATACTCGGAGCTGTGGAATTTAGTGATGTAGGGGCGGATTGCCTGTAGTACGGGTTCTGCTTTTGCTATGACATCGGGATCGTGGCTGTCGGGGTCTTCACCGAGATAGCCGAGAACAGCGGGAATGACTTCACTGGGTGCATCCAGCATGTGCACACCGCAGCTAGCAAGCTTCTCCATGTTTTTCGGGTCGAGCAAAAGTGCAATAGAGTTGATCGGTGCATCGTCACCCAGTGCTTCTTTTACTTTGCCGACATTGACGCCAATGCCTGTCGTACCCCACATGTAGTTTATTGAGTATTCGTTATCCGGGTCGTATTGTGCTGTGCGAGAGCTGACTACATCCCAAAGGTTGGCAGCATTCGGCAGCTTTGACTTGTCCAGCGGTTGAAAAGCACCAGCGGCAATTTGTCGCTGCAGAAAAGTGCCACTGGGAACCACGACGTCATAACCGGATGAACCGGCAAGCATTTTAGTTTCAAGCAGCTCGTTGCTGTCGAAGACGTCGTAGGTTAATTCGATGCCGGTTTCAGTTTCAAATTTTTCCAGCAACGCTTCGTCGATGTAGTCTGACCAGTTGTATACGCGCAGCTCTTCAGCGCTGGCAGTGGACGCTAACAGGGCCAGGAACAGGGCGGATGGAATGAGTTTCATGAGTGTCTCCTAAGGGTGGACCGAGGGTTGCTCAAAAGTCTGACAGAAGGAATATATTTAGCAACCCCTCGCGTCGCAACCTGCGTATTGTGCGACCTGATGCAGCTCTCAATTATGTTGCACTGGTAGCAGCAAAGTTGTGGGGCGGGTGAGCCTCGGTTCGTTAGACAAACTGACGCTTGCCTATGCACTGTAAATAAACCGGGACTACTTCTTTTTTCGAGGTGGTGGCCCTTTTCGAGTACCGGTGCTGCAGGCACCAACTGCGTTGGCATCGACGACGCCTTTGTAGGTTGGTCCGAAAGTGAAAGGAAAAGATGGTGTCTGGATTCCTTCGTTGCTTTCAACGACGGTCAGGTGATAGTGGTAACCGTGATCGTCATGTTCGTGTCCGTTGTGTTTATCAAGATGAGCACCACCCTCAGCCGCGAGTTCAGGGCTGTGATAGTAGTCCTGAAAGTACAGTCCGGATACAGCAGGTATGGGATTCTTCGACATACTGGTAATGAATTCACTGGTCATCGGACCAGGACTTGAAGCTGGCTTTGTGCCTTTAGTCGCATCATACAAATCCACCAGAAGGCAGCTTCTTTCACCGACTGCACCACAACCAGTGAGCGAATCGGCGTTGTCATAATCCCGTGTGAGCCAGCTGCTGATAGCCAATGTGTCTTCTGCCTGCCACGGCCCATGTACCGGAAATCCATCTGCTGATGTACCGTACACAGGAGAATGTTCCTGACCGGTGTCACCCATTTGCTCAGCTAAGCATGCCGAATGATTGTGATGATGGTAGTCGCCTTTTGCTGCATGCCCCAGACAAATGTCCAGATCGTGTATCTCTGCAACAGCTGCGGTGTGTTGCCATACACCTTCGCGGTTGTAGCTCTGCCCGTCGTTCCAGTCATAAATGGATGTGCCGTTGGCGAAATATCCGATGGCACCCAAATCAGTTTTGCATTCTTCGTCATTGAATACTGGCTCGGTCGTAAAAAATGCTGACTTAGAAACATCTAATGGACAACCCGGACCAGGTGGCCAGTAGCCAGTTCCACCAGTTGTTTCACAAAATTCAGTGGAGCTTCTGAAACCAATATTCTGTCCGTACTCGACAACATCCCCCAACGCGATGTCGGGTCTGCCGTTTACAAAGTCGGTGGTCGATTTGGGTCGTGCTGCTAATACGTCTAACAAAGCCTGGTCAACTGTGGTGCGGTAGTTGGGAATACCTGACGCTTTAACGTTGATATAGAGCTTGCCATCGATCTCTTTCTCATCGACCGATTGCACGTTAACCAGCACGCCCCGGCCGCCGGCTTCTTCCAGCATAAATACTGAACGTTCACCTTCCACATTCAACATCCAGTTGCCTGTCTCCGCAGTAGTGCTGTATTGCGCATAAAGGCTGGAAGAGCAAGCCAACAGCGGCAACAATGCTAAATAGGTGTAGCGCTTAGCGTAGTGTCTGTGTTTAATCATCTGAATTTAATCGCGTTTTAAAGTTGCAGGTCTCCATTTTGGAGAGCTATTGTGCAATAAATATGTAAATTCTTTATCCACTGGTTTTAGGAGCCACTCTGCCTAAGCTGCTGGTCTCGGCCGGGATTGTTATCGCCATCCGGGTTTGAGAAAAAGTGTTTATCAAAATGATTTAGCTGCTTGCCCACTGAGCTTTGTCTTTATCAACCAGTACGGCCCGAATGCCTTCAATAAAATCCGGGTGCCTGACCGCGGCGTCCGCAGCGATCAGCTCGAGCGCCAGACAGGCTTGAAGGTCTGGTTGCTGTTTTGCGTCCTTCAGACATTGTCGCGTGAGGTCCATTGCATAGGGGGAGTTTGCTTTTACACGTTTCAGTAGTTTTTCTGCGTCTTTGCCGTTCTCACTTTCCGTTTCGCTGGCGGCTTGCAGAGTACTAATTAGTGATGGCAGATCGGGTTCACTGAACCATGCTTTGCGCTGTTGCAATACACGTTTAAATTCCTCACTAATTTCGTTGCTAGCCAATTTTTGCAGGGTGTTGTCTAACGCAGCGCGGCCAGTTGTCTCTAATGAGATTATTAACTCAGGCCATTTGCTTGCGGCCACACAATGCGAGGCGAGGCCAACACCGACCGCTTCCACGCCCGTAACAATTTGACCCGTTAAAGATAACCATAGTCCTGCATCGTATGGTGCTCTGGATAAAAAATAGGTACCACCAACATCAGGAAAAAATCCGATTGCGGTTTCCGGCATGGCGAGCTTGGCGGTTTCTGAAACTATAGAAACCGTGCCATGCACGCTCAATCCCAAACCACCCCCCATACAGACACCATCTATAAATGACACGTATGGCTTTGGGCATTGGGATATGGCCAGATTAAGCGCGTACTCTTCTTCGAAGAAGTCTTGCAGTTCGACCCACTGCTGGTCTATTGCCTGCAGGCGCGTGGCTTTCATATCACCACCGGCACAAAAAGCGCGGTTACTGGTGGAGTTGATCACAATGACATCAACCAGGGAATCGGTGATGTGTGTATCCAGTGCTATTTGTATTTCTCTAATCATGTCATGAGTTAGAGAGTTTAGTGCTTTCGGCCTGTCAAGAGTGATGTAGCCGACAAGACCTTTGCGTTCGACGAGGATATTGGACATTTTTACTAATAGCGGTGGTTATAAAAGGTCATTCTAACGCGTATCTTATGTCCGATCCAAAACAAGCGTTAAGTGGCGCAGTATAAAAAATAGCATCAGTATAAGTATCAGCATCGGCTGGAATCCCTGGCTTGTTACCCATTCGGCAATCGGTTGGGGTGTTTGTGTGAAGGCTAAGAAGGGTATTAAAGAGCTGCGCACCCGGAACAATAAAAATATCATCGCCGATGCTGTTGCTGTTTGTAGTACGCAGTCGGTTGCGCATCTCTTTCAACGCCAGCTGACCCATGGTGCTGGCAGTAGCGAGAGATGATCCGCAGACTGCGCCAAATCCGGCACAGGCGGTTTGGGCGAAATTGCCATGCATGGAGCATTGATTAGCCAATGACTCTTTGGTTGACAAGTAAACTTATGGCGCTACTGATGTGTGGGGTGCTGCTTATTCGGGGCGGGTACGCAAATTGAACAGAATCTATAAAGAAAACAGCTTTTCGCATGGTGGCTTCCAGTACTATGTGGCCGGGTACGCGGGCCGCGTAGAAAATAGTTATTGAGCAAACTGCCAAATTTATGATTTCTGAAGAAACCAAAGACGCTCTCTATCGGTTTGATGTCCACAAGCGCGCCATTATTATTGCCATTATTGTTGGCACAATACTGAACTGTATTAATCAGGGGCCGAACGTTATGGACGGTGAACCTATAGTCTGGGCAAAACTTTTACTGACCTATTCAGTACCATACGTTGTCTCTGTATATAGCGCCGTAGCCAGCCAACGGAAGTAACTGCCAGTCAACTGACGTGTATTGGCTGTGTAATATTTACTATAAATAGCCAGCAAGCAGTGTATCTGTGGAAGTAATGGTATACAGGATTATTATCCCACTACACCGCCGTTGACCTGCATTATTTGCCCGTTAATAAAACCAGCCTGATCGCTAATCAAAAAACCGGCGGTTGATGCAATATCGTCAGGCACGCCAAGGCGACCACTGGGATTTGCTTTAAGTAAATTGCCGTGACTCGCTACAATTGCCGGGCTTTCTTCAATGCCAACGATAGTCCCCGGAGATATTATGTTGCTGGTGATGCCTTTGGTTCCGTACTCTTTAGCCAGAGATTTAGTCAGCCCCCAGGCAGCATGTTTTGAAACACTGACTGCGGACTTACCGGGGTAACCCTGCTGAGCGTTCATACCGGTAAAGAATATAATTCGGCCCCATTGTTTTTCAATCATGCCAGGTAAAAAGGCACGGCTAAGCCAAAAGCTCGAATTGAAATTAACATTCATGATTCTATGCCAGTCATCTTCACTGTCTTCAAGGAAATTGAAGCTCGGACGTATAGCAGCGTTGTTGACCAGCGCGTCGACTGTGCCGAATGCATCAAGAGTGGATTTAACTATTGATTGAACCTGATCCCGATTGCCAATGTCACCCATAACTACAATGGCATTGCCGCCCATGGATTTAATTTCTTCGGCAACCGATTGGCAGGCTTCTTCATTTGCTGAGCCGTTGATTGCCACATTGAAGTCCCGACGTGCTAACTCAAGTGCGATGGCGCGGCCTATATTGCGGCCGGAACCTGTGACGAAAGCGCTGCGTTTGTTTTGTGCCATTTTAGTTGCCTATTGGTGCAGGTTATGACTTCTGTTGTCTGAGGGGGTATTCTGCTGTTGACATAAGAGTTGTAAACACCAGTTTGCCAGGTTTGAGTCTGTACGTGCCACTCAGAGAATAATAACTAAATCCGGGATTCTATGCTTTCTACACTAATCGAACATGCGCCTCTACTGGCTGCTCTGGTTTTTGCCGGCGCTATGATTGGTGTTCTGGCAGGATTATTTGGTGTCGGTGGCGGTGCGATCAGTGTACCGGTATTTTTTGATGTATTCCGAATCATCGGGATCACAGAGCAGGTAGCGATGCCTCTTGCTGTAGGTACATCGCTGGCGATGATTGTCCCGACTTCAGTTCTGTCTGCTCGCGAGCACTGGCTGCGAGGTACGCTTGAAACGGGGGTCATCAGGTCCTGGGTGCTGCCAATAATTTGTGGCGTAACTATTGGTGCTGCGTTGGCAAGCATCGCACCTCCGGCGCTGTTTCAGTGGGTTTTTGTAGTGGTTGCAAGCCTGCTGGCTATGAAGCTGCTGTTTGGTGGTGGTAACTGGCAACTGCGCAACTCACTGCCAGGCCGTGTAGCCATGTCCTGTTACGGAGCGATCATTGGCATCGCGTCATCGTTGATGGGTATTGGCGGAGGGGCACTGTCTACTGTTGTACTCACATCACATGGCTTTTCTATGATCAGATCGGTGTCTACCTCGGCAGCCGTTGGTTTGTTGATTTCGATACCCGGAGCTATCGGCTACGTTGTGGCCGGATGGGGCAAACCCGGTCTGCCGTTTGATGCCGTTGGCTATGTTTCACTGCTGACAATAGCACTGACACTACCCACTACATTAATAACCACAAAATTTGGTGTAAGACTGGCACATTCACTATCTAAAAAAACACTGACACGATTATTCGGTGTGTTTTTGTTGCTGGTGGTCGTGAGATTCTTATTTGAGCTGATTTAATTCAGTGCCGGTATGTCGTGGGTGATCAAATAGTTGGAAGTAATGTGGTGTAGTTCACTGGATTCTCTGAAATTATAGCTTGTGTGTGCAACCAAATCCGCCGTTACCTACGGTTATAAAGAGATTTTTGAGTTGTTGTAGTTATGGATTATTTTCGCAATTTCACTTTTTCTTCGGTTTATTTCTCCAAAAAACTGCTTGTTGTATCCGTTACAGCTTCACTGCTTGCTTCCTGCGGCGGTGGGTCGGAAATTAGTCCGGGAGTGAAAGACAGTCTCAATCCGGCTGGTTCGCAAAATAACTCTGTCACGCTGACGCCTGAACAAACTTCGTCTCAAGCACCAGTACCTGATCAAACAACAACATCTGATCAAACAACCGCTTTGGTAACAAACCCGGAGCCGGTTGAAGCCATCGTACTCACGGGTGTTTTTCTTGATAGTCCTGTGGCAAATCTGGCTTACACAACTGCTACTCAATCCGGAGTAACGGATGAACAGGGGCAATTTAACTATGTTGCCGGTGAAACGATTATCTTTAATATCGGCAATATTGAATTACCACCCGTATCCGCAGCCGACATAATTACACCGATCGACTTGTTTTCAGACGGAGCCGTTAATCATCGGGGAGTAGTTAATGTCAGCCGGATGTTGCAGAGTATGGACGCCGACAGTGATCCCGAGAATGGAATACTACTGCCACAGTGGACTGCTAATATTAATTCAGCGGATGCAATTGATTTTGAGTCGCTTGATTTCACTGAAGAAGTAAACGACCTGCTCAGCACTTACAGCGGTTCTTCAAGATCGTTAGTTGGGGGATCCGAGGCGATAGGGCATCTCGCCACCAGCCTGGTTTCAAACGGCATATCGGTGAGCATAGTGGATGAGAGTCAGGGCCTGATACTACTTGATTCAAACACCAATGGTATTCCTGATGAGTTTGACTGGGACGATGATGGCGACGGAGTATTCGACGCACAGGATAAATTTCCGCTCAACCCGTTAGAACAATTTGATACTGACGGAGACGGTGTTGGCAATAACCTCGACCCGGACGACGACAATGACGGATATGTTGATGCTCTGGATGCATTTCCATTGTCTGCGAATGAGCACATTGATTCAGATAACGATGGTATTGGAAATCGGGCTGATACTGACGATGATAACGACGGTACTACCGATTCTGTAGATGCTTTTCCGCTGGATGCTACAGAACAGCTCGATGCAGATAACGATGGTACCGGAAATAACGCTGACACGGATGATGACAACGATGGGTTCCCGGACACCCAGGATGCGTTTCCATTATCACCACTGGAATCACGGGATACTGACAACGATGGAATAGGAGATAACGCAGACTCCGATGACGACAACGACGGTGTCGAAGATGTCGTAGATGCATTTCCTCGCAATGTTGCCGAGTTTGCTGACTCTGATGGCGATGGTATTGGCAACAACGCCGATACCGACGACGACGGTGACGGTATTCCGGATGCTGCTGATACCAACAGCGGTCCGGCAGGAAATACGCCACCGAACCTTACCGTTCCTGCGAACATGATTGTATCGAATCGCGTTAGTACTGAAGCTGTCATCGGGGTCAGTGATGCAGAAAATAACATCGTCAGGGTGAGCTGGACTGTGGTATCGGAACCAGCTAATGGAGATATGTCGGTAGTAACCGATGAGTCCTTCACAAAGGCAGAACTGAAAGCCACTGTAATTGGTCTTTATGTGATTGGCGTGCGTGCGACCGATGGCATTGACGATACCTATTTGACTTTCACAGTGGAAGTGGCGAACAGTGCGCCGGTTATAACTGACATTACCATTGAACCTTTGCAACCGACAGCGCTGCACTTCCTTGATGCATCGCACGCCCCGGTCACCGATGCTGATGGAGATCTTCTTCAAAGCACCTACATCTGGCTAATCAATGGTGTGCCTGTAGATACCGGCGTACCCTATCTGCCACCCGGCATTGCGGTACGAGGCGACCAGGTAGCAGTGCAGCTGGAAGTAACGGATGGTACGCACACTGTTAGCGCCACATCACCTGTTGTCGAAATGCTCAACTCACCACCGGTAGTGGGATCGTTGGAATTATTGCCGGTGGCTGCCACGGTAAATGATGAGCTGGTGTTGTCTCTGTCTAATCTTGCAGATGCAGACGGCGACGACATAGAGTTATCTTATATCTGGACACTAAACGATCAGGTGTTGCCGGATCAGACGCAAAGTTCGCTGCCGGCAGGAATAGCGGTACATCAGGATGTGGTATCGGTTCAGGTGACACTGTCTGACACCGTGGTGAATGTAGATAGTGGCTCGGTCAGCACTACGCTTGTAAATGCACCATCAGAATTCAATACTGACGGAGCCCCGGATTTATTGACCTATGGACAGATGGTGAGCTTTACTGCCATGTTTAGTGACCCGGATGGAACAGAGGTTGAAACTCAACTGGCGAGTGCGCCGCAGGGTCTTACCTATGACGAAGCAACTGGAACGGTAGAATGGACCCCTACACCGGTAATGTTGCAAAGCAATGAAACCTATACCGCATACTTTGTGTCGTCTGATAATCAGATAGCCGATATTAAACTCAATGTGGTTGATGTTAATCGAAGTGCACCACTGGCTCGAAGCGGAATAGAAGTACCTCGAACAAGCCAACCTCTCGATATTGGTGATTTTGATGGCGATGGTGTTGTCGAAGTCTTGTCGCAGACCAGGGATCAGAGAATATTCACTCTGCAATTAGATGGAGAAGAAATAAAGCAGGACTGGATGTACCCGTTCGCGTTAAACGTTGATGAAGACATTCGTTCAGTTTGGTCTCACGGCACTGATGGTTCGCAAATTGTTGTGGTCACAGATAATGGAGTTTTCCTGATAGAAACCAGAGAGTCAGCACCTGTACGGGTGGCTGAATCGGCACAGGAAATATCTGCATCACGATACGCAGATCTCGATGCAGACGGCGTTGCCGAGCTGGTTATCATTGATACATCAGGTAATCTTTCAGCTCTGAGTACCAGCACCTGGACCGCTGCCTGGCCGGATATAACACTGCAATCGTCCAGTCAGTACGGCGTAAACAGCTATGCACTGGAAATTGCCAATGTAGACGCGGACTCTGCACTTGAAATAATTACCAGCACCGGTGATGTCATCGATGGTGCAACAGGTGCAGTGGAGTGGAAGCATACCAGTGATTTCGGGCTACTTATTACCACGGGCGATATAGATGGTGATGGCGATCAGGACATTGTTGCATCGGCTCGTTGGGATGCAGTGACCAGTTATGATGTTGCAGCTCAGGCATCGATCTGGGAGTACGATTTATCAGACACTTGCGCATTGAAACTGGTAAACCTCGATACAGATCCGCAGGACGAACTGATCTACGGTGGTTGCCAGCATGGCCAGATAGAAATATATGATGTGGCCACCGGTACTGCGGTGTTGCAGGAGGAAATAGATGACCCTGAGTTTAATTCAGGTTTTACCTCGCTGACGGTTGCGGACATCGATAACGACGGATTCAATGAACTTATTTTCGGTACCGGTACTGGAAGCACCGCTGAAGACAATATGGTGTTCGCGTCCATTCCGAGTACCGGTGACACGACGCCAGGTTTGGTTGTAAACAGCAATCCTGCGCAACTCGGATCTTTTCATCTTGCCGGATGGGATTCCATAACGGAAGGCGAAGATCGCGCTGTGTTTGTTATGCCAGACACGGAAGGCCAACAGGATGGTCAGAGGATTGGTGTTCTTACAGAAAGCGGGGAATTCACGGTGAGCGATGTCACCGACACTAACTGGAGCAGATTAAGCGTAGCCGATGTTGTAGACAGTAACAGTGACGGCGTTGCGGAAATCATTCTCTCAGTTGCAAATTACTACACAGGCAGATTTTTGCACCTCAATCTGGCTGATTATTCAGAAATTGCGACGCTTGAGGGTTTGGGTGAGGTACTGACTATTGCGACTGCTACTGATGCTAACGGAAGCTTAAAAGCAGTGCTCGCTACCGAAGAAGAACAGTTACATGTCTACGATATTGCCAGTGGAGTAACAGACTGGACCAGTGGTGGACTAAGTGGCGGTATTATGGTCGGGGCGATAACTCGAAGCACCGACAGCGGATTTGAAATAATCGCAGCTACCAGCTCAGAACTGACGGTGTGGCAGTCAAATGCCACTGGCTATGTTAAAAGTTTCACCGCCGCGGCGTCTTGTGATCATCTGGAAAATTATACGGTTGACAACGAATACTATGTTGCCTGTATTGAGAACAGCTACAGCGGTCAGTCTACCTTTACTTTATTCAATAGCCAATTGGTGAAACAGGTTGATATTGCACTTCCTTTTGAAGTGACAGCAATGGCTGCGACCTATGGCCAGCAACTTCTGTTCGGAGCGTCAACCACGCTTGGACAAAGTTACTATTCAAGCCAGAAGGTGAACAACCTGCACCTGTTTGATCCGTTCATTGGTGCAAGCGTTTGGACAAGCGCGCCGCTTATTGGAGAAATAAACGGTATTGAGGTGCTGGAGGATGAATTAACAGGAACTCAAAAAATAGCAGTTTCTACTGATAAAGCGATGTATATAGCGAAATAGACTAGTCCGGGCTTATGTCTTGGGCAGGTCGGGTGTGAGATGCATGCATCTTTGCCCGGAGCAACTGCAGAATCTATTATTCCAACTCACACATAGCTGTTCCTGCTACTGTTCTGGCTAACATTTCGGCCACTGTTCCGGAATTGCATCGCTCTGGTGCAAATTTAACTGTTTTCGATAATTTCAGGATTGAATAGTATAAACCCCGTACATGATCACGCGCTTTCACCTGGCGCCATGTACTAGCTCAAGGGGTTATATTGCCCACGCCAGGGATGGCGACTTTTCTGATAAAGACTTGTTGGTTTATACGAGCGATAGCTGTTATTCCTCTGACCAGCAACCGAACCCCGTCTGTAGTTCTATCTCGTCTGTAGTTTTATATTGATACATTGAGTGTTGTTTGCCGATACTCGTTTCCAATAGTTTGTTCTCAAAACACAATCTGCTGTGTTTGCGAGCCATGAGGTTTTTGCGGATTGTTTTCCGCAATACACATGTTACTTAGACTTCCTTTCTAATCAGAACATCACAGATGTTAAAGCTGGTGTGATTAGCAAGTTGCATTGGGAAAAGGTTAGTGATGCAAGTGTTGCATCAGCGTAAACAGAAATTAGCACTAACACTATTTGATATTCAGTTATTACATTAACCGCATCGGCGCAAATGTGATTAACAATAAATCATGCAATTTAAATTGATTCTCGCCTCAGCCACAACTGTTCTATAGCTAATGGCGGAAGAACTATTAACCCAAAGATACTCTCCGTTGAATGCCGATGATATTGCGCCACACGGGGCTGTGCGAAGTTTTGGTGCAACAGATTTTTCCGCACGCAAAAAAAAAGCTGTTATCACGACTGTAACTGCCGGTGTAACTAGAATTGCGGATAGTGATTTTCCTGTGGTTGTCGCCGGTGGCGGCCCGGTCGGTATTCGAGTCGCGCAGGAACTGTCACGACTTGGGCATGACGTGATTATTTTTAACTCAGAAAGATGGCAACCTTATAACCGCGTAAAGCTCTCACCGTTTTTATGTGGAGAGGTGCAATTGGGCCAGATCTTACTGCCTGAGAAATTTGACGGACCAGG
>CAZYRP010000070.1:0-24169 GCA_964649465.1 uncultured Granulosicoccaceae bacterium | reverse complement strand
GCAACAGCCGTAAAACTGAGCGAGTTACCTGGAGTCGCATCTAAGGATGTGGCAGGTGATGACATTGACCAGTCTGTGACCCGTGCAAAACTTAAAAATTGGGGTGTTCCGATAGAAGACAATTTGTACGGCATTGATGCAAAAATATACAGACACGAAAACGGAGATTCGCTACTGGCACTCAATGGTATTGTTGAGCTCGTGTCTATTCGACAGCATGGATATGACTTCCGCGATTACATTATTTCCGAGAACGGTAACCCACAATCTGAGTTACAAACAGTAGGTGGAGATCGCATACTTTCTTTCACTGAGCATTGGTCAGCACTGGTCGACGGAAACGAAGTTAAAGAAATGTGGATTGCGCGGTAGGCTTCAGTAGGCTGGAGGAAACATACTCTACTGGCGCTCTACTCCTGCCATCAGAAATTTTTCTTTTACAGCGATATCACGCTTTACTTCTTTGAGATCATCGGTGTGCAATATGACGCGAGGTGCTGAACGCAAGTTGAAATGATTGAATTCATCGACTCCTGCAACAAGAGTGGCGTTGGTTTTTTCGTCGATAGATTGCTTCATATCCGGTGTGATGTAGCGAATCGCAAGCCCGATTCTTCTGTCGCTTGACTGGTTTGCATTTGAACCGTGAAATACCTGACCATGATGGAGCGACATCTCTCCGGGCTCGAGTACTACATTAACTGCATTGGCTTCGTCTACGTCGACTGCCAGTTCCTGTCCCCGCGATAATAGATTGTGTTCATCAAAGGTGTCGCGATGCTCAACAATACTGCCGGCGTGGCTGCCCGGTACAAACTTCATGCAACCGCTTTGAACTGATGCTTGCGATAGTGCTATCCATGCGGTTACCTCATGATTGTCAGTCAGCCCCCAGTAAGTTAAATCCTGGTGCCAGCTGATAAAGTCTTTCGTGTGTGGTTCTTTAATGAAAAAGCTTGAGTTCCAAACCAGTATGTTCGGTCCGAGTATCTGTCGTACATTGCTGAGCACGGCTTCGGATCGAGTAATTTCATCGACAAATGGTATCAATGAATTTGACTGTCCGATTGCAAGCTTTAAGTCTGGATCATCCTGATGCGAAGATTCCAGGGCCTCCAGCGTTGCTCGGTAGTGTTGCGCCTGATCTTCGCTGAAAGCGCGCAAAGGGAATTGATATCCCTTTGCTTCGTACGATGATAGCCAGTCACTCATATGGAGTTACAACAGCAGAGTTACTATGGAGGGCCATATCAACAATACAGATAAGGCAAGTAGCTGTATCCCGATGAATGGCAGGAAGCCTCGGAAGATATCAGTCAACGAGATATGTGGCGGTGCAACAGACTTAAGATAGAACGCTGCTGGTCCGAACGGTGGTGATAGAAAACTCACTTGCATATTCATACAGAACAAAACACCAAACCAGACCGCAACCTGGCGCGGCTCTAACTGGCCGATAAACCCAATTTCTTCAATAGGTAAGCGCTGAATAATGGGCAGGAATACGGGAATGATAAGTAACACGATACCAACCCAGTCCATGAATGCACCCATGAACAACAGGATGACCATCATTATGAGAATTACTGCCATGGTCGGCATTTCTGCACCGACAATAAGCCCTGCGATATAAGTTGGCCCGCCGGCGAGGGTATAGGCGCCTGCCAATGCTGCCGCCCCGACTGTCACCCAGATGATCGTACCGGTGGATCTCAATGTACGCATTAAGCTCACCCAGACTAAATCGACTGATGCTTCGCCGCGTACCAGTGCAATTAAAAATACTGCCAGTGCCCCCATACCAGCGGCTTCTGTGATGCCTGTGATACCGCCGTAAATAGAGCCAAGCACAATGCCGATAACAGTGAAGGGTGGTACCAGACCTTTGCCGTGGTGCCAGCCGAGTTTGGTGCGTTTCCAACCAAACACCAGAAACATGAGTAAAAAGCACACGACAAGAACGCCGATCAGCATGGGCGCATGGTGCACCATCGCAAGGGCTGGTTCTTCGAAATTCTCATCTGCCTCTATATTGGCATTGCGACCAGTGGCTGTGTAGAAAGCCAGACGAGCTAGCAACAGTGTAGTGAAACCCGCTACCAGTGTAGCCATGAAGGCTAAGAAAACTTTAAGTTTTTCGCCACCGGGCAGATCATCATCCCGTGGCTCTGGAAGAGGTGCCTGTGAAGGGTCAAGTTTAGTTCGGACGATGATGTAGATGATAATGAAAGTCGCGAGCATAAAACCCGGTACAAACGCACCGGTGAACAGCGCTTTAATCGACGTTTCAGTGATAAGACCAAAAATAATCAAAACAATCGAAGGTGGAATCATCGTACCGAGTGAGCCTGAGGCGCAAATGGTTCCGATGGCGAGATTCTGGTTATACCCGAGGCGCAACATTTGTGGCAATGCGATGAGACCGAGTAGTACTACCTCGCCACCGATTATGCCCGACATTGCCGCCATTAAAACAGCCATAAGAGAAGTAACAACCGCGATGCCACCACGCATACGGCTCATCCAGAAATTGAGACTGTCGTACATCTGTTTGGCAACACCAGAGCGTTCCAGTAGTGCTGCCATAAAAATAAACAGTGGTACTGACAGGAGCACGTACTCTGTCATTAAGTCATAGACTTTTTGCGTGAGGATATACAGCGGCCCTGTACCGGGCCTGCCGGTGAGAGTGCCCTCACCAAAGTTGTTGAAGAAATTCAACGGATCAGTAAGTAGTATGGGTTCGAACTTCATGATCATGACCAGCGCTGCCAACACCGCAGAGGCAAAGCCAAGTGGCATGCCGATGGCGAGCATGAAAACCAGTCCAATAACCAGGATTATGGAAATAGTACCGACGTCCATTAGCTTGCTCCCGCGCTTTTCTTGAGCGCTTCCAGCTCTTCTTTATCAACTACATCTTTTTCAAGCAGATCAGATGGATCACGACCCCAGTCTGCTATCAGGTTGAGCAGGGCCTGCAGACTGATCAGGCAGATGACAATTAGAATTGTCGGTTGAATGGTCGCTGGAATGGGTGGGTCAAACGCGGTACCAAAGGTTTGCCATTTATAGAATTTGTTGATGAAAACCTGTTTATAGCTGCCGAAAACCAGGCAAATGGCGAAGAACCATAACAGTGCCACCCAAATGACGTCACACACGTGTTGTAGCCAGCGAGGTAACACATCGTAGAGAATAAATATTCTTATATGACTACGTTGTTGCATGGCATAGACGCCGGAAAACATAAAAACAAAGCCGCCAATCCAGAGTGTTAGCTCGTTAGCCCACAAGGTTGGAGTTTCCAGCACATAGCGTAAAAAGACTTCATAGAGCATGACGCATGTCATTGAGATAATCAGGAGCATCACTATGCGCCCGATAAACATAGCAATCTTGTCTACGCGGCTGTGATGCTGGAATTCCATCGGTGCCAGAACAACAGATTTCACGCCGATAAAAAAAATAATTGGAAGCAGCACGAGCGCTACGATATCAACTACATCCGAGATGCCGCCGAATATACCCGGAAGATTCGGAGTAACGTCTTTGCGTTTGTGTTGCTCCGTCATTTGGGTTGTTAAGCTGGCATTGTCATCATGCGGCCAGAAATCAAGAATATAAGCCGGTGCGTGCCAGATCGCCCAGCCGGCGCAGAGCACAAACACGAACGGAATAATCCATTCTTTGATGTTGCCGGACTTTTCTTCTTTCATATTTCCTCGCAACCTGAGTGCTTGGGTGCTCAAGTATTAACTTGCTACAACGAATAAGCTCACTGGGCAATGCACAACAGTCTTGTGTTTATTGAATACGACTGGTGTAGATTTAGAGTCAGTCGGAGTTTTGTAATCGAGGCCAATATATCGCCTCTTTATTTTGTGTTTGGCAGTGTCTGCCAGCTGTATCGAGTTGGAATTGCAACTCGAAAAAAGGAGGCAGGCGATTGCCTGCCTCCTTTATTGGTCTTCAATAATGGTAACCGGTTTTTCGATTACTTCATTGCACCCATTTGCTTCAGGAAGTCCAGGTGGCTGTTCAGGAGTTCTTTTGCTTCTGGTGTAGTTGCAAATTTAGTCCAGCCGGCCTGTACTGCAGCGCGGTACTTACCCATTTCTTCTGGCGACCACTCGTAAAGGTTGACACCTTTAGCTCTCAGGTCTTTTGCAGTCTGTGCGTTCTTAACTTCGTTGATAGAAGTATTCTTAAGCGCCAGTGCCTGCATGCCAACTTTCATGATTGCCTTATGGTGAGCAGGCATTTCGTCCCAGATGTCTTTACGGCAAGCCAGGTGATCAGCAGGCATGGAGTGGAAGCCCGGGTAGTTAGTGTGCTCTGCGATATCGTACAAGCCAAGGCCAACATTGTTGGTTAAGTTGGCAGCATCTGCGCCGTCAATGATGCCGGTTTCAAGTGCTGTAAAGATTTCGTTGAAATCCATCACGATAGGAGATGCGCCAAGCTCTTCGAAGATCTCGGTGATGATTCCCGGTGGTGAACGGAACTTCCAGTTTTTGAAATCTTCTACGCCACGAATTGGTTTGGTTGATGACAGAGACTCAGGTCCCGGAATCCACCAGCCGATGAATTCCATATCGTGTTCGTTGTAGAGTTTGTTAAGTTGTGCATAACCGTCGTTATGAAGCAACCAGGCCATTTGCTGGTAAGGGTTAGCGTAGCCACCGTTAAGATCTCCAGTGAACTGGAATGCGGGGTTCTTACCGGTTTGGTAAGCACCACCAGTCATGTCGCAGTCGAGAATACCAGTTGCTGCAGCATCAAAAGTTTCTGCTGCCTTTACTACCGAACCGGAATAGAACATTTCTACCTGAATTTCACCGTTAGACATAGCAGTGATGTCTTCAATGAACTCGGCAGCCATCTGGCCAGATAGAGTCTCTGGCGAGAAGTGAGTCTGGATTCGAAGTTTAGTGTCTTCAGCGTTTGCAGGTGCAGTAGCCAATGCCAATGCAAGTGCGGTAGTGGTTAGAACAGGTTTGAGATAGGTTTGCATATGTTTCCTCCAAAGCGGAAAAGATTCACTATCGGCGAACTACGCCTCCAGTGTGAAAAGTGCATGATTTGTTAGCCCGTAACGTACGCGACGACTGCTGTTGATATAACCGACTGTTGTAGTCGATTTTTCAGATTTTCGCCGTTTCCGAACACTATAATAAGACCACAGTATAGGGGAAATGACAACTAACTGGTGCACATGAGACGACGTCAGAACAGACCACTCAGGGCCATGATTGGCAGCCTGATTTGTTTGTGCGGCGTGCAGCAGAGCTCGCCCGTTTCCAAAGCATTTTTCGTAGAATTGAGGTGTGGCAACAGTTGGTTTGTGTTGACGATTGGATAATTGATCAGGATTTGGTAAACAGCGGGGTCGATAAGGTGCCGAGCGTTTGAGAGAAGTAGATACAGAATTGAAAAGCTTCACTCAAGCAGGTGGCGGTTATTCGTCCGCTTTTCGGCGATATAAGGGCTATGAATTTCTGGTGGATCAACGGGTGTCTCCGCGACGTGCTCGCCTTCTCATTCTTCGGAACCCTTATGATCAACAAGGGACATTGCCCTCGATACATTTGCAAGCCCCGAATTTATATGCTGTTTCAATGCTTGCGAACAAGTTGCGCCATCTCTTTTTGTCAGCGCCTTAATGATTGCGCAATGTTGGCGCAGTGTTCCCGGGCGGTTGACACGCTCTCTTGAAGACATGAATCGTGCGCGCCAGAGTTGTGAATTGTAAGTTTGGTGTGTATTTATCAGTGCTTCGTTGTTTGAGGCCTTTACAATAGATTGATGAAATTGCATGTCGAGCTCGAAGAATCTTAATGGCTCCAGGTTTTCTGACTCGTTCTGCATGGTGTTTTCCAATTCGCAGATGTGTTCAATAGCTATGTCTGTTGCATGGCTGCAAGCAAGTTCACCTGCGAGCGATTCAAGTGTTCCAAGTACCTCTAACAGATCACCCAACTTCTCGATTGAGGGGTTTGCAACTCGAGGGGGTCGGTTAGGTTCAATATCGATCAGTCCTTCTGTTGCCAGTATCCTCAGTGACTCTCGAAGGGGTGTGCGACTGACGCCAAGGGCTGCAGCGGTTTCTCTTTCAGGGATAGCAGCGCCAGGTGCGAGTTTTTCTAACAACACCAGCTTGCGCAGTTCGTCAGCAATTTGTTCGGCAAGGCTTACACGTGCCAGTGGTTTTACATCGGCCAGCGGTTTTGTGTCGACTGAGAAATCGAGTGTTTCAGTGTGAGTTGAATTCATTTCGACGTGACTGTCATTCGATGATTCTGAACTTGTCGAGATGCGCGTCATCCAGTTCGATACCTAGCCCGGGCAGGTTGTCATCGAGCTGAAGGTATCCGTTTTCTGCTTCCGGATCGCCTTTAAAAATGTAGTAGAAAAGCTCGTTACCAATTTCAATATCGTATACCGGAAACCATTCACTCATTGGGCAGTTAAAGTTTGCCATTGTCATGTGATAGTTATGCATCTGACCTGCATGTGGAATCACCGGTACCTGGTAGGATTCTGCAAGTGCGTTTATTTTTTGGGCAGCTGTAATACCGCCAACACGATTGGTGTCGTATTGAATTACATCGCAGGCTTTATTATCAAGTAACTGCTTGATGCCCAGCAGTGAGAACTCGTGTTCGCCACCTGATATGGGTATGGGACCGCGGTTCAGTTCCGCATAGCCTGCTATGTCATCTGCAATGACGGGTTCTTCAAGCCAGCGTGGTTGATACTTTACAAGTTTAGGAATGATGCGTTTGGCGTAGTCGACGTTCCAGCCCATATAAGCTTCAAGCATTAAGTCGTTGTCTTCGCCTACCACTTCACGCACGGCTGCTACACGTTTCAGGTTTTCTTTAACTCCCTTCGTTCCATCCTTTGGTCCGTAACCGAAGCGACTCTTGAACATGGTAAAACCCTTATCAAGCCACTCTTGTGCTTCGGCTTGCATTACATCGATTTCGTTGGCGTATAGCTTGGAGTAGTAGCAAGGTATTTTGTCTTTCGTTCTTCCGCCAAGTAGCTTGAAGACCGGTTTGCCTGCTAGTTTGCCCAGCAGGTCCCAGATGGCAATGTCGACAGCGGAAATTGCCGTCATACCCACTCCGCGACGACCCCAGGCATGAGTGATGCGATACATTTTTTCCCATAAATAGGCATTGTCGAACGGGTCGTGGCCGATCACCAGTGGAGCGAGGTAGCGATCAATCGTCTCTTTTATCAGTGGCGGGCACAGTGCCGCGTTGCCAATACCTACCGTACCGTCGTCAGACTCGACTTCACAGACCAGCCACTGGTGAAAGCGGAATGACTCCATGTTGTCTCGACCGCTTCCGCCCATTTCGGGCAATGGGTCTGAGGCGTTGGTGCAGAAGTTGCCGAGTGGTGGAACGGTTTCACCGGTCCATTCATATAGTTTAGTCTTAACGGATGTTATTTTTGCCATAAATTACAGTTGCTTAGGATGTTCCGGGCGATGTGTCTGAGCGCCATGTTGGTTCTAAGTACAGTAACGGTATCAAGCCATAATGCCAATATAATTGTCAAGGGTATTTGGTATACCAAGGTAAATGTCGCTGAGCGAATTTCGGATACGTCAGATTGCAATTAGCTGTTCTGCGCAAAAAATTTATCGCTCAGGATTGAGTTGATCTGTACCAGGCAGGTCTGAGTCCGGGCATCACGCGAAATTTGATTATTTTCCGGTGAGCCCCTGCGTCGGTTGTTGTCCGCAGAGAAATGGTCAAAATCTGCTCGTTAGCGGTATCATTTCGTCATGAACATATACGCACCCGGGAACGGCGGATATTCGTCTGAATCGCGTTTGTATCGTGGGTTTGATGCAACAAGCGATGTTCGCAGACATCAACTTCGCGCTGGCCGGTCTTTACATCTGCAGCTTGATGCGTCCGATTCAATAAGCGTTACCAACACTGAAGGCAGAGCCAGCGTCTGGCTCATACCATTTGATGTCAATGGCGCCTGTTATCCGGAAACTCTTGGCTTACCCGGTCAGGCTGAGCTTGCACGACCCGCAGACAGATTCGCAAAAGAGCTAAGCCAATGGTACGTCTCTAATGGTGGACGCCAGGAGAACATTCTTGGTTATCGGGTGTTTGATCATGATGGTGAGGCAGGAGAGCAATTTATATTAAATGCAGCTGTAGCCTGCGACTTATGGTTGGTAATTGACGACAACATCGATTCACTTGCTGCAGGTGGCAGGGGTGGGCAGATGCAGGTAGAAGTAAAACCTGCTGTAACCGGGGCGCCAAAACTACCTGATCCTATCGGTACATTAAGCGACGAGTTTACTATTCCACGTTCTACCGCGATGGCTTATGAACTTAAGGCAGGCGAGTATGTGCAAATTATTGATGTAGAGGGCAGGCAGTGTTCTGACTTTATGGCGATGCGCCGCAGCGAACTTTCCGAAGGTCGGGAGCGATATATTGACTCGACCGTTACACGCTCAATGGTTGGCGGCGCTTATCCCGGACCCGGACTCTACGATAAGTTTTTCGATCAGGATATGAAGCCACTGATTCGCGTTGCCAGAGATACGGTCGGTCGGCACGATACTTTTGCACTGGCTTGCACCGCGCGTGGTTATGAGGAGCGAGGTTTTTTTGGCCACGTAAACTGTTCAGACAACATCTCTGCTCAATACAAGCCTTACGGTATTGCTGGCAGACGCGCATGGCCTGCTATCAACTTCTTTTTTAATTCATGGATTCATCCAACTGACAATCGCATTCAGTCGGATGAGGCATGGTCGCGCCCCGGTGATTATGTTGCGATGCAGGCAATGGATGATCTGGTTTGCGTCTCAACTGCGTGTCCTGACGATGTAGATCCGATAAACGGCTGGAACCCGACGGACATACACGTGAGAATATATAAACCGGAGCCCGTAATCAGCCATGCGATTGCCTATCGTTCCGAACCCGATGCGGAGCCAATTTTGACTGAACAATCTGCCTTTCATTTACGCACAAGCGCTCTGACCGAAAGCTATACTGTTGCTCGCGATGTCTGGCTGCCAGTGAGCTATGAAGCAACACGAGCATCGGAGGAATATGCAGCCTGTCGTGAAGCAGTAACTATTCAGGATATGTCTTCTCTGCGTAAGTTTGACGTGCTTGGTCCGGATGCTGAAGCGCTGCTTGATAAAGCGCTCACTCGCAACATCAGTAAGCTGTCACTGAATCGCGGTGTCTATGCGCTCATGTGCGATGAGTCCGGTAGTGTCATAGATGATGGTACATTGTTCCGCCTGACACCTGATGCCTTCCGCTGGTGCTGTGGCAGCGATGACAGTGCAGAGCAACTTAAAAAGATTGCTGAAGCATCCAGTTTAAATGTCTGGGTTAAATCATTGTTTTCATCAATGCCGAATCTGGCAATACAAGGGCCCAAAAGCCGGGATCTTCTAAAAAAGCTGATATTTACACAACCGCATCAACCATCGCTTGAAACAATGAAATGGTTCGGGTCTGCAGTTGCCAGGCTGCACGATAGAAACGGTGTACCGTTTCAATTAACTCGAACCGGTTATACGGGTGAACTCGGGTATGAGATATTCTGCAGTGAATTCGATGCGATCGAAATTTGGGATGCACTAATGCAAGCCGGTGAGGAGTTTGGAATTACTCCCATGGGTCTTGAAGCGCTTGATACCATCCGTATAGAGGCTGGGTTAATGGCTGCTGGTTCTGAATTTGGTCCTGACGTTGATGCTTATGAGTCAGGCCTGGGCTTTGCTGTCGACTTGAAAAAACCAGATTTCATTGGCAGGGAAGCGCTTGCAAGAAATAGTGAGTCGCCACGGCGCATACTGGTTGGCTTGCAATTCGATGGCAATGAAGTGCCAGTTCATGGAGATGGTGTTTATGTAAACAAACGCCAGGTAGGAGTTATAACCAGTGCTGTTCGTTCGCCTGCGCTGGGTTGTGCTATTTCTATGGCAAGAGTATCGACTGAATGGGCTCAGAGTGAGCACCTGGAAGTGGGTAAGCTGGATGGGCATATGAAGCGGCTGACAGCCACAGTATGCGCTGTGCCATTTGTTGACCCGAAACGTGAGCGCCCCAGAGTATAACCAGGGTTTGACCAGGTTTAACCGGAGTAACCAGGGTTTGACCGGGACCTGACCAGTGCACGAACAGAGCACCTGGTAATCCTTTTAGAGTCATCGCTGCCGGTTGGCTGTCATTCGAGCTGCATCAGTCTTTATAGCGATTCAATGGTTGGTTTCCGCGGTGAGATAATTGATGCGGGCCAAGTAAATAACCCAATAATGCCAGTTGGCCATGTGGTCGTTACTTGTGACGGAAATAGTGATAGCTCCTTCACATTTCTATCCGTTTGAGGTTCACAAGTCTGGAACAGAGTCGCTGATATGTTACCAGCTGACGATCTTTTGCGTCCCGCACACTTTGCGGCTTTGAGAGAGGGAAACGCCAGTACGTTAAAGGTTGAATTTTTAGTGAAACCACGAATGGAGCAGTTCCTCTCGAGGTTGTCTCCTGTCTGAAGAGATGAAGTTGATTGGATCCAGTAGAACTTATGATAATTAACTCGTCCCCCGATTTTCAGCTATTCGATGAAGCGCTGCTAAATTGTACAGATGGGCACTGTCTTTTTGATAACAATGGCAAGTTGTTGTCATGGTCGCGTTCGTTTAGCGATTTCTACCCGAAAATAAAAGATCGCATCAAGCCGGGTTACGCATACGAGCAATTCATCCGGGATCTGCAGGAGCACCAGGCGCTCAGAAATCTCAAGCCCGTAGCAAACCTGGACGAATGGGTTAAGGATCAACTCCAACGGCTTGATGAGAAATCTGAATTCGTTCATCACCTGCATGACGGCAGATTCATGAAGGTAAAATATGCCAGGCTTTCCAACGGTTATTGGGTCTTTGTCGCAACTGATATCACTGAATTAAAATCGCAGTATGAGGCGCTTGAGCAAAGTGCGAAAAGATTCGAAGGGTTTGCGCAAATATCTGCAGACTGGTTTTGGGAGCTCGACAGCGACCTGCGTTATGTATATTTTTCTTCACACACGAGCCCAATCGGTGATATCAGTCGCGATCAGCTGATCGGTATGTCAAGAATTGATCATATGCTGCAACATGCATTACTCAACACGCAGTGTTACAAGCACAACGATGCATTACTCGCACACGAAAAGGTTGAGTCAGTTATAACCTGGCAAAATGGTGAGGTCGATAAACATATACAGATGATCGGAGCGCCGCAGTTTGATAAGGACGGTGTGTTTACCGGTTACGTCGGATGTGCAAAGGATGTAACGACGGAATATGGATTAAAGAAGCAATTAGAATTTCAGGCGGCTCATGATGAACTGACCGGATTAATCAATCGCCGCGCTTTCGGCAATTATCTTAATATTAGTTTGGCAAATCGTACCGAGCGCGAAGCGCAGAATGAACCTTGTGATGGATTGCATCAAACGCTGATATTTGTTGACCTTGATCAGTTCAAGATGGTCAACGACAATGCAGGTCATCAGGCCGGCGACCAGTTGCTGCAAGATGTAACTCGTATTTTTGGCATCGTTTATTGTAATCCGAATGATATTATCGCGCGGCTTGGTGGTGATGAATTTGCGATTCTCAGTTCCTGCAATGAAGCGCAGGCAAAAGAACAGACGGAAAAACTTATCCGACTCATTGGTGAATACCGCTTTAGCTGGGACGAGCGAAAATTCTCCATTGGTGCCAGTGCAGGTATTGTGATTCTAGATGATTCAACGTTAGATGATTCTGACCTTTTATCGAAAGCAGATACAGCGTGTTATTCCGCCAAGATTTCAGGTCGTAATCAGGTGCACCTGTTTTCCCGACACAGCGCATTCGAGAGTAGTCAGAACGATGAAATCGGTAAGCTTGAACTCATTAACGATTCACTGCTCCATGAGCGTATGAGCCTTGCGTTGCAGCCGATAGTTCCAACCGGACAGATAGAAGACCATACCAAGTTCGAAGTATTGTTGCGCCTTGAAGATGCGACTCGTCAGATAGTGCCTCCGGGTATTGTTATTCCGGTTGCCGAGAAATACGACCGTATGCAGCATCTCGATCTTTGGATAATAGAACGCGCGATAGAGGGCATCAGGCAGTTTTCAGAGCTGGGTGAATCAGTTGCACTGTCCGTTAATTTGTCCGGTAATACATTAAGCAATGAGTCTTGCCTCAATCAGATTGCATATTTAGTTGAGAAAAATAACGTAAAACCGAAAACATTGTGCTTTGAGGTTACCGAAACCGCCACTATTAAGAGAATAGAAAAAGCCTGCGGTTTTATAGAACATCTTAAGCAGTTCGGTTGTGAATTTTCACTTGATGATTTTGGCAGTGGACTGTCTTCTTTTTCCTATCTGCGTTCCCTGCCAGTTGATTATTTGAAAATTGATGGCTGTTTTGTTGCTGATATCGAAGAAGATTTATCTAATCGGGCAATAGTAACGTCTTTTAATATGCTAGCTCATGAATTGGGTATGAAGACAGTTGCTGAATACGTTGAAACTGAAGAAATAGCTGAGTTGCTGGCAACGATGGGTATTGATTACCTGCAAGGTTTCGGCGTGGGTGCACCAAAGAGCCTTGCGGATTGGCTGGATTTTTACTCGGAATCTCACAAGCTCACCGGCACCTGATTTAGTGCCTTTGTCTTTCAAAGGTGAGGTAGCTGTACACACCCTGGTGTTTTGGGATAGATGATCAAGTTCCCCATGTTCTGTGGAATGTAACCGTAGATCGCTATCTGGAAGCGCTATATCGTGGCACACTGAGGCAAATTAATCTTTGGTGCCACCATGAACACTTCCCGTGTTATTCATACCGTCAGTTGCCATGCCGCAGGTGAAGTTGGCGATGTCATTGTTGGTGGCGTGGCAGCTCCGCCGGGTGATACGCTGTGGCAGCAATCCAGATGGATAGCCAGTGATAACAAGCTACGAAATTTCATGCTTAACGAACCGCGTGGTGGTGTGTTCAGGCATATAAATCTTCTGGTACCACCGGTTAATCCACAGGCTGATGCTGCATGGATAATTATGGAGCCTGCCGATACCCCGCCGATGTCGGGATCGAATGCTATGTGTGTTGCAACGGTTTTACTTGAGACCGGGATTGTGCCAATGCTTGAACCTGAAACCTGCTTAACTCTTGAGGCACCGGGAGGTTTAATTAAAATTGTTGCCAGT
Source organism: uncultured Granulosicoccaceae bacterium (assembly GCA_964649465.1). Taxonomy (GTDB): domain Bacteria; phylum Pseudomonadota; class Gammaproteobacteria; order Granulosicoccales; family Granulosicoccaceae. The sequence goes on along the minus strand of CAZYRP010000070.1, from coordinate 10,906 downwards.
TGTTGTGATGGTGAGGTGAAGAGAGTCAGCGTTACCAACGTGCCGAGTTTTGTATCTCAGCTTGATGCTGTTCTTGAAGTGGAAGGTATAGGAACCATTAAAGTCGATACGGCCTACGGTGGCGACAGTTTCGTGATTGCTAATGCACAGGATTTGGGCTTTTCAGTAACACCTGATGAAGCACGTGCAATAGCAGAGACTGGTGTGTCTATAGTTCGCGCTGCCAATGAACAGCTGGGATTTACTCATCCGGAAAACCCGGATTGGTCGCACATTTCTTTTTGTCAGTTAGCGATGCCGGTGGTTGTTGAGCAAGGTGTTAAGCAGGGGAGAAACGCAGTTGCAATTATGCCCGGTAAAATTGACAGATCACCTTGTGGTACGGGTTGTTCTGCGCGTTTGGCGGTGCTCAGGGCGCGCGGCGAGATAGGGCTTGATGAATCGTTCCGGGGCGTTTCTATTATTGGGTCCGAGTTTGACTGCAGTATTAGCGCAGATACTACTATTGGCGGCCAGCCCGCGATTGTGCCGCGCATAGCAGGGAGGGCTTATATTACCGGCACTCACCAGCACATGTTGAGTCCTGCTGATCCCTGGCCGGAAGGCTATCGCCTTAGCGATACGTGGCCAAAGTTGTCAATTGAATGAAATACAATTGCATCGCCGATCGTCTTTCTCTTAGACGTTGAGCAGGCGCATTCTTCGTCTGATGGTTAATTTGCACCTGAAGATAATCGTGCGGCGATAACATTGCGCGCATTTATTGTCTTGATAGCGACCTGATTAATTGTAAATAGCTCGCGAGCGGGTACTAGTATATAGCTTTACGTTGTTACAACCTGGGCTGAAACTGGCGACGGCTGACAAAAATGCTGAAATTGTTCGAAAATTGGTGTGTTTGCCCTGGCAGGATAATGTGCACCCGTAAGGTTGCTGAAATCCGATCGACAAATGGCGGGAAATAATGCAGTCTAGAAGGGTACAACCTGAAGAGGTGGCTGTGTTAGCTAATAATAGTAATAACAAAAGTCTATCAGCACAAACTCTCACATTATCAAATCCGGTGACTGCTCATTGGCGTGGTTGCTATCCCTTGGCACCAACGCTTGTCTTAACACTTATTGGCCTGCGTCTGTTTTTGGGATTTGTTCAAACCAGCATTCCAGCTGGACTTATAGATTTGTGGTTGGTAGTGAGCGTTGTCGTTTTTTTCTGGCAGGCGGTGGGTACGTCGCGCTCGGCAGATAAGTTCGTAAAATACACTGGCAGCATACTGAGCGTTATGTGTGCCTACGTCACGCTGTTTGTTGCTGCAATGATGACCTTAATGCAGGTTGCAGACGGACTGGCATCTAAACATACGCCTGTGGCCTACTCAACAGTATACGCCGGACATTTAAAAACACACTCGCGGCCGATGGTTAGTAAAGAAGGCGTATTGCGAGTCGATGGTAATCTGGACTGGGAGCTATTTGGTGCTTTCGAGCAGACTCTTGCTGATAACCCGGGTGTAACAAGTGTTCTGCTCGGCAGTGCGGGTGGTTATGTATTTGTAGCGCGTGCGATGGCCCTGCAAATACTCGAGCGCAACCTCGATACACATATCGCTACTCACTGCTATTCTGCATGCACAGTGGCTTTTCTGGCTGGCGAGCGCCGCACGATGGCAAAAAATGCAAAGCTTGGGTTTCATCAATACAAACTGGAATCTGGCAATCAGCCGGAACTAATTAGTGTTGCTGATGAGCTGGAGCGCGACCGCCAGTTTTTTGTAGAGCGCGGCTTGTCGCATGAGTTTGTGCAAAATGTTTTTACTGCCGGGCACTCAGAGCTATGGATTCCTGATAACGATGTTCTGGTGAAAGCAGGTGTTATTTCTAACCAGGCACGTTCTCGCTAGGCAGAATTCTGCGGTGCGTACTCCTGGCCACTTCTCTTTTATTTTTATTGAATGAAAGTAATTATTGCAGGGGCAGGTTTGTGCGGCCTGGCTACAGCATACAAGTTGCACAAAGCCGGAATTGAAGTAACCGTTTTAGAAGGCAATGCAATCGCTGGCGGACGTATACAACCGGCGTCGGGTAAGCACCAGGATCTTGGTCCGAGCTGGGTGTGGCCATACGCTCAACCAACAGTTGTCAAATGGCTTGAAGAGCTAGGTATAGAAACGTTTGAACAGTTTGACACGGGTGATGCTGTTGTTGACAGACACCTGGATGAAGATGCACTGCGTCAGTTTTTACCGGGTCAGCATGGCATGGTGCGAGTTGCCGGTGGAACATACGCATTGGTTCGAGCACTGCTAGAAAAACTACCCGACGTAGTTCGCTGCCGGCATATCGTGCAACACTGCAACTTTGATAATTCACAGTGCTGTGTTGAGGTAAGTGAAGGTGGTGCTACGGAAACCTTGTACTGCGATAAACTTATCATCGCACTGCCACCAAGGCTTGCCGTCCCTTTGGTTCCGGTTAGCGAAGAGTTAGCGGTTGTAATCGAAGCACTAAAGAAAACATCCACCTGGATGGCACAGCATGCCAAAGTTGTTGCTCACTACGACAATGCATTCTGGCGTGAGAACGGATTCTCCGGACGTGTGGCAAGTCAGGTTGGACCACTGGCAGAGATACATGATCACTGCGGGCCTGATGGCACATCGGCAGCACTCTTTGGCTTTGCTGGTATGTCTCATACTCAACGGGCACACATGGGGCAAGAAGCGCTAAAAGAGGCAGTGTGTCAGCAGTTATTGCGTTGTTTTGGCAGTAACTCACCAGTTCCTCGTAAGATTGAAATCAAAGACTGGTCTGCCGAAAATCTGGTTAGTGCGCCTTCGGATCTGGCGGAGCCGGGAAGTCACCCTGTTGTGATGAGTGATCTTGTGCGACAACCCTGGTGTGCTCAGCGATTGTGGTTTGCAGGCTCTGAGACTTCTGCGGTGAGTCCGGGTTTGATAGACGGTGCGCTTGCGCGCGCTGATCAGGTGGCCGGGCAGGTTGTGGAGCAGGTAATGTGTTGAGTGATCAGTCGAGCAGCGCTGGGTGAGCTAAAGGATCACCATTGACGGTAGCCACCTGTATCAATGTGAAAACGTAAGTTGGCGTACAAGCCGAGGCCAAGATTATATTCACGCCCCAGACTGTGCCAGCGATTTTGCAGAATACCGTGCAATTGTGAACGTTCAATTTTTGCCACGGGTCGAAGGTCGAGCGCTGAGAAAGTTAAGTGGCGACTCCTGCCGGCCCCGCCTGCAGCCAGATTGTAGTGCGGTGTGCGAAACCCGGACAGTACGCGAACATCGCCGATATACGGGATTAGATCGTACTTCAGGAATACCAGAGTGTTGACCATTCTTGGCCAGTGTTGTCTGGCTGGCAGGGCATATTTAGGTAAGCGATGTTTCTGCCAGTCAGATCCCTGTTGCAATAGCTCCCATATCGGAACAATGGTATGCACGTCATGAGACTTCAGGAAATGGACAAAGTCTTCGTAGTCTGCATGAGCTTCGTTTTCATTTAGAAAGCGGGCAAAGTCTGTCGGAAAATCATCCGGATATTCGAGTTCATGGTCAGAGACCTGAGAAAGCATCCCGCAGGAAGACAGTAGCCAGCTGAGTAAAAACACAGAAATCCATGCGGTGCGGCGTTTGTATTTTGCGGAGACAGCAAGCCACCGCATGCCATTGGCAAGCGTATTAATAATGGGGGTGATCATTTCCGTGGGAGTTAATTAAATCTGTATTGTTATTCTATGACCCAGTGTAATTAGAAATGCTGAACCAAGTCTTACCAAGAGATTAAATTTATTTAATATTTCCCTGCATGCATACGTAGCACTTGTGATTGAATTTCCCTCTGAAGCAGGGTGACAAAATAAAGCGAAAAAAGATCTGCGGACGAAAGTTTTATCTGGTGCAGACAGCAGTTGTGTCTGCGTTAACTGCTAGGCACCAGACGCAATATTTTGCCATCGGTTTCCACCGCAATATAAATAGTGCCGTCGTTGCTTTGTTCAATGGCACGCACACGGCCGACACCATCCAGAAGTATCTCCTGGTGGGTAACTTTGCCTGCTGAAATTTCAAGGCGTTGGATCTGCTGGAATTTTAATGAGCCGACCAGAATATTATTCTTCCAGCCCGGGTAGTTGTCTCCATGAACAAACGCCATACCGCAGGGTGCGATAGACGGAACCCAGTATGTGACTGGAGAGACGATGTCCGGACGCGTGACGACATCAGTTATTTTTGTACCGCTGTAGTTAACACCGTAGGTGGTAGTAGGCCAGCCATAGTTCTGGCCTTTTAAAATGAGATTTAATTCATCACCGCCTCTGGGGCCGTGTTCATGTGCCCAAATTTCACCAGTCTCCGGATGTTGTTCCATGCCTTGCGGATTTCGATGACCCCACGACCAGATCTCGGGCCTGGCATCTACGGTAGTTAAATAAGGGTTGTCATTGGGAATACTGCCGTCATCGTTAAGGCGAATTATTTTGCCACGATAATTCTTCAGTGACTGTGTCTCGTCGCGCCCGCCGCGATCACCTATGCTTAGATAAACATGTTCGGCGGAATCAAATGTAATTCTGCTGCCATAGTGCACACCCGCTGAATAATTCGGCAGTGCTTTAAACAAAAGTTGTTGCTCAACCAGTTTATGGTTTTCTAACTTTGCACGCAGCAAAGCAGTATTGGCACCTCGCCCAGGCTCACCGCTTGATTTTGGCGATGAAAAAGAGAGATAGATCCAGCCGTTGTTTTTGTAGTCCGGGTGGATAGCTACATCAAGTAGTCCGCCCTGGCCACTGCTCTGAACATTGGGGGTGTCTTGAATGGGATCTGGGTGCAGATTGCCGTTCGCGTCGAGTAGTCGAAGCGCACCGGTGCGCTCTGTGATTAGCATGCCACCATTAGGCAGAGCTGCCATGCCCCACGGGATGCTAAGACCTTGTGCAATTGTTTCGACTGTGAAGTTAAACTTTTCAGATTTTACTGATTCACTTTTTAGCGAGTCACCGGCTGCAGGTACGCTGAGTGCAAGGAGGCTTGTCACTATGGCCAGGGCCCAACCCATTGCAGTGAGCCGCCTTAAGGTGAAACCAGTAATTTTTTTTTGGCTAGTCATTTGAGTTTTTCCCCGATAATCCTTAGTTTAACCAGCTGACGGGTTGCGTCGCAATGATTGATTCCCATGCGCCAATTGCTCGTTGCACAAAGGCCTTTTGCAATTGATGATCAGCGCACTATCGCGTAAAAATACACAGGGTAACAACAATGTTATCGAAGCGCAGAATTCTCAATCTGAATCGGGATGGCTGTTGTTTCCCGATAAAGCGCGAAGCAATGGATCATAGTACTCGACAATCTGTGCCTGAAGGGGTAACACTGGATGGATCACGTGACAATGAGTTTGCCGGGACCGGAATATTAGTACCGGTTAAGCTTACCAATTAAAGTTTGTTATTTAAGATCGACGGTTAAGTTAGTAAGGCTAAGTCAGTTAAGCTTGCTGATGTAGAACTTAATTCATAAACAGGTAGCAATTGAATAAAGCGCTGCCACGGAGGAGAAAAGTATGAGTAAACCGATTAGCCGTTTCCCTGTGCCTGATATCAATCAATTGGCTGATGATATGAAACAGCGCATTCTCGCTGTGCAGGAAAAGGCGGGTTTTGTTCCGAACGTGTTTTTGGCACTTGCACATCGGCCGGATGAGTTTCGAGCGTTTTTTGCCTACCACGATGCGTTGATGGAGAAAGACAGCGGGCTCAGTTTGGCTGAACGCGAAATGATTGTGGTCGCAACATCCGGTGCGAACAGTTGCCTGTACTGCGTAATAGCTCATGGTGCGGTGTTGCGTATAAGAGCAAAAAATCCATTGATTGCAGATCAGGTTGCTGTCAATTATCGAAAGGCGGATGTAAGTCCGCGTGAAAAAGCCATGCTCGATTTTACGATGAAAGTTTGTGAAAGTGGAGCGGAGATCGGTGAAGCAGACTATGAAGCGCTGCACGCGCATGGCTTTAGCGATGAAGATATCTGGGACATTGGTGCGATCACCGGTTTTTTTGGCTTGTCTAACCGGATGGTCAATGTGATCGGTATGCGCCCTAATGACGAGTTTTATACGATGGGTCGTTGACTAAGCTATCTGCTCTCAACCCAACCCCGTGGGATTTTCCCAACAGTGTAAAATAGACATAGTGAAAATTACTGATTTTGTTTAATATGCAGTAAAGTTTCAGAACTTTTTCATTGTTTGTCAGAGCGCAGGAGGAAACGGTAATTGAATATATTGATATTGGGAGCTTCGTACGGGTCTCTTTTGTCCACAAAGCTGTTGATGGCAGGACATAATGTGTCGCTGGTTTGTCTACCCGATGAAGCTGAATTGATCAACGATTCCGGCACAGAGGTTCGACTCAAACTACGTAACGAAAATGAGCATCGATCAATTCGCTCTGCCGACCTGTCTGGAAATCTGGATGCAGTGACTCCTGATCAGGCCGATATCTCACGCTACGATATCGTAGGTCTTGCCATGCAGGAGCCGCAATATGCAGCGCCGGAGGTAAAAAGCCTGCTGACGAAAATTGCTCAAGCGGGACTACCGTGTCTTTCCATCATGAATATGCCGCCACTGGCGTATTTGAAACGGATTCCATCACTGGCGAACCTAAATCTGGAAGATTGCTATCGCGATGCTTCGGTCTGGCAGCACTTTGATCCTGCCAATATCACATTGTGTAGTCCTGATCCGCAGGCATTCAGGCCACCGGAAGAACAACTGAATGTTTTGCATGTCGGTCTGCCAACCAACTTTAAAGCGGCGCGTTTTGAAAAAGAAGAGCATCAGGCTATTCTGAATACGCTGAGTAAGGATATTGCAGCAGTCAGGCTTGATGTTCAGGACGTACCGGTTAAACTCAGAGTGTTTGATAGTCTGTTTGTACCTATGGCCAAGTGGTCAATGTTATTGACTGGCAACTATCGGTGCGTTGAGAAGGAGGGCGTTCAGGCTATTCGCGAAGCTGTGCATAGTGACAAAAGTGCCTCAGCGGAGGTGTATTCTTTTGTTGATTCGCTGGTGCAGAAATTGGGTGGCGATGCGGCTGATGCAGTTCCGTTTGAAAAATATGCCAGTGCAGCAGAAAGTTTGTTAAAGCCCTCTTCAGCTGCTCGCGCAATTGATGCGGGTGCTGTGAATATTGAGCGTGTCGACAGATTGGTACAGACCATAGGTAGTGAGTTTGGAATGCAGCATCCGGTTGTTGATCAAATTGTCGAAACAGTAGATGCCAGACTGCATGCCAATGGTAATTAGCTAGCATCCTAACGGGCTTAATGCCAGCCGGGCCCGACTTGCTAACAGCTGGCACAGGGCGCGGCTTGGAACCCTTTAGGTATTTTGGCGTCCAAGTATTCATCTGGTGCCCGCGAACAGTGCGCGTGGGTTGTAGCTTAGCAGCAGGTGGGTTTGTGAGACTGCCAATGCTGCCTTACGGAACCTGACATGACGTTACTACCTTTTATGCTGAGTATTTCGCTTCTGGCCGGATCTGCATCAGCGGTTTCCGATCAACTGGATTGCACTGCAATCCTAGAGTCAGATGCGTCCGGAATTAGTAGTGAAGTGTCCAAATCAGCGCTGGCAGGCTCCGCTCAGTCTCAATTTGACGTTGGCCTGCAGTACGAGTTTGGCCGTGGTGTAAGCCAAAGTGACGCCATCGCAAGATGTTGGTACGAAAAATCAGCAGAACAACAGCATCCCGATGCGCAGTATCGTCTTGCAATTATGTTCGACAATGGATGGGGCGTCGAAGAAGACAAACTCAGAGCATTCGAAAGCTACAGTGCCGCGGCTCTCAATGGGCATGTGATGGCACAGCACGATCTGGCCATGATGTATTTTTACGGCTCAGGTACTACACGAAACCTGGTGAAGGCATACAGGTGGTTGCGGGTTGCGAATCTAAGCGGTAACTCACTTATGGCAAAACACCTGCAACTTGTCGCCTCTGAAATGTCTGCAGCTGAGATCAAGTTGGCGGAACAATAAAGACAAACCCCGGTTAAGTCCGGGGCATCTAAAAAGCGCAGCTAACCAGAGTGATAAACTTAAGCCTCTTCGAGCTTAACCAGCAAGTCTTTGGCGTCAATCTGATCGCCGGTTTTAACCAGTAGTTCACCCACAACACCGGCTGCTTCTGCGTATATTGCCGTCTCCATTTTCATCGCTTCGATTGATAGTAATACATCGCCGGCACTGACTTCCTGACCGGTCGAGATGTTGACGGTTGAAATTACACCTGGCATCGGTGCACCAACCTGCAGTTTGTCTTCCGGATCGGCTTTTGGTCGTGCGGCATTTGCACCCGATGCTCCGTGTATTCTGTCTGGTACCTGGATAGAGCGCGGCTGGCCATTGAGCTCGAAGAACACTCTGACCAGTCCTTTGTCATTGGTTTCCCCAATGGCAACACATCGCACAACCAGTGTCTTGCCTTGTTCTATATCAATGAATAGTTCATCACCGACTTTCAATCCATAAAAGTAAACTGACGTTGGTAGAACACTGGTCGGGCCGTATTCTTCCTGTGCGGCCATAAAGTCAGTAAAGACTTTCGGGTACATGTTGTACGAGGCAAGTTGCTGTTGGCTGATCTCAATTTGCAGTGTTTCCTGCAGTTCCTTTTTAGTAGCGTCAAGATCAACGGCAGGAATTGATGCACCAGCGCGCTCGGTAAGCGGCGCTTCACCTTTAAGGACTTTATCCTGTAGTGCTTTCGGCCATCCTTCGGGTATCTGGCTGAGCTCACCTTTCATCAGTGCAACTACAGAGTCAGGAAACGCAATTTCCTTGTCCGGATGATTAACATCTTCAACGGCTAAGTCCTGACTGACCATCATTAGTGCCAGATCGCCAACCACTTTGGAAGACGGTGTGACTTTAACAATGTCACCAAGCATTTCATTGACGTCAGCATAGGTTTGCGCAACTTCATGCCACCTTGGTGCCAGTCCAAGAGACCGGGCCTGTTCTTTCAGGTTGGTGAATTGCCCACCTGGCATTTCATGCAGGTAGACTTCTGACGCCGGGCTTTTTAAGTCACTTTCAAATGCTGCATACTGAGCGCGAACAGATTCCCAGTAAAAAGAGATTTTCTGGATTGCAGTGTTGTCGAGCTTCGGATCTCGTTCATCACCTGCAAGTGCTGCAGCAATTGAACCCAGACATGGTTGTGAAGTGCCGCCTGAAAATGCATCCATTGCAGCATCTACTGCATCAACACCGGCATGGACTGCGGCGAGTACGGTAGCTGCAGAGATACCGGATGTATCGTGGGTATGAAAATGAACTGGCAGTCCTATTTCTTCGCGTAGTGTTTTGAATAGTGCACTTGCTGCAGCCGGCTTCATTAGACCACCCATGTCTTTAATGCACAAAATGTGAGCACCGGCTTTTTCGAGTTCTTTTGCCATATCGACGTAGTACTTAAGTTTGTACTTTGGCTTTGCGTCATCGAGCATGTCACCGGTGTAGCAGATTGCCGCTTCACAAAGTTTGTTTTCCTCGAGCACGGTGTCCATGGAGACACGCATGTTTTCAATCCAGTTAAAGCAGTCGAACACGCGGAAGAGATCGACTCCGCCTGCCGCTGCTTCTTTTACAAAATGCTTGACGACGTTGTCTGCGTAGTTCGTATAGCCAACGCCGTTAGCACCGCGAATCAGTGCTTGTAAAAGTATATTCGGTGCACGTTCTCTGATTAGCGCAAGCCGTTCCCATGGGTCTTCAGTCAGAAACCGCATGCTGACATCAAACGTAGCACCACCCCAGCATTCCAGTGACAGTAGTTGTGGTAGCGCTTTTGAATAGGCTGCAGCTATGTTGACGATGTCGTGCGTGCGCATGCGTGTAGCAAGCAATGACTGCGGTGCGTCGCGCATAGTGGTATCGGTGAGTAGTATCTGTTTTTGCTCACGCATCCACTTTGCGAATGCTTCCGGTCCGTCTTTGTCGAGCCGTTGCTTTGTACCGTCTGCAGGTGGCTGTTCAAACCATGGAGCATCCATGGGTCGTTCGTTGGCGCGTGGTTTGACGCGGTCGCGAGCATCCGGGTGACCGTTAACGCTGACATCTGCAATGTAGTGCAAAAGTTTGGTCGCTCGATCCTGACGCTTTACCTGTTCAAAAAGCTCAGGTGATGTATCGATGAACTTGGTGGTGTAGGTGTTATCGAGAAACTTCGGGTGGCTGATTATGTTTTCAAGAAACGTCAGGTTGGTGGCCACGCCGCGTATTCGGAATTCACGCAACGCACGGTCCATACGCTTAATTGTTTCTTCCGCAGTGGGAGACCACGCGGTTACTTTTTCAAGCAGTGGATCGTAGAAGCGGTTAATCACAGCACCGGAGTAGGCGGTGCCGCCGTCCAGTCTGATGCCAAATCCCTGTGCGCCACGGTAGGCTGTAATTCGACCGTAATCGGGAATAAAATTCTGTTCCGGATCTTCCGTGGTGATACGGCACTGCATTGCATGACCGTTGAGTTTTATTTCTTCCTGCGGTGGTACACCTGATTCAGGGGTGCCGATTTTCTCACCGCTGAGCAGATGAATCTGTGCTTTGATAATATCGATGCCGGTCACTTCTTCGGTCACTGTGTGCTCTACCTGAACACGCGGATTGACTTCGATGAAGTAGAACTCTTCTGTGTCTATGTCCATCAGGAACTCAACCGTTCCCGCACCCTTGTAGTCTGTTGAGCGGCCAATCTTTAAAGCGTGCTCAGATATTTCCTTTCGCTTCGCGTCACTCAGGTAGGGCGCTGGCGCGCGCTCGACGACTTTCTGGTTGCGGCGTTGAACCGAGCAATCGCGCTCAAACAAATGCACTACGTT
>CAZYRP010000069.1:0-24326 GCA_964649465.1 uncultured Granulosicoccaceae bacterium | reverse complement strand
CATTAAATATTGTCCGCATACCGAGATCTTTACGCGGACCAATGGCGTGACGCATAGCGCCGTGATGCTTGGGTGCAAACATAAAGCCGAGTCCGACGGTATCGACACACCGGGCAACCTGCTCTGCATCAAGATCAATCTTCACGCCGGCAGCTTCCAGTAAATCTGCAGCACCGGAGCTACTGGAGACTGCCCGGTTGCCGTGCTTGGCAACCTTGATGCCCGCCGCTGCTGCCACCAGTGAGCTACAAGTCGATACATTAAAAGTGCTGGTGCCATCACCACCGGTACCGACAATATCAACAAGATCGGTAGTCTGGCAGGTGACGCCACTGGCAAGCTCCCGCATTACTTCCGCTGCAGCTGCTATTTCCTCTACAGTCTCACCCTTCATTCGGAGTGCGACAAGCAAGCCGCCAATCTGCGCATCTGTGCATTCGCCAGACATAATTTTGCGCATGGTTTGCACCATTTCATCTGCCTGCAATGCATTGCCTTCAACAACTTTGGCAATCGCCTGTTGAATACTCATTTCTTCAGCCATTGGCCTGACCCCGATAAATGCTGTTAACCATTCAAAAACTGCCGCAACATATCATGACCATGATCGGTCATGATCGACTCAGGGTGAAACTGTACCCCTTCTATACCAAGAGTACGGTGTCGAACTCCCATAATTTCTTCAACTTCGCCAGAATCTGTCCGAGTCCAGGCCGTGACTTCAAAGCAAGCCGGAAGACTCTCCTTTTCAATCACGAGAGAATGATAGCGAGTTGCGGTCACTGGGTTCGGCAAGCCTTTGAACACTCCATCATCGTTGTGGTACACCGGGGACGTTTTGCCATGCATAATCGAACCAGCACGTACAATCTCCCCTCCAAAGGCTGACGCAATGCACTGGTGCCCGAGGCACACACCCAGTATCGGGATTTTTCCAGCACATTGTTTTATCAGCTCAACCGAAATGCCCGCTTCAAGCGGCGTGCACGGCCCTGGAGATATCACCAGATGTTGAGGTTCCAGGTCCAGGACGCGCTGCACAGATTGTTGATCGTTGCGCAGCACACAGACCTCTGCACCCAGCTCTTCGAAGTATTGCACCAGATTAAACGTAAAAGAGTCGTAGTTATCCAACATTAGTAACATCAGCTGTTACCTCCGTTAGAAGTATTTGCTCCGGGTTGTTTTGTCTGCTGCTGTGGCAGGTGATCTAAGCCATTGGCAGCAAGAGCTGCAGCACGAAATACAACCCGCGCTTTGTTTTGTGTTTCATCCCATTCACTCAGCGGTACTGAATCGTATACGACACCTGCACCTGCCTGAATAGTCAGCTCGCCGTCTTTAACAACTGCGGTTCTGATTGCAATTGCCGTATCCATATTACCGTTGAATGACAGATAACCCACCGCCCCTGAGTAAATACCACGCTTTACCGGTTCAAGTTCATTGATAATTTCCATGGCTCGAATTTTGGGTGCGCCACTGACAGTACCGGCAGGAAATGTCGCTCGCAATACATCCATAGCGCTAAGATCTTTCTTCAAAGTTCCAGTAACATTCGAGACAATGTGCATCACATGTGAATAGCGCTCAATATGCATTTTTTCGGTCAGTCTGACCGAACCCGTTTCCGCAACCCGCCCGGCATCGTTACGCCCAAGATCAATCAGCATCAAATGCTCAGCGAGTTCTTTGGGGTCGGCAAGCAGGCTTTTTTCATGTGCCAGATCTTCCTCATCGGTCGCACCACGAGGTCTGGTTCCGGCAATTGGTCTTACAGTGACCGTGTCGTCTTCCAGTCGGACCAGAATTTCCGGTGAAGAACCCACAATCTGAAAATCACCGAGATCCAGGTAGAACATGTACGGCGAGGGATTCAGCATTCGCAATGCGCGATACAAATCCAGCGGATGCGCTTTAAACTCTGTAGTCATGCGTTGTGACAAAACTACCTGCATGCAATCACCGGCTGCAATGTAATCGCGAACCCGCTCGACCCCAGCCATAAAACTGTTTTGCCCAAAGCCGGAAACAAAACTGCTGTCGTCCAGATGTTGAGCATCACTATTTTTAACTGCGGGCTGTTCGCCGCGAAGTGAGGCTTCTATTTCAGTGAGCCGCCTGTCGCCATGGGCTAATGCCCCGGCTACCTCCGGATCAACGTGCACAATGATCAACGCAGTACCGTTAAGGTTGTCGAACACGACCACTTCTTCGGACACCATCAATAAAATATCCGGCGTACCAAGCGGATCAGGCAACGTGTCTTTAAAAATCGCGGGCTCTATATAGTTGATCGTCTCGTAGCCGAAATACCCAACCAGACCGCCTGTAAACCTTGGCGGTGATCCGCTAAATTGCAATTCCTCGCACTCAAAAGCAGCATGATAGCGTTCAATCCATTCAAGCGGTTCATCTACTGATTCCCGATGAACAATACTGCCATCTCGTTCTACTGTGAGTTCGAGTCCGTGAAACTTAATAACATCACGACAGGGCAGGCCGATTATTGAATATCGTCCCCATTTGTCACCACCGGTGACAGACTCAAAAAGATAAGTGCCTGCTTTATTGGCGACCTTTAAATACGTCGAGAGCGGGGTTTCAAGATCAGCCAGAATCTCGCGAACGAGAATCTGACGTTTAGCGACAGACTGATGGGTGAAGTCGTTGGTGTTTTGATTCATGGAGTTCAGGGCGCAAAGAGATGGCAATAGACGGAAGATTCGCAACAAAAGTAACGCTTCGCCAACCAAACGCCGCACTACTTGCGGCTACTGTCACTTTGGAATAAGCCATCCTGCCCTTAACTTTAACCGCTGAGATATCTTTTAACCGCGGAGACAATGTGATGTTCGCACCGTCGCCGCTAAGTATACATCCAAGAATTTACCCATAAGCGCTGGAGCGAGTCAAGCGAGCAAACGCAAATCGTGAAGATGTCCACTCACAGCCGGCTGCAAATTCCGAACTGACAGGCAGTCTGCAGCTGACAGGTGCCAAGCCCTGCAACAACGGTTATATTAACCCCACACCCACCAGAAATTGGCACAACATGGCCCGTATTCATCAAGATCACCTGATCGACAGTGTTGCCGACGCGCTGCAATTCATTTCCTACTACCACCCGAAAGACTTCGTCGACGCGGTCCACGCAGCCTATGAACGGGAAGAATCAAAGCCTGCCAAAGATGCTATGGCGCAAATCCTGATCAACTCACGACTGTGCGCTGAAGGCCATCGGCCAATTTGCCAGGACACCGGCATCGTTACAGTATTCATCAAGGTGGGTATGGATGTGCAATGGGAGGGTGCCACAATGAGCCCGACCGACATGATCAACGAAGGTGTTCGGCGAGCATATCTTCACCCGGACAATAAACTTCGCGCCTCCATTCTGGCAGACCCCGCAGGTGCCAGAAGCAACACTAAAGACAACACTCCGGCAGTTATTCACACGGAGCTGGTTGAAGGAGACAAAATCGAAGTCGACGTCGCCGCGAAAGGCGGTGGTTCAGAAAACAAATCCAAAATGGTTATGCTCAATCCAAGCGACAGCATCGTCGATTGGGTAGTGAAAACAATTCCAACGATGGGCGCTGGCTGGTGCCCGCCTGGAATGCTCGGAATCGGCGTCGGTGGAACCGCAGAGAAGTCCGCGGTATTGGCAAAGCAGGTTTTAATGGAGCCGGTCGATATACAGGAATTGAAAAGTCGCGGGCCAACGAATCGCATAGAAGAATTGCGGCTTGAGATTTTTGAAAAAGTTAATGCACTGGGCATAGGAGCACAGGGGCTTGGTGGTTTAACGACCGTACTGGATGTCAAAATTTCTGATCACCCGACACATGCGGCATCACTACCGGTCACCATGATTCCAAATTGTGCTGCAACCAGGCACGCACACTTTGTACTGGACGGCGCAGGTCCATCCCTGCAAACACCCCCTTCTCTCAATGACTGGCCGGAGATCACCTGGGACGTTGGTCCAAATGCACGATCGATAAATCTGGATACACTAACCGACGAAGAAACATCAAGCTTCAAACCCGGTGAAACGCTGCTGCTAAGCGGTACGTTATTAACCGGGCGCGATGCGGCACATAAACGCATCAAAGAAATTCTCGATCGTGGTGAGGAGCTCCCGGTGGATCTCAGTGGTAAGTTAATTTACTACGTTGGACCAGTAGATGCAGTGCGAGACGAGGCCGTTGGCCCAGCAGGACCCACCACTTCAACAAGAATGGATAAGTTTACTGACATGATGCTGGAGCGCACCGGCATACTTGGTATGGTCGGCAAAGCCGAAAGAGGTCCGTCCGGTATAGAAGCCATTAAAAAGCACAAGTCCGTGTATCTAATGGCAGTTGGTGGAGCGGCTTATCTGGTGTCGCGCGCGATCACAGACGCAAAGATAGTTGCCTTTGAAGAACTCGGCATGGAAGCAATACATGAGTTCGTTGTTAAAGACATGCCGGTAACTGTGGCTGTCGATAGCAACGGGGAGGCAGTGCATACAACCGGACCGGCTATCTGGCGCAATAAAATAGCATCCGGCGAAGTACAGCCAATATATTTTAAGTAGCTACATTTATAAACAGCAAACTACTTAAAAATATTAAATTGCGATCTTCTTGGCAGCTGTTTCAAAACCAGGTTGATCGCTTGATACCTCGATGCTCTTTTTGTGTTCTTCCAGATCAATAATGCTGCCAGCCTCACCATCAACTGTCACTGGCTTCTCGGCGGCGATTTCGCTGAAATGCTCCTCCGCAAGTGCTACAGGCCAGTTCAAGCCGGAAAGATCGCAGTTTTTCACATCGTTGTAAAGACTGCCGTTAATTTGAGTCTTGTCGATAAGATAACGACGAAAGCGTTTAAATAGTTCCTGGTCAACTTCACCAGGAGCGTTCCAGAACGACTCCAGAGACCCCTGAAAGGTAAGCCCTTCAATATCGTAAATTGCCTCACCTAATGCTTTGACCGGTGTACCGTGGTAGAGAGAGGATATACCCACGGTGCTGTTTATAAGCACTGAACCTTCCGCATTCTGAAGCAGAGATGGTAAATCGGTATCGTGTACATAATGGATTCGGTTTTCCAACCCGTAAACCAATGCCATTTTCTTAATCACAGCGCGGTAGTTTTTATAGCCACGATCATATGGATGATGCTTAATTACCAACAAACAATCATCACAATCAGACTTTGAAAACGAGCTGATAACATGCTCGAGGTATTTTTCTATGCTCGGGAATTCCGAATGTTGACGTACCTGCATGTCACTGTGAACCTGCAATGGCAAAAGAAAGTACTTTTCCCTCCCGCTCAAAATAAGATCACCCGTTTTTCGTTCAGTAAACCGGTAGGCGATTTTTCTTATACCCGACTGCAACCAGTACAGTCCTTCAGTAAAAACATTGAGACTTCGATGGTGCTCGTAATTTTTAAACATACGGCCAAGCAGTGATGCCGCGAGATAATATTGAATGCAATGCCTGGCAGCCGTTCTGAAGACATTAGACACAGGCTCCGAAGGGATATCTTCATTTGTGATCTCAGTTTCATAGAGACACTCATGAATGCTGTTTTTCTCGCATGCACTTGTAAAGCCGTTAACGCCGTCCTTCTCCAGCGTCACATAGTTTGGCCTTACATAGCCTTCCTCAAATACGTAAACATCAATACCCAACCGTTTGGCTATTCCTATCGCCAGTCGGTGGTAGCGCCTGCAGTCACCGAATAGATAGATTCTATCGATTTCACGACCAACCATAATGCTTTCAATCCATGCAGGCCAGACAGTCGCTGCAGAAGTGAAATTTAGATATTTACCCTGTCGATAGTAATAAAGGTCCCCACCGTTGAGATTTACTTTCAGAACATTGTGACCACGGCTTTCCAGTTGATGCGCAAATTTCTTAAAAAATGGTCCGACCGGTCCTTGAAGTAAAAGTATATTACGCGGCATAGGTGAGACCTTTTTTTATGTTGCGAACAATGTTCACGTATTTTTTTATCCCGGTCGCCGTGATGACATGACGCTGCCTCTCACGTTCCTCAACTATCGATGCGATAGTTTTTTCCACACTGGTAAACTCGCCTGATTCAATATCCAGGTAACCCGGATACTCGATGTAACAGATGTACACGAGTTCCGCCAGAGTTCGTTTGCGGCTTCGACGTTCAAAATCGCAATGATCTTTCGTCAACCCCCAGCCCGCGTAAAACGGCTTTCCATATGTAACGACCTCTTTGCCACAAAGTAGTGCTTCAAGGCCTGCGAGCGAAGTCATTGTGTGTACTTGTTCACACAAATTTAATGTGATCTCAATCGAAAGACCAGTCTCTACATGATCACATAAACTCTGAATCTCGCGATAGCTGGCAATCCCGTCAGTGCGGTTTCCACTAACGACATCCGGGTGCGGCTTATAGACAATTAATGAATCCGGATTATCCGCTCTGACGGCTTGTAACAGCTTAATATTGCTGTCTATCTCTTCACTACCGTAGCGTAGCGATGCATCACCCTGTACCTGTCCAACAACTAGTAGAACCCGCTTGCCTGCGTAAAACGATATGTCAGAAATTGCACAATCTGCAGATGTATATTTACTGATTCCATTGTTGAGTAACAACTCAATTAAAGATTCTGCACGCCTGATTTCCGCATCAGTGCAATCTCTGTTTTCCAGTAACTGCTCAAGGCGTGAGAGCCTGGTTGCGTCAAAGTAGATACCGAGATCATCGACAACAAGGGATCTGGGCGCAGTAAAGTTGCTGCCTAATCCGACAGACCGCACAAAGCCGTCTTCCATCCGCGCTACACGGTGCTGATCTAACAACTGCTCTGCAGCACTATCTTCCGCATCTCGCCCCCACGCCATTATCGCGGGACTCATTGTCGATCCGGAGGAAGAATTTTCATTCGCAGCAACAGCAGGCAACGCCTGTAGTTGTTTCAGGGATAAATATTGATGGTTGTATTCAGTTGCCATCATATACCTGTCTACATAGCGTCTTTTCCATGGAGTGATTCCAAGAAGACAATAATTCCCGCCTACTCTTGCCACCTGGCGACGCTGCTCCCTAATGTGGTCAATCGTAGCTAGCAACGTACTCGCCTTTCCCGTAACCGGATCCACGTAGGTTGGGTAGATCATGTAGGCTGCGATAAACACCTCAAGCAAGCTGCGCTTTACCACACGCCTGTCAACAGGTTTTTTGTCTTCAGTTAAACCCCAGCCTGAATAAAACGGCTGACCAAAGCATACGACTGGTACATTGTGCATTAGCAATTCAAAACCGTATAACGATGTTCCTGTATAAGCGGCTACGCATTGCTTGAGTCGGTACTGTGGAATTTCATCACTTATAAGCTTCACACCTAACTGGGATGCCAAATCCGATAAGAAGCCCTGCTTGCGCCCTGCAAGTACATCAGGATGTACTTTAACAACAACATTCTCTGCAGAATGCTCAGACACAGCATGGTTCAGCATCCGTTCAAAATCTTCCTGTTGCATACCACCAAACTGTACAGATTGATCACCAACAGTCTGATCTATGACCATGGCAAATGGCGCTTCATCGTTGGCAGAATCCTTAGCATCCGCAAGAACGTTATACTTGCTGATGCGGTTGTCAATCAGACTTTGCATCACCTGCCTGGCATTAAGACGATATTCTTTGTCTTCTAACTGCCAGGAAAATTTATCCAAATTATTGAGTATATTTTCCAGCCTGGATGGGGAAGTAGCGTCGTAATAGATGCCAACTGAGTCAATAACAATCGAATACTTTCTATGCCGGCCACCACGACCAAAGGAACAGACAAACCCATCTTCAAGACGTATGTGTTGGATACCAAGTATACGTCCGATGCGACTGGCTAATTGACTATATGGCTTATGACCCCAGGAATATATTCCTTTACATGATTTAGTGCGGAGTATTAACGGGTTTCTGTACAGACTGGCTATACCGAGAAATTTTTCAATATTCGGGATCCTTCCAATGCCCGCAGATAATGTAAATCCGTTCAAGAATCAATTACCAGTTTAGTTGATCAGACTGATGGCTATGCCAGAGGCTATAATACAAACGCCCACATCAATAACAAGAGGCTTCCAACACTCTTTCATCATTTGCAACAGGGGCTTTGTACCAGCGATTTGCTGGAGGTCGAGCGGATCGATTTCATTCGCTGCTGATTCACCGGGCGATAAGCCATTATCAGCCACCGCGACCATGTCGACTTCATTGGATTTTTCTGCCGGAGTAACAGGTTCAGGACTTACCAGCTCGCTGAGATGTCGCAGCACAGAAGCGCCATTATCATCCGGGCTTTGATTAGCCGCCTGTCCAATAATCGTCAACAATCCGCCACTTATTCCTTTCTCTCGCGCTGATTTTTGAAGAACGGTAACTTCCTCCTGCAGGGATATCAGCTTTTTTAGCGCAGTCTCGCAATAATCAGCACGCGCGGTATTGCTGATACCATGCGGCACCTTACTGATATCAATAGACTGCAGTACAGATTTAGTGTCCACCTGCCCGGTTTCATTAGCTGCATCAACGATAAAGCGGTTCAAAGTTACCGCGTCCGCACCCCAACCGATCAGTTCCCTCTTACCGGCGTGCAAGCTGGTGAAGGTCTTACTATATTCATCAATGAGAGATGTACTTTCTGACAAAGCCATGTCGTTTCGCACACACGCTTACGGAGTAGATTAAACTGATAGTGCAGAAAACAAGCCAAGCGAAACTGTCATCTGACTGTTTAATTACTACCGGGAATAACCCTGAAAATCTGATCAGTAACTGCGGCAAATTCACCCCAAAATTGCCCGGCTGACTGTCTGCACACTCTCGGGAAAGATGGATTTATCACGCTCTTTTCTGCATAGATTGATAAACCAGCCACAATCCGCCAAACGCCATCACCATCAATAATGCGATCAACGCATCGTAGCCACCCACAACCCACACTAATGAACCCAAATACGGAGAAACTGCAGCACCAATAAAATAGAAAAGCGCCAGATATCCGGACTTCGCGCCAAAGTTCTTTTCGCCGAGGAGATCCCTGGCGATAAGTGGTCGGATGATACTCAGCGTTCCGTATCCACTGCCAAAGACTACAGCGAAAATGACGGCAACAGTGAGGCCATAATGCGCGTTATATAGTAATAACATCGCAGACCCCATAAAGATAAAAGCTCCATAGACAATTAGCTTATGGCTCAGCTGCTTCTGAAATGCCGTAATCACTACTCTGCCAAATACCTGCATTGGTCCAATCAAACTGGCTACAAACACGGAAACGCCAAGTGCCAGACTGCGATCGCCAAGAATATACAACAGGTGATGAAGTGTTGCGCCATGCACCACTGCAAGTAACGCAAAGGCTATGGCCAGCCGGAGAAATTTCGCCGTTCTGATATCAACCGGCGTGCGATTCTTATCTGATGGGGAACTCTGATTTGAATTGGTTTGTCTATAATCACGTTCTACATAAAGCGCACCAAAGAATAGGAGTGGCACGCCCGCAATAAGTGTCGCAAACGAAAAGCAGCGTATAACCGTTTGCCAGTCCCAATAACTCGCGATCAAGTGCGCTGCAGGAAAGCTGATCGTACTTGCAAAGCCTGCAACAAGCGTCACAACAATAATACCGCGCTTGGCATCTATTCCGTATGCTCGGGTGAGTATTGCAAAGCACGGCTCATACAAACACGCTGCGAAGCAACCCCCGATAACAGACCAGATAAGATAAAATTGCCAAAGGTCTGTAACATGAGACACCAGGTACAGACACAAACCACCAAGTAATGCCCCAATAGAAAGCAAATGCGGGCCATACCCACGATCTATCAATTTGCCAAACGAGGGCGACAGTACTGCGGAAATAAACAGGGCCAAAGTGATCGCGCCGGTTAATTGCAACTTCGACCAGGTGAATGAAGACTCCCATCGTAAGAGCAGTGCGGGAAAGACATAAAAAAGACAGGTCCAAACGACTGTTTCACCCGCAGCCAACATGGCCAAAGCGCGACTTTTACCAATGTTTTTACGGCGACGAGCTTTATGGTTATGAGTTTTAACGATTTCCACAGTTTAGCAAAGTTACCAGCACCTGGATTGCCCGATAGTGTTGATTGAAGTAACTCAGATTCTGATTAATACTCAACAGTCAGCTTGGCGCAATTATTTTCAAGTTCAGCAATTAGTCGCCTGAGGATGACTGACTCACCATCCCAGTTGTGTCGCTGTGAAGCAGATTCAGTATCATAATCGTGGTTTGAATGCATCTGGCCAAATGTGAAGCCCGCAATATGGCCACTAAAAGTACCCGGGTTACGCCCGGCAAATTCAGCAACCATACTCACAATAAGAAGACCGGCAGACGGACTGGTTTCAAGCTCAGCATAAAGTGATCGCCACAAAGACCTCGGTACGGTATAAATCGACGGATGAGCCTCATTTGCGATAAATTTTCTCCACACACGACTTTTACGATAAAAGATACTATTGCCTGTAATGCAAAGGTTACTGTCATTTACAGTCTCGTCAGGCTGCCATGACGGAGTAACAACATGTACCGAAGCCATGTCATTGATCCTGGAATTTTTAAGGTATCTATTAAAGTAGAACCTGCACCAGTCAGCGGGTGGGCTTTTAAGAGCAGCACCGGGCGCATTGCCAACAATGGAAAATCCACCAGCTAACAGTATTTTTTCTTCAATCTCTGCACTTGGCGGATTAAGCGACACATCGAGATAATCCACGCAGCTCTCTTCAGCAGCATTCAATTTTGGGACGGGTAGTTTCGAACGTCTGCAAAAAGACAAGACCTGATAGAATTTTTTCATCGCAGGTGACGATCCGCCATAAGAGGAGAGCAAAGTCTCAGCAGCAGATTCATCACCTAATTGTAAATACAGAGACGCGAGGTAAAAAACTGCCAGACGTACATTAGATCTCTCAGTTAAAGCTCGCAGTTGATCAAGCCTTTCAGCATCAAAATCACCACTCGCTGCCAGCTCATCCAGCTGTTTCACCAGTGCTCTGGAAGCCGGGCGAATCAATAAACATTCACTGATCACCGGCAATTACCGCTAGCCTTTCGCACTATTTGCACACAGTGCCCGTGCCAGTATTCGCAGTGCCGCACTATTCGAATCAGAAAAGAATGCGCACGGGTCATACCGCAACTTGGCAAATTTTCGGCTTACACCCGTTTTTCGATCCTTCAAGTCAGACAAACGATTGTTTGATTGAAAAGGTATTATTATCGGATCCGATTCGAGCATTCTGTAATCCGACAGCCAGTCTTTATTTACCATACCACCTTCATATGTCAGACCGGATTGATACAAAGCGCGATCAAGAGCAGCAATAGAGTTATCAATTATCAATTCGAATGGGCCATCTGAATGGGTAGCAATATCTTCTATCTCCTCAGGATTTATTATCCGGCCCGACTTATCAATCACTTCGCAACCAACTCTGACCAGCTGCTTATGCGTAACCTTGAACACCGATTCTTTACAGAACGAATCATCTGCTATCAACAAACAATCGCAACTGGTGTATGCAGCGTCCAGCACCCTCATTGAATTGAGGAATATACACATCTTTGCCTGACGATATATATTGTGCAGTTTAACCGCATGATCCCAGTCGGGCTCAACCATATCGACTTTTACTTTACAATCAATATTTTCTTTCAGTAAATCACCAAAGGTGGTAAAAGTGCTCTGCCCAAGCAACACAACACGAGCCGGCAATAGTTTATTTACTACTTCTACAATTGCATCTGTAACGGACAAATCCGTATTATCGTGGGCATCAATGACTATGGTATTTTTAAAACCTGAATCACGACCTGCATCGCTACAATTCGCATAAACAATATCGGAGACATCAGGTGTCGCTATATTTCCATCAGATGCAATGTGATTATCTACAGGCACAAGAATATGATTGAATAAAAATGACCCTGGAAACGCAGCCCGCAATGTTAAGCCGGTTTGATTAAAATCATCAATCTGCTTTTGCTGACTTTCAAGCCATTTCTTTTTATTCGGCGTCTTTTTACGCAGCGGATTCAAACGACGCATTGCAAATGCTCCTGCAATACAGGTAATCGCGATGTAACTGAAAATCGTTCGACTAATTCATCAACTACAGTTTTTTTATTCTCTCTGACAGCCGCTTTACTTAACGCGCCACCTAAGCATTCAGCCCAATCACTTTCGCACTCAACCAGATCGGCCAGTTCATTTGCATGATCCTGCATATCCTGGTTAGTACTCGCAACTACAGGAGTGCCGACAGACACTGATTCTATCAGCTTCACAGCTGACTTGGATTGATTAAAGACATTATCTACCAGAGGTGCAATAGAAATATCCACTAGTGACAGCAAGTGAAGATAATCGCTGTAATTCGCAAATGGAAGCTGTACAACATTTTCAAGATCTGCATAGTCCCTTTCATTGACTCTTCCAACAATTAGCAATCTCACATTCGCATTAAGATTTTCTTTTAAAGCCGGAATGACAGATTGTAGATCTTTCCCGTGACCTCGGCTGCCAGGAAAATAGCCGATCGTCATCAGATCGCTGTTTTGCCTGTCCGACACAGGTTGATTAAAATTGAGAGGTAGCGAATTTGGTAATACAGAAGTAGCTACTCGCGGAAACACACCGCGGAGTTTTTCTTCGAGATAAGTCGTGGAAACCAGAAAGCTATCAAAGCACAGAGCAGCCTTATAAGTACTTTCGAACTGCTGCTCCACCTTATTGATCGCACGGTTGCCTGCAAGGTATAGCGGGCTATATTGCGCAAACTCGCGATGAAAAATCAAATCATCGTAGTCCGCATGTATTTTAACTGAGGCTTCGCGGCAGCAGCCTATCGCGTGCTCAAAACGCTTATTCCAAACAGGTCGATGAAAAACCGCATGGTCGTATTTTCTAAGAACATCAACTGTAATACGTTCCATCGACGCTACCAGTGAATCCTCGCCATTAGCCAGCAATGCATCGGCATAGTGGAAGCAACGGTGCCTTGCGGACGGGTGCTGCCAGGCACGTTGTCCATATCGAGTATCTGTCAAGTAGATTACTGAAGCCACTTGAAATCCGGTCCAGATTAACCCGGCACTATAAACGGACTATTGGTCAGTTCGTAGTTGCCATCCGCAGTGCGAATCGATACCCGATCTCCAGGTGCTATTCGACCAAGATCTGACAGTTGCAGCGTAAATCCGCACTTACCGTTTACGTGCAAGCCTTTGCGCTGTACATCTTCACGATACATGTCAGCTGTCAATTCAGCACACCTGCTGCCGTTAATGTGGACAGACAAATTTGCAGGCTCAATGGACTCACGGTCAATCATCCAGCCAATCAGTTTGCCATTATTTACCTGGCCAATACTGCCGCAAAACCGCTTCGTCGTTTTAAACGAATGTTCATTTGCACAGGATTGCTTTTCAAATTCCACTAGTGCTGTGCGGTACAATTCGACATCTTTTTGGTTTAGCGATTCTATTTCATCGAGCTCGGCTTTTGTTGCCACACTGTCCGCCAACCCTTTGTATCGACCAACATTCAATTTTACCATTGGAAAATTTGTACCGTAGCGTCGATTGAACATACGCAAACTTGACTCATAGTCTTCGGTGATACCAAAAAAATCAATGTCAGCTGGTGTACAGTCAGACATTGATGTTTGTTGCCTATTCTGGAACTGCGGGCGTGTATAAAATTCTCGCAGATCCCCATCAAAATTATAGTGCGAAGAAAAATGCACGTACTCAGAAACCACACGATCGACAGGATTTCGAAAAAAAGTGACCACTGGTGAATCCGGAAATATTTCTCTGTATTTCGCCAACGTAAAGTGGCCGGTCAGGAATTTGTGCTCAACACCGGTTTTTCTGAGTTTCGCAACATCGTTAGCAGTGTAAAACGCCGATCTGATATCTTCAGAGGTATTGGAGGACTTTTCGCCATAGTCGTTCAGTACCTGCTCCGGTCCAAAGTACTGTTCAGCGCTCTTTCTGAAGCTTGTACCTGCAGTTTTTGGGATATGCAGATAGATAATGGGCAATTGCATCTGTCTTATCCGCTAAGCTGCCAGCGAGAAATCTTCCCGCACCAGAGTCAGATTAGAGTTATAAGCCGGATCAGATTCCAACAACTCGCCCCATTGCTTTTGCATATACATCGCTTCATTCTTGAATCGCACTTGCTTTTCGTGCGTATTTTCATGACCACGG
This sequence comes from uncultured Granulosicoccaceae bacterium, assembly GCA_964649465.1. Taxonomy (GTDB): domain Bacteria; phylum Pseudomonadota; class Gammaproteobacteria; order Granulosicoccales; family Granulosicoccaceae. The sequence continues at coordinate 10,030 of CAZYRP010000069.1, read as the reverse complement.
CTAACAGATTCATGGTGATACAACAAAGCGTATGGAGTCCATACATTACGCAACCCCAACGAACTGACACGTAAACAAAAATCAACGTCATTAAACGCGACTTTGAGATCACTCTCATTTAATCCACCAACCTGTAGATAGATAGATTTCTCTACAGTCAGACAAGCCGCAGTAACTGCAGACATATTTTGCGTTAAGTGTAACCTTGAGAAGTAGCCAGCCGATTCTGCATCAAAATATTTGTGGGAGTGGCCCGCTACACCACCAATGCCGAGTATTACTCCGGCGTGTTGAACCATATTATTTTTATATAGCAGCTTTGCTCCAACACAACCCACCTCACTGCGAAGCGCGTGCCCCACCATCTCGCGAAGCCACTCTTTTTCTATCACCTCGATGTCATTATTCATCATCGTGATAATACTGCCATTCGCCTGAGACACAGCATAATTGTTAATGGCAGAGTAATTGAATTCCCCGGCATACTTAAGAATTCTAACATTTTCCTGAGTTTTTAACTGCTCAAGATAGTCAAGCGTTGTTGGTTCAGTTGATTCGTTGTCTATAACAATTATTTCGTAATCTGGATAGTCAGTACGCTGCAGCACGCTGCCTATACACTGTGAAAGAATATCGAGCCTGTCTCTGGTTGGAATAATTATACTTACTTTAGGCGCAGTAGAGGGCAAACTCCATCGCACGCGATAGGTATTGGGATACTTTGCTGCTTCAACAACTGCATCGGAACCAACGCGGGACAGATGATCATTGATAGCAGCAACTCCACTATCAGTTGTATAGCTTTTGGCACTCGCGACAGATGCTGTTGATCCCTCAGCCATGCGCCAGTGATACAGTATTTTCGCGATATGCTGAACTTCATCCCCAGTCACCACTTCCATCACACGCAATAAAAGATCATGATCCTGAGCACCTTCAAAGCCAGTGCGACATCCACCCACCTGCTGAATTACATCACGTCTCAAAGCCACCAAATGGCAAATATAATTTTGTGATAGTAACAAGTCAGGATTCCAGTCAGGCTTGAAGTGCGGATCCACACGCGCACCCGTACTATCGATTTTGTCTTCATCCGAGTACACCAATTTGAGTGACGGTTTTTCAACTATCGCTTTTGCGACCTCATACAATGCATGTTCTACCAGCAAGTCATCATGGTCGAGAAAAATACAATAATCACCACGGGCAAGCTGAAGGGCAGAGTTAGTATTATTGGCAATCCCGGCTCCTTGCTGTCCGAAAACTGCCGTTATTTTTTCATTCTTTTTAGACCAGGATTCTATTGCTTCTTTCACTTCATCAGAGTCAGACCCATCATCAGAAATACATAGCTGCCAGTTGGTATAACTCTGTGAGGTTACGGACTGTATAGCGGCATTTAAAAGTGCTACGTCGCTGTTGTAGGTTGGCATTATTATCGATATCAGCGGTCGCACCGTTCCACGTTCGATTCTACGTATATCACTATCTGTGGGAATCTCCAGAATTTCCACGTTTTCAATCCACTTACTGTAATTATGACTTCGCATCGGGTTGGCAAACAATGCGGAGTACTTTCTCTCCAGCACCGTCTGGTACTTTTGACCCGCCTGCTGCGCTTGCTGTTTTAGCATCTGTCGAGTAGCGTTGACGGTATGCTGGTGGTTCGACGGGCTCCAGCGCATCAATTTACCGATCATTCTATTTTCAGCAAATTTGAAAGTTACCGGACTCACAGAAAATTCACGAACGCTAAACTGACCTGCACTGCTCAATGGATCAAAGCGGATATCCAGTGCTTTGCGATTGAATTTAACAATGCGCTTGCTTATTTTTCTGGACTGGTAAGGAATTTTGATCGCTTCATCTTCCAGATGACCCTTTCCTTGATTTACGTAAAATTTTGCAGTGTCGAATACATTACTACACTCAATATCAAGTGTGATCATGTACCAGCCAGTGTGCAAATCTAACAACGGAAATTCACACCGGAATTGAGGATCCTCACCAGTAGAAGTCCAAATGCCGGTATTACCTTTATGGCGTTCACGGATATCATTCACGGGCTTTAAGCGTGGTCTGATACGCGGCGATAAACGCACCACTGGCGCAAGCACGCTTTTTATTTTTTTTATTTTTGACGTGTTGAGATTCATTGACTCGTTCGCAAGCACAACAACGGGACATGCATCGCTTGTTTTCAGGCAATCGTTATCCGGCAATTACCCAGACGGCGGTGGCAAAATGATGAGCTACCAAACCGTACAACTGAGTACACCAAACAACGCAATCTCTGCGCCGATTCCAGATTTATATACCCGGAATTACGAAAAATAGTAGTTACGGTGTACAGAATCAGGCATCTGCTGCTGTCTTCAGGCTGCGCTACAGCGTTAATGCAACGCGCGTTGCGACCGCGATTCGGTAAAGAATTTCGGTGATACTGGTTGCAAGCTGTAAATTTTTAGTTGGCGCTTGAGGTAACACCAAAAGTTCGTCTCCGGACTCCACCGGGGCATCACCCGCGTCAATTACACGACCATCCTGCTTTACCAGCAGTACGTTGGATCGATTGGCGTTGTTGGAAAAGCCACCCGCTCTGGATATGTAATCGTTGACTGAATTGCCCTGCTCCCACAGAAATGCACGTGGCAATCGCACTTCACCTGAAACCAGAACACTTGGTGTTCTGCGCGGGATAAATATCGTATCGTCATTTTCCAGTACGATATCGGCGACCTCGCTATCGGTTACCACCACAAGCGTACCCTGTGGCTCAACTAACGCACCTTTCTTAACAAAAGCCTCAATTAGCTCTGCCTCCTGCACCCGGATACGGGATTCAGCATCGGTGGCAGATGATGCAGTAAAATACTCAGATTCAAGACGCTTGAGGCTATTTTCGATAGCACTTTTTTGTCGCAACGCAATACTTTTTCTTTTAACAAATATCCGCTCGTAAGCGCTGAGCTCCGGATCCACTTCGATGAGATCCAGAACTTGTCTGAGGGTTGCGCGCCTGTTAACGGTAATTGCCGATGCGCCATTAAATGAGCCGTCAATATTGACACTGATATTGCGTTCATTCACGTCAGAGCGAAAAGAAACTACATCGCCATTGCCAATAAGCCTGTCTTTAAATATTTCAAGCGGCAAATACTCGAAAACACCTTCGCCGCCCCTGATCTGGCTGACTGCTGCATGCGTTACTCCGGATGCAGGTGATGACAGCGCAATCACATCGCTACCCGTGATTGTATCGCTTACAAACTCGAAGCGGTTGGGTTTGGCAGCATCACCGCCAACATACACCGTGTGCATCAATGGTTTGACGACGATTGCATCACCCTCTTTCAGAACAACATCGGGAATTATACCGTCACGGATAAATTCATATAAATCTATCACCGCGATTACTACGGAGTTTCTTATTACCTCGATCTTGCGAAAACTACCGCTGGCAGAATCAATACCCCCGGCCCTGTCGATGAAGTTTAGAACCGAACTACTCGGCATTCCCGCATATTTTCCAGGTCTTTGAACATAGCCAGTCACATACACGCTGGCAGACTGAGCAGTGATCAAATTGGTGTACACCTCTACATCATCGGTGTAAACCCTCGCTATTGCCGCTTTGACTGTGCCGTTAACGTTGGAATTCTTAACACCACCGAGCTTTACAGGACCGACGTCAGGAATAAATATATTTCCCTGCGAATCCACAACCTGCACTTCGTCGTAAGCAGTAGCACCCCAGATACGAACTGCAACCCTGTCCCCAACCCCAACAATGTAGTCAGAATTGAGACCCTGAGCCTCAGAAGCTGAAAAACCACCGCCAAACAAGGTGTGGCCAAACGGCAAAGTGTTACTTCGAATTTTATCCAGCTGTTCTGTTTTCTGCTCTTCGAACAAAGCCCCTGGGCTTTCTACCACTACACCAGCTGATTCAACAGTAGTTTGCCCGGCAGCCAACGATGAGAACATCAATGTAGCCAGTAAGATCAATAGATTTTGCATGATGGTTTTAACCTGTACTCATCGATTCGGCTATACAGCAAAATCAACATGTTCCTTGATCGCCGCTCTAAATAATGCAAATATTGCATAGAGTAAAAAAGACAGCAAAATAGCACTGACTGTATCAATCATACGATCAGGTTCGGTTGAAGATGTTGGCTTACTTGGCTTTACAAAAGTAGCGAGATAACGCTTTTTCGTTTGAGACTCAACTCTTGCAGTTTCCAGAGCCATCAGCGCAGCCGCATAGCGTTGTTGACCCAGCTCTTCTTCAACCAGAAGAGGTTTAAATCTCTCGATCGCGGTGCCAACACCCTGATCATTCGACAACCGCAGTCGCTCACGACGCAATTCAGTTTCAATACCGTTAATCCGGTTTTTTAATGCTCTGACTTCAGCGGATGAGTCACGCATATAAGCAGATTTTTCCGTGTACAGCGCTCTGGTTTCTGCGAGTTTACTTTCAAGTGCTGCAATCAACCCGGTGATAGAACTGGCATCAGTTCCTGGATTAATCGACTGATTCTCACTGGTAAACTCCGACAACCGTGCAGATACCTCGCGGGCATTTTCAATTGCATCATTCACTTCTTTGCGTGCAGCATGTAACGTGTCTTCTACTATCCGGTCAGACAATCTATTAATCAAAAGTTCGCTGCGAACTATAATTTCCCGGTTGATATCGTGAGCCAGTCCGGGTGAGAATGCTCTGGTTGTAATTGATATGATAGAACTTGTTTCTTCATAATTAATATCTATCATGCCCCGAAGGTAATCGAGATATTCCTCATCATTAGAGATATCGGTTAGACGCGATACAAAATCCAGAGAGTCATCAGAATAGTGCTCACGCAACTGCAACTTTTCATCGAGGTAGAGCGCCATCTCCATAGACTCTATGTAGTCTGACACCACCAGCACATCCTGCGAATCAGGATTAGCGACCGGCAGTAATCCACCGAAAGACAAACTCGACGCAGATGGATTGCCGCTGCGCAAAACCACAGCAGATTCAGATACGTAACGGTCAGACGCAATGAAACCGAAATAGCAGATAGCTATCAGTACCGGCACCATTGACGCCGCAATTATTCTTAATGCAACAGGGTTCAAGCCGCACTCTTCTTAAAAAGTATTTTTCTATAAAGCACAAACGCATCGTCCAGATTGTCAAAATACTGCAGGCGACCGTTATGCAGCACTGTCGCTACGTCGCAGTTTTTACGGATGGTCTGTTCGTTGTGAGATACCAGAATCACAGATGATGTCTGACGCCTTTGCTTGAAGATCTGACGGAATTTTTCTTTCAATCTGGCATCACCTGTCTCCAGGGCTTCATCCACCAGATAGTAATCAAAATCCAGCGCGTAGCTGAGCGACATTGCAAAACGAGATTTCATGCCTGCAGAGTAAGAGGATAGCGGGCGATCAAAATATTGCCCAAGTTCTGCAAAATCATTGGTCTTTCGCTCCACCTCGTCGAACGACGCACCGTAAATGCGAGCCACAAACCTTGCATTTTCCCTGCCTGTCAGTGACCCCTGAAAGCCGCCGGAATATCCCATGGGCCATGACAATTTACTGGTCCGCACGACGCAGCCTGTATCCGGTTTTTCAGCGCCGCCGATAATACGAATCAAGGTACTTTTACCAGCACCATTTGCACCCAGTACACCGACACTTTTTCGGTAGGGGAATTTGAAACTGATGTTATTCAGTACCAGATGCGCTCGATCACCTATACCGTAGGTCTTCGAGATATTTTCGAGAGCAATCACAAGCTGCCCCGCTGCTTCTCAAATACCATCAGTGACATCAATCCACCACTAACGAGGATAAGAGCAAAGACTATAACGTAGCCGAGATCAATATACCGGCTCTCAAAGCTTTCGAACATCGATGCTCGAATCATTTCAATACAGTGCAGCAACGGGTTATACAACATAATATCTCGCGCCGCAGCTGGCAGCATGCTGGCCGTAAAAAACAAACCGGAGGTGAAAAACAAAGGTCGGCCGAGCAGAGGCTGAGAAATAGACTGTACGACTTCGTATCGAATGCTAATGGCTCCAAGTAACAGGCCTAACCCCAAGCCAAGCAATATTATCAGGGCAAAACCGACCATGACGCCCAATGGATCTTCAAAGTTAAAGGTAAAGCCTAAAAAGTAAAGCCCAATCAATAAAGTAATGAAAACAACAATCCATATCAATGCGGACAGAACCATCTTGGAGACCACCAGATCCAGCCTGGTTACCTGGGGAAACATCAATAGGGATTGATGTCCACGGGTACCATTCATCACTTCTGCAAATACATCACGAAACATAAAAAAAGGGCCGAACCCGGTTACAAGAAACAACGGGACTTGAATGCCCGCCTGAGAATCACGTCCAAGTAGCTGAAACCCTGCAAACAGAATAGACATAAGCATCAACGGCTCAAGCAATGCCCACATATACCCAAGACGGCGATTACCGTAGCGCGCTTTCAGCTCTCGTAAAATAAGCGCATGCAATACTCTGCACTGCACTGTGTATGCACTTTCATGAGAAAGTATCGCACGATCGGATGACATGTCAGTCCCGGTTAGCGCACAACTGATGACAGTGGAATTTCTATCCATCCACGAGCTTCGTCCTTACAACTAACTCCCGCAACATCACGTCCCGCAACAAACTCGGTGAAGCGACGACATACTCTGCCATTAGCAGAAAAGTATTCTGACTGTACAACCAGTTCCACCGCCTTTCCTGAAAGTTCGTCTTCATATACTTGTGGTACGCCAATACCCGCTTTTGCTACCGCCAGCGTTCGAGCATTGCTCACAGCTAAAGCTGTGTCAGCGCCCTGCTGCACTGACTTACTCTTTACAGGACTTGTTGAGCAACCGTTTGCGACAAGCACACAGATTGCGAGGCCACATATCTTAAACATATTCATTTCATTCACCACCACTGAATATTTCCAGAATTCCGCAGATAGTTTCACGCTCACCATCGCGCGCGGATATCACAACCAGTGCTCTGACCTTGTTTTCTCTCATGAGGCTCTCTGCGTCAGCAATTAACGAGTCTGCCGATACGCATACTGGATCAAGCGACATGTACTCACTCACCGGCTTTTCCATCACCGAAGTACCTGACAACAAAGCACGTCTGAGATCACCATCGGTGAAAATACCCAACACTTTGTGATCAGTATGTACCACAACCAACCCTAGCCGAGATGATGTCATGGCCATTACGGCCTTTGAAATTGAATCATCGGGGGAGCACAAAGGTACGTTTTCATTTTGCATTACATCTCGAACTTTGGAATGCAGACTCTTACCCAGCATGCCACCGGGATGAAATTGTGCAAAATCGGCTGGCGCAAAATTCTTGGCTTTCATTAGAGCCACTGCCAACGCATCCCCGACTGCCATTGTTACTAACGTAGAAGTTGTTGGCGCAAGGTTGTTCGGACAAACCTCACGTTCGACTGGCAATACCAATGTGACATCAGCTGAATCACCAATACTTGATTTCTGTTTGCCTACAAAGCTAATTGTTTTGTTACCAAAGTACTTAATCGAGGGCAGTAGCTTTACAACTTCTTCTGTCCCGCCAGAATTTGAGATCAGCAGCACTACATCCACTGGTGTGATCATGCCAAGGTCACCATGGATGGCATCAGCCGGATGGACATAGAAAGCGGGTGTTCCGGTAGAAGCCAGCGTGGCGGCAATTTTTTGACCCACGATGCCTGACTTTCCCATACCGATAACTACCAAACGCCCGGTGGACTGCACGATAAGCTGCACCGCAGCATCGAATTCTGGCCCCAGGCCGGCTGCGATACTGGCCAGTGCCGCAGACTGCGAGAGAATTGACTCCCGCCCTATTTGCAACGTGTCTGTTTCAGATGTTTTATTCTGATAATCAGCCACTGGAATGACATCCGTCAATTGAACCCCTGCTCATCAAGCCTAAGCGGTTACGATTGGTATAACCGAAAGTTCAGATTGCAATTTATACGCCGCGGGTTAACAGTGGCAACGCAGCTCACAGGTTTGGCACATTCAATCTGGAATAAATAATAAGAATTCCGGGGTCACAAGGGCAGTGTGGCTAACGTGACAATGCATGAAATTGCCGCAAGGCTACTGCACGTTCAAAAGTCGCACCACGGGGAGTATTTAATGCCAGCACGTAATATTCCAGCGCTTTATCCGGGTTTTCTGTATGTTGAAAACTGACCGCCAGGTTAAAATAGAAATCGGCCGGCGACGTGTCATCACCGATTGTCGAAAGTGACCGAAGAAACATGGCGCTGGCGTCCGCCCATCTGTTGGCCTGACCGAAGTGGTGTCCCATTATTGAATAAAGACTTGCCGGATCCCTGGCACTATTCACAATATGGCCCAGCAACTCTGTCTCAATCGCACTCGAAGTCGCAGATAAACCAAGCATCGCAGAAAAAGCTTCTTTATCGTCCCCGTTAAGCGTTAGCAGATGACGGTAGCGATCCGTCGCAAGTTTATACTGCCCAAGCGCAGTCGCTGCGGCGGCAACGCCAAGATTAGCGTTACGATTATACGGATCAATCTGTACTGCCTGGTTATACCAGTCGCGAGCGCTTACATAATTTTCAGCCAAATAGTCGTAATAGCCATTGTCAATAAATTGATCAATGTCCGTTGCCGGTGCTTCGACATCATTAAAACTCGATTTTGACCGAGCAGAATTCGAACTCGCCACACTGTCAGACGGGAGAATTTTATCCTCAGCAGTGTTTGCAACAGGACTTAAAGTAACCGCCGATTCGGTGGGGCTACCAAACTCAGCGTCAAGTCTTAGCTCGTGATTTTCCAGCGCAAGCAACTCAACCTGTTGCGTCTTTTCATGTAGCAGTATTTTCAAAGCAGCAAGCTCATCAACCGGGTCGTTTATTTCAACCGGTCCGGACAAACTGACGGTACTGTTATTGTCAATAGCAGTGCCTGATGAATCAGAGTTAGAGATTCCCTTTGGCCGAACAACCAGCTCGCCTGCAACATCTGCCGGCACAGCGTTAACCTCCACCAACCGTCTCGCGGCGACGCTGCTGATCTCACTTTCTGCCACTTTTTTTTCAAGCTCGGCATGTGCTTCTCTCAGCTCGGTAAGATAGCTACCAATTTGCTGTTCACTGCGTTGCAGTAAGTGCAAAAACATACCGACAAGAACAACAACTGATAAGCACAAGATAAAATAGAACAGCGGATCTATATTACCGATGATCCGCTGCAGGTAGCTCACTGTTGGAAGATACGATCCGGTTTGCAGTTCATCCTTATTGCCGGACACTTCAACTTCGGCAACACCCTCCACATTTCTGCGATCCTGCTTCTTGTTAATTTCGTTTTTCGGTACAACGCCCGTCGATTCGGGTAACAACTCAATAGCCACAACTAATACCTCTTAACAGCGCTAATTACTTTGTTTTCACCAGTAATCAGATGAGCACCAGAACCCGGCTTTTCACCGTGACCGGCACGGCCATCTGCAGGGACCTGATGTCTGGAATCACCGATCACCGTAGGCCTTAGAAAAATTAGCAACTCCGTTTTTTCTACCTCTCGTGTGTCATGCGAAAAGAGCTTGCCCAACAGCGGCAAACGACCCAGCCCTGGAATACCGCTGGTTCTGTTATCAACCTTGTTTTGCATTAAGCCACCAATAATTGCAACACTGCCACTCTGTACTCTGAGCAGTGATTCCATCTCCCGAACCTGTATTTCCGGAATGAAATTGCGAATCTGATTTTGTCCAGCCAGTGCAGGGCTTGGGTCTTCGGCAAAGTTCAGAATTCTCGAAATGGTTGGCCGAACATTTAAAATCACCTCGCTATCTTTACTTATAAACGGCGTTACATTCATCACCAGCCCAACAGGTACGGAGTGAACTGTGCTATCCACTACCGTTCTTTCATCGCCATTCTCGCGTTCCAGTCGATCCACTTCAAAAGTAAAATAGACTCTGTTATC
>CAZYRP010000068.1:0-24753 GCA_964649465.1 uncultured Granulosicoccaceae bacterium | reverse complement strand
GGCCAGCGCACTCAGACAAATGCACGTACCCGTAAGGGACCGCGTCGTCCGATCAAGCGCTAAATAAATAGAGAAAAGATATGGCTCAAAAGACTACCAAAAAGAAGCCGAATCGCGTTGTCACTGATGGCATTGCGCACATTCACGCTTCTTTCAACAACACCATCGTGATGATCACTGATCGTCAGGGTAACGCATTGTCATGGGCTACTGCTGGTGGCTCCGGCTTTCGTGGCTCGCGCAAAAGTACGCCATTCGCAGCACAGGTTGCTGCAGAACGAGCGGGTGCTGTTGCGGCTGAATACGGCATGAAGAACCTTGATGTAAAGGTGAAGGGCCCGGGACCAGGTCGCGATTCTGCTGTGCGATCATTAAATGCTTCGGGTTTTAAAATCACCAACATCATTGATGTCACCCCAATACCACACAACGGATGTCGGCCGCCCAAGCGCCGGCGAGTATAGGAGCCTATAAGTGGCTAGATACATAGGTCCAAAATGTAAGTTGAGTCGTCGTGAAGGCACTGACTTGTACCTCAAGTCGGGCATTCGTCCGTTAGATTCAAAATGCAAACTCGAAACCCCTCCGGGGCAGGCGGGTGCCAAGCGTGCACGTCTTTCAGACTACGCTTTGCAGCTTCGTGAGAAGCAGAAACTGCGCCGGATTTATGGAGTGCTGGAACGTCAGTTCCGTAACTATTATAAAGAAGCCGCACGTATCAAAGGTTCTACCGGTGAAAACCTGCTGAGCTTGCTTGAAGGTCGGTTGGACAATGTAGTGTATCGAATGGGCTTTGGTTCCACTCGTGCTGAAGCGCGTCAGTTGGTAGCGCACAAAGCGATAATGGTAGACGGTGTGTCGGTGAACATTCCTTCGTATCAGGTAAAACCAAACCAGGTGGTCAGCATTCGTGAGCGTGCCAAGAAGCAAGCCCGCATTACTGATGCTTTGCAGCTTTCCAAGCAGCGCACGGTCCCGGGCTGGCTTGAGGTAGATGAAAAGGAAATGAAAGGGACACTAAAGTCGCTGCCAGACAGAAGCGATCTACCAGCAGAAATCAACGAATCACTCGTTGTGGAACTGTACTCTAAGTAATTCTGTATTTTTCCAATGGAATTACTTGGGCAGTAGCGAAGTACAACGAAAGAGATTAAGGCTATGGGTGCGATGCAAACTGAATTTCTAAAACCAAGAATTGTCGATGTATCTGCGACAAACGATTGCCATGCCAAAGTAACGCTTGAGCCACTTGAGCGTGGTTTCGGCCACACGCTTGGCAATGCGCTGCGACGTATTTTGCTGTCATCCATGCCGGGTGCTGCAGTCGTTGAAGCAGAAATTGAAGGCGTGCTGCATGAGTACACCACTATTGAAGGTGTTCAGGAAGATGTGCTCGACATTCTTCTGAACCTCAAAGAAGTGGCTATTGTTCTTCACACTAAAGAAGAAGCGAACCTGACTCTGAAGAAGAAAGGTCCGGGTGTTGTGACAGCTGCGGATATCACCGTCGATCACGATGTTGAAATTAAGAATCCGGAGAAGGTTATTTGTAACCTGACCAAGAGCGGTGAAATTTCTATCAACATGAAGGCTCGCAGCGGTCGTGGTTATGAACCTGCAACTCAGCGTACCGTTGTTGAAGGTGAGAATCGACCTATCGGTGCATTGCAGCTTGATGCATCATTCAGCCCGGTATCCAAGGTTGCATACAATGTAGAAAGTGCGCGTGTTGAGCAGCGTACCGATCTGGATAAGCTAATAATAGATCTTGAAACCAATGGCACAATTGACCCTGAAGAAGCTATCCGCAAGGCAGCTACAATTTTGCAGGAACAGCTCGCAGTGTTTGTTGAACTTGAAGCTGAAACTGGTGAAGAGAAAGTCGATGACACGACATCCGATATTGATCCAATCCTGTTGCGACCGGTTGATGATCTCGAGCTTACAGTGCGTTCTGCGAACTGTCTGAAAGCTGAAAACATTTACTACATTGGTGACCTTATACAGCGCACTGAAGTTGAGTTACTTAAAACTCCGAATCTCGGTAAAAAGTCACTTACTGAAATTAAGGATGTACTGGCTCAGCAGGCTTTGTCACTGGGTATGCGCCTTGAGAACTGGCCACCGCCGGAACTGGCTCGTCCACGTGGTGACGGCCTGAAGTAATTAAGCCCGGAAATTAAAAGGGTAAGAGGCTGTTGTAGCCTCCAAAAGAATTGAATCGAAAGTCTGCTGGTTAGCAGACACGAACGAAAGACATTAAAGGTGCGATATGCGACACGCTAAAAGTGGTCGAAAATTAAATCGGAACAGTAGCCACAGAAAAGCCATGTACAAAAATATGGCGGCATCTTTTCTGACACATGAAGCAATTAAAACGACCCTGCCCAAGGCAAAAGAACTGCGTCGTGTAGTTGAACCATTGATTACAAGGGCCGGTGAGGATTCTGTAGCGAATCGTCGTGTTGCCTTTGCGAGATTGCGTGATAAAGAAGCCGTTGGCAAATTGTTCAGTGAGCTTGGCCCACGCTTTAAGGCGCGACCAGGCGGGTATACCCGTATATTGAAGTGCGGCTTCAGACCGGGTGATAAAGCGCCGATGGCAATTATCGAGCTTGTAGAGAAATCAGAGCCAGCCCCTGAGTAGCCAGCCCCTGGTGGCTAGAGACTGAGCAGCCAAACTCTGACTAGCAATAATTACAGTATTTCGTAGTTTTCCAAAAGGCCCGTTCAGGGCCTTTTGCTTTTGCAGGAACCTGACTGTGAATGATGCTGATGCAATGTTTACTTTTTACCGCGTGCTGACATGACGAAGTTTCAGCGTGGTGTCGCTTTGGCTGCGACCATCATTGCATCAAGTATGGGGTTTATTGATGGCACAGTGGTGCATATCGCACTGCCTGCAATCCAGCGTGATCTGAGTGCCAGCTTTGCTGCTTTGCAGTGGATTGCCAACAGTTATCTACTGGCACTTTGTGCCTTGTTAGTAATCAGTGGGGCTCTGGGTGACAGGTTCGGGCCGCGCCGGCTTTTTCTGTATGGAATAGCGGGCTTTACTTTGTCATCTGTTGCCTGTGCAGTGTCACCTGACAGTACCTGGCTGGTCATAGCGCGGTCGTTTCAGGGAATTGGGGCCGCTCTAATGCTGCCACAGGCGCTGTCAATTATTGCGAGAATCTATCCTCCTTCTCAGCGCGGTCGTGCTATTGGAATATGGTCAGCGTTTGCATCTGCCTCAGCGGCGGCAGGTCCGGTAATTGGAGGCTTTCTGGTAGACAGCATTGGTTGGCCTTATGCATTTTGGGTTAATGTACCACTTGGCGTTATCGCATTCGGGCTCACACTCTATGCCGTGCCTGCAGGTAATGAACGCAAGCATGTACCGCTGGACTGGCCCGGCTCTACGCTGTTGGTGTTGGGTCTGGGATCAGCTGTGTTTGCGACCATCAATATGTCCTTGTATTCAGTTTCCTCAATTTTCGTATGGCCCGGATGGGTGACGGGTGCTTTTGCATTAGGAGTATTTGTCTGGTGGGAGCGATCCGCGCCTGCACCTGTGTTACCTGCACACTTCATTGCAAATCGTGAGTTTGTACTGCTAAACCTTTATTGCCTTACTATCTTTGCAGCGTTCGCCGCTATGATGTTTCTGGTGCCATATGTTCTGATTACTTCATTGGGTCTCAGTGCATCTATGGCCGCATTAAATATACTGCCACTGGGCATTTGCATCAGCTTGATGGCGCGGCCTGTTGGTGCCTGGGCTGATCGCAGCGGGTATCGAACACCAATGATTCTGGGTGCGATTGGTATTGCATTCGCAACTGCGTCAGCATGTATTGTAGTTTGGTTGCGTACACCCTGGTCTGGTGCAATTGCAATGACAACGCTTGGGCTTACGGCCGGCTTGATGGTGACGCCATTGACCACGGGTGTACTGAATAGTGTAGCTACAGATGAGAGTGGTCTTGCGTCGGGAATAAATCATGCGGTTTCACGCATCGGTAACCTGTTGTCCATATCGTTGTTCGGGGCAGTGCTCGTACTGCGCAGCAGATATCATCTTGATGATAATTTAACCGTAAGTGATTTAGACAAGGAGTCTGCAGCAATGATTGAACCTGTGGTTCGCGATGCGATTGAAACACTGGCTCAAGCTGATTTAATCGAATTGCCACTGAACTTGCAGGCACCTGCGAGAGTGCTACTCACCTCTGCACTCGACAGTGCTTTTGTTGAAGTTATGTTGGCTGCGACTGTGTGTGCGTTGCTTGCGGTGTGGTGTGCTGTCTCATTGGATGGCGAAACATCTGATGGAGTAGCCAGTAAAGCTGCACCATCAAACTAGCTCGGTGTTGAAAATGCAACTGTGACTACTTATCAATCGCGTTGCGAATACAACACTACTCTTTAGTAAAATTCTCAAACTACGGCTCACCTGTGTTGAACCATAACCAGACTCGTGACTGCGGCGTTCTGGTCGGTCTGCCAGGGAGCAAAGTGTGAACCTGTTCCGGGCTAATTTCGATCAGGGTGTGAAGTTGTTCTTATTGTAAACCTACCGATACAAATGATCGTGCAGGAACAGAACTGTGCCCGGATTGTCTGTTACTTACTGGATTACACTCGCTGATGTATTAAACTTGGGCGGATCAGAGCAGGAAGAATTACTTCCTTATGTGTCTTTGATGGTGATGAGTTTTTAGAAACATCTTTTGATAAATGCAAAGGAATTAGATTTTCTACGGAAAATCTGCAAATTTAGGATGACGAATAAATCGTATTATCACAGCCCACTGCAGCTGATAGCGTCTCTGTGGGTGATTACCTGCAGTGCTGTTTTTTTAGCTTATGCACTAGCTAATCCAATGGCCGAGTGGGACATGCTTGCGTATGCCGCGTCTGCTGAAGTGCTCAATACTTCAGACTATGAATTAGTACATAGCCAGGTATATGGCGAACTTAAAGAACGTGTTACTGAAGCAGAGTTTGAGTTCCTTACCATGGGTAACTCCTACAGACAGGTCATGTACCAGGATGTCGTAGCGTTTACCGAACAACTCCCATTTTACAGTATTAGAATTACATTCAATACTTTGCTGGCTACTCTGCGTGATTTTGGTATTAGCGTATATGATGCCGGACATTGGGTTACGGCTACTGCGTTTATAGTGGCGTTGCTGGTGCTATGGGGTGCTCTTAACGACCGCATTCATCCGGTTTTTCAAATGCTCTTTCCACTGATGTTCTTTAAGTACACCATGGATCTCGAAGCGACTCGACATATACTCACAGACTCACTTGCTTCTATCTGGGTTGTTTTTATCTGTGTTGCCTACCTTCGAAGAAGTAGTTTGCTATTGGCCCTTATAGCGGTGTCCGTTTTTGTTAGAGTTGATTTAATTATCTTTTCCGGTTTGCTATTAATGCTGTTGTTTATGACTCGCGAACGGAAAGACTATTTATCTTTGTTCTTCTGCGGATGTGTGTTGTTTGCATCTTATCTTATAGTGCAGAAATGGGCTGGCAACCATGGTTGGTCGACGCTCTATTATTTTGCAATCATTAGCGATATGCTTGCGACCAATCCCAGTGAGTACGGTGAGATTGGATTTACACTACGGGAGTATTTGAACTCGCTTCTGCATCCGGGGTGGGTTAGCAGAATGTACTGGGTTACCGCAATTTTCTCTGTTGCTATGCTGGTGCTTTGGAAGACCGGGCTCGCATCAGATGAAAATAAGCGTGTCTGCCGAATCAGTGCGGTATGTACATTGTATATCATTATCCACTATCTGATTTTTCCACAGATGTATCTGCGATTTTTTGTTGGACAGAATTTAATGATATATGCGGGCTTCGCCATATTGTGCACTCACTACTGGCAAGTTTATTCTTCTGATCGAAGCAAGAACACGCGATTGCAGGATAAGAAGATTTTTACGTCGACTAATGCCAATGGAAAATTCGACGCACAGTGATCTCCATAACTCATGATTTTATCAGGCACACTTTTTTAGAGGCATTTTTAACCGCAGGTGGTTACTTCGCACCACTTTTTTTTGCGGTGCTTTTACTGGCCGATTTTTTTCTGGCTGCTTTTTTCCCTGCTGATTTTTTTTTAGCGGTCGCAGGCGATGCCGGCTCTTTTGTTTTTGAAAAAAACCGCTTCAGGTAGTAGCCGGTTGCGGAATCACGGTGTTTTGAAATTTGCCTTGGGGATCCCGTTGCTACAATTTCTCCACCACCGTCACCACCGTCTGGCCCAAGATCAATTATCCAGTCGCAGGCTTTGATGACATCGAGATTGTGTTCAATCACCACAATGGTGTTACCGCGATCGCGCAAACTGTTCAGCACTCCGAGAAGCTGCTCTATGTCGAAAAAGTGTAAGCCGGTAGTAGGCTCGTCCAATATATAGAGTGTCTGTCCTGTATCCCGTTTGGAAAGCTCACGGGATAATTTTATTCGCTGTGCCTCGCCACCTGACAGTGTGGTAGCTGATTGGCCAAGTGTTATATATGACAGTCCAACTTCTTTAAGTGTTATAAGTTTTTTAGCAATAGATGGAACAGGTTGAAAAAAATCAGCTGCTTCATCAACTGTCATATTCAACACTTCTGAGATATCTTTTCCCTTGTACTTGATATCCAGTGTTTCGCGCTGATAGCGCTTACCTTCACAGACATCACAGATAACGTAGACGTCGGGCAGAAAATGCATTTCTACTTTTATTAGTCCGTCACCCTGGCAGGACTCGCAGCGTCCTCCTTTTACATTGAAACTGAAGCGCCCGGGTTGGTAGCCGCGTGAGCGAGCTTCCTGGGTATTTGAAAACAGATCACGCACCAGGGAAAATATACCAACGTAGGTAGCCGGGTTGGAACGTGGTGTGCGTCCTATCGGGCTTTGATCTATTTCAACAATGCGGTCTATCTGGTCCAAACCGTCTACTGATACAACGGGTGCGTGCTGCGTACTCGCACGATTAATCTGCTGTGCTGCATACCGATACAGAGTGTCGTTGATCAGTGTCGATTTACCAGAGCCGGATACGCCGGTAACACAGGTAAACAATCCAATCGGTATGTCGACGCTGACATTCTGCAGATTGTTGCCGCTCGCACCATTGATTGATATTTGCTTATCAGGGTTTGGACTGGTGAGTGCCGGGATTTCGATTTCGCGTCTGCCTGATAAATAATCTGCTGTAAGTGAATTTTTACTTTTTAGTATTTCAGCAGGAGTACCTTGTGCAACGATTTCACCGCCAGCACTTCCAGCACCCGGGCCGATATCAATGACATGGTCTGCACTGCGAATAGCGTCTTCATCATGTTCTACGACCAGGACCGTATTGCCTAAATCTCTCAGGTAGCAAAGGGTCTGTAATAGCTTGTCGTTATCGCGTTGGTGGAGACCGATTGAAGGTTCATCCAATACATACAGCACCCCCATAAGCCCGGCACCAATCTGGCTTGCCAGTCGGATTCTTTGCGACTCACCACCGGACAGGGTATTGGCGTGTCGGTCCAGAGACAGGTAATCGAGACCAACGTTGATTAAAAACTGCAGGCGCTGATCAATTTCGATCAGAATCTTTTGTCCTATTTCCTGTTTGTTGCCATCCAGCGACAGGCCGTCAATAAGCTTTTTTGCCTCTGCAATGGATAGCGATGATATTTTGTGAATCGGGTGATTATCTATAAAGACATTGCGTGCTGACTGGTTAATGCGAGCACCGTTGCAGCCCGAACAGGGTCGGTGCGACAGGTACTTGGCGAGTTCTGTCCTTACTGAAGTGGATTCTGTGTCTTTGTAGCGTCGTGCCAGTGTATTCAGTATGCCTTCAAAGCGATGCTTGCCGCTTCGTTTGCGGCCTTTGGCTGTTTTATATGAAAACTTTATAACTTCCTTACCGCTTCCCTGCAGGATAATGTCGCGATGTTCTTTTTTTAATTTTCCAAAGGGTTTTTCAAGATCAAAGTCGTAGTGATCGGACAGAGTTTCCATCATTTGAAAGTAGTACGAATTTTTTTTGTCCCAGCCGCGAATTGCTCCTTCGGCAATACTCTTTGTTCGATCTGTTATTATTTTTTTTTCGTCGATGTATTGATCACCTCCCAATCCATCGCATACCTCACACGCACCTTGTGGGCTGTTAAATGAGAATAGCCTGGGTGTCAGTTCGGTAACCGCGTGAGCGCATACGGGGCAGGAGTATTTGTTAGAGAAGAGCAGTTCATCTGTGTCTTTGTCATCTTTATCTGCTGAGTCTTTATCCATTGGCGCAAGAACAGCGATACCATCTGATAATCGCAGCGCAGTTTCGAGCGACTCTGCAAGACGAAGTCGTAGGTCGTTTTTTATTTTAAATCTGTCAACTACTGCTTCTATAGTGTGCTTGCGTTTGGCATCAAGCGTGATGCTCTCGTCGAGTGTCAGGACTTCGCCGTCTATGCGTGCACGGAGATAGCCTTGTGTTCGAAGCTCGGTTAAAGTTTGCGTGTGTTCGCCTTTGCGATCTCGTACTACCGGCGCTAAAAGCATTTGCTTGCTGCCAGCCGGGAGTGCTAATACTTCATCCACCATTTGTGTAACTGTTTGAGCGGTTAGATCAATCTGATGTTCCGGACAGCGTGGCGTGCCTATTCGTGCATACATCAATCTAAGGTAATCGTGAATTTCAGTGATGGTGCCGACGGTTGATCTCGGGTTGTGGCTGGTAGATTTTTGTTCGATCGCAATGGCTGGTGACA
This sequence comes from uncultured Granulosicoccaceae bacterium, assembly GCA_964649465.1. Taxonomy (GTDB): domain Bacteria; phylum Pseudomonadota; class Gammaproteobacteria; order Granulosicoccales; family Granulosicoccaceae. Next base: position 15,994 of record CAZYRP010000068.1, on the reverse strand, counting down.
AGCCCTCAATAGTGTCGACATCCGGTTTATCCATGACCGAGAGAAATTGCCTTGCATAAGTAGACAGAGATTCAACGTAGCGGCGTTGGCCTTCGGCAAAAATGGTGTCGAAGGCGAGAGAAGATTTACCTGATCCCGATAGTCCTGTGATCACGATCAGCTTGTCACGGGGCAGATCGATATCGATATTTTTCAGATTGTGAGTGCGTGCACCACGAACCTGGATTTCATGGGTGCTTGCATGCCCGCCGGCATTCTTGTTGGCATTCATAGGGAGGGAGTTGAGGCCTGGTGCGTGTGGATAAAATCAGCAAAAGATGAACTGCTATGACATGGCGATACTGCTACCATGGGGTATTGTACCCGCCGTTGTACATTCGTCGAAATATCTATCCGGAACCGCCTTGGCTGCATTTAATTCTGCTGCATTTACTACTCTGGAGCGACGCGCTGCGATCTCGCTGAGCTTCGTCTACATCACCCGCATGATGGGGCTGTTTTTGTTGTTGCCGGTATTGAGTGTACTGGCTCGGGACCTACAGGGTGCAACCCCGTTGTTGATTGGTTTGGCGATTGGTATCTATGCACTTTTTCAGGCTCTTTTGCAAATACCCTTTGGGCTGCTGTCTGACCGTTTTGGCAGAAAGCCGGTGATACTGGCAGGCCTCGCGATTTTTATTATCGGGAGTATTATCGCTGCAATGACTGATTCCATCTGGGGAATAATTGCAGGCAGAGCGCTGCAGGGTGGTGGTGCAATTTCAGCTGTGATTATGGCTTTGGCTGCAGACCTGACTCGTGATACTCAACGAACGAAGATAATGGCAGTGATAGGTGTGTCTATTGGACTGTCATTTATGATTTCAATTATTCTCGGTCCACTGCTGATGTTGCGCTTTCAACTGGCGGGAATATTTTACTTTATTGCATTCTCAGGGCTAGTCGCAGCACTGCTTGTATGGTTCGTTGTACCTGTCCCTGCGAAAACAAATAACGACAGAAATATTGCCGTTGTTATTTCTGAAATGCCGGTGCTGTTGAGAAATCGAGAGTTGTTAAGAATAGATTTTGGTATTTTTCTGCTGCACTTGCTGATTACTGCAAGCTTCGTTTGTATACCGTTGATATTGCTCGACAACGGAATAGCTGTTGGCTCGCATTGGTCGGTTTATATGTACGGAGCACTTGGCTCACTTCTCATCCTGTTACCAATGGTTGGTTTTGCTGAAAGAAAGTTTCCGGTGAAGTGGGTCATGATGGTCAGTATTCTGGGTTTTGCTTTAGCGCTGTTTGCTGTTGGCGCGGTGGCGCAAAGCTATCGAATGGCAATAGTTTGCATGGTGCTGTTCTTTGGCTTTTTGAGCGTGCTCGAGTCTTTGCTGCCATCATTGGCATCGCGCACCGCACCGTCATCTTTTCGCGGTACTGTGATGGGTGTGTATTCCACCAGCCAGTTTCTAGGTGCATTTGTTGGTGGAGTCGCAGGTGGTTGGTTAACGGGCAAAGTTGGTAGTTCGAACGCTTTGTTTGTGTTGTGCGCAGTGTGCCTTTGCTGGCTCCCGATTGCCTGGTATATGAGAGATCCCGAGCGCTTGAGCAATTTCCGGCTGGCCTTGAGGAACTCGTTGCTCGGTCCGGGAACAAATATCACCGAGTTAAGTCGAAGGCTCCAGAGTGTTGCAGGAGTTGTTGAGGTCACGGTTGTTGACAGAGCGGCCTACCTGAAGATCAACCGCCGGGAATTTGACGAACAGTCTCTGGAAGAGTTTCAGAGCAGCGGCGAGTCTGTGCGGTAGCAGGGCCTGTCGCACTGGCGCCAAGGCCAGCCAGTGGTGAATGACATATCACAGGGGTCAATGGTGTATCAAATGGTCGCAGTGAGTCGCGACAAACAGGAATTTGATCTCTATATTCAGGTGTGAGCTGGTGTGTAAATACTAGTATTCGATTCCGGGTACGCTACACTATGGCGCGAGTAATGCTTATTCCTAATTCGAAGTAATGTTGATCTATCAACGTAAAAAATTGTAAACTGGGAGTAGCTGGCGAGTGTCGTAAAAAAAGGAGTAGTACGGGCGGCCACTTCTATACTTGGAGTGATGGTGTACGGTTCAGTACCAGCTTTGCCATAATAATATGAATATGAAAGATCAGGCAATCAGGATAACTGCTCTGAAGACGGGATTCTCGATTCTCGGCATTGTGGCAGGTATTCTCGTTATTTCGTTGTCCGTGGCCCTTCCGCCGTCAGCAGTGATGGCTGATGCTGAAAAAGATCACGTCGTGATTGTCGAGCGCCCACAATCGGTGCAACAAATTGTGGAAGATGAGCTCCAGTCCAGTCGCTTCGCACAGGCAATTGCCAACTATAACGGTATTGACAGCATATCGACCATTCTGCCAAACGGTGCAGCGCTTCAAATTCCCCAGCCTTATATGCGAAACCGGCAATTTGGTCGGGTTGTTTTTACGAAGGGGGATGTGACTCACACGCAAAGTAATCTGGTAGTAAACCCGCCCTCAAAAGGTGCATTTGTTTATAACGGGGATGCTTTTACGACCGGACCAGACGGCTTCGTAAGCCTAAGTTTCAGTGCCGGAACAGTAGTTAATTTGCAACCCGAATCACGAGTCTCAATCGCAGACATTGAATGTGCTGATGTTACCGTCGATTGTGTTATCGCGCTGAGTGCTGAAAAGGGGGAGGTTAGTAGCGATATTACACCCCGGCCTGAAGGTCAGCCAGCAGTTAAGTTCAGTGTTACAACACCGTTCCTGTCGGCAGCGGTTCGTGGCACAGCATTCTATGTATCAGTTGAGGATGATGCTGGCAGGCTTGGCGTTACGCACGGCTTAGTCGCTGCAGATGCTAATGGCACATCCAATGAAATTCCACAGGGAAAAGGTCTGCTGGCAAAAGCCGGGGTTGATCCTGCGGAAGTCGAGCTTCTCGAGGCACCAGAATTACTCATTGGATCTGAGAAAACTATTTACAGCTCGGAAGACAGGTTATTTTGGAAGATTCAAAATGATGCACAGCAATACAGGCTTTCGATTGCTCAGGATGAATCAATGTCAGAGCTGGTTCATTTAGAGAACCTTGAAGGCAATAGTTCAGCATTACCTATAGATGTCCCGGGGAACTACCACCTCACCGTTGCGGGTATTGATGATGAAATGTTCATCGGCTTGCCGGCATCTGCTGTTTTTTCCTATGCGTCGATCGACGATCAGGAAAAACTCGAACTACAGATTGAGCGAAGCCGCGATGTTGTTGGCATTGCCAGTTCCTCGCATGCAGGCTCAGTGGAGCTGTTGCTTAGCAACAACATTGATGACGTGGAAGTAGAGCGCAGAATTATTGATGATCTGTCTGGCGGTATTGAACTCGAGTTAGACCCACAGCAAGACTGGGTAATTCAGGCGCGAAAAATCCTCTCTGATACTTCTGTCTCGGTATACAGCAACCAGTATCTGCTGGAAGCGGCAGAGTAACGCCTCTAAAGATGCCAGGCGAGTAGCGCCGCCTCTCGGGATCCGCCAACAGATCTGCAGGTTGCTTCATCGGCTACCTGCCTCTATCTTGCGGAACTGCCAGATGAATCTGTTACCAATTTCAGCGTTTGTTTGAAATAATGAACATAACTTATTCATACAAGGCGGGTTCATGTTCGAACTTATCGGATTGGCAATTGGCGGCTTCATCGGGTTTATGGTCGCGGACTTTCTTGCAGTGCTTGATCCCCTCAGGCAAACCATCCGGCAATCGGTCGCAGCGGCGCAAGACAAAATTCTTCAGTTGCTCGGTACCCATACGAACAACAATCCGTTGGTATCCATCGGTATTTTGCTGGTTGTGGTGGTGATTGTATTTTGGTTGCTCGGCTTCTCTTCAGCAATGCTTCTCGGCCTGGTACTCGGCGTGGTGTATAAGGAAGAGGTAGGCAGTCTGCCGTTTGTTGGCGGCATTGCCGAAAATATTCGCCGCAAGATATCTGGTTCCAAGTAGCCGGGACTGAATCGTTGAAACCTGTTGGCGCACTAAACTGTTGGCGCAATAATATATTGGCTCGGTTCTGATGGATCTGAATCCACTGGGAACTAGGCGATGAAACGCGTAGTTATCATTGGGGCGGGCATTGTTGGTGTTTCAACTGCGATCTGGTTGCAACGCAAAGGCATTGAAGTTGTTCTTGTTGATAAAGGTGGTCCTGCGTCAGGCACCAGTTATGGTAACGCAGGGGTGCTGGCTGCCGCATCTGTAGTACCCGTTACTGTCCCGGGACTGATTGGCAAAGCTCCTAAGATGCTGCTTGATAAGAACCAGCCATTATTTTTGAACTGGTCTTATCTGCCACGCTTATTACCGTGGCTGCCTCGCTATCTGTCACATTGCAACTCAAAACAAGTAAATAGAATTGCATCCGCTCTGGCACCGGTTTTGAGAGACTGCCTTGCTGATCATAGAGCTGTAGCGAGAGGCACTCCGGCTGAGAGCTATATCTCTGCGGCAGATTATGTTTATGCCTATCAAAGTAAAGAGCACTTCGACGCTGATGCCTTTGCCTGGGATATGCGACGCCAACATGGCTTTGAGTGGACTGAACATGATGCGGGCTCCTACCGGCAGTATGATCCTGCGTTTGGTGATGAGGTCGGTTATGCCGCGTGCGTGCATAACCATGGGCGCATTAGTGATCCCGGTGAATATGTGCGAGCACTGGCATCTCACATAAAAGATAATAGCGGTGAAATAGTACAAGCCGAGTTCAGCGACTTTGTAGTTCGTAGTAATAAGGTATGTGCGGTAAAGGTTTCTGAAACAACAAGTGACTCTGATAAAAAAGAGATAACGATAGATTGCGATGCCGCTGTTGTTGCAACAGGTGTATGGTCAAAAGCGTTGTTGAAAAAACTCGGACTCCATGTACCGATGGAATCTGAGCGTGGCTATCATATTGAGTTGTTTGAACCGTCTGTTATGCCTTCGATGCCAACTATGATTGCGGCTGGTAAATTTGTAATGACCCCGATGCAGGGCAGACTGCGAATGGCTGGAATGGTGGAGTTTGCAGGATTGGAAGCCGGTGCCAACAAGCAGCCACTTGATTTTTTAAGACGCTATTTGTCCAGACTGATGCCGGATCTAACCTGGAGCGAATCAAAAGAGTGGCTTGGACATCGCCCCGCGCCTACCGATTCAGTGCCGTTAATTGGCGAACTTCCCACAACCAGGGGAGTGTTTGTCGGTTTCGGACACCAGCATGTCGGTTTGTCCGGAGGGCCGAAAACCGGGCAACTGCTTAGCCAGTTGATCTGTGGTGAACCAACGGGTCTCGATATGACGATGTACAGCCCAATGCGTTTTCAGTAGTTGCCATTGTGATCTGCAACACGCATTGATTGTGTAGTGCTGTGCATTTATCAGCACCATTGCTCGCTGAATTTAAATCCGCTCAAGGTTTTCCGTAGTACGTCGACACAGTGCCCATAGTTAAATGGAGTGCTTTGGGTATGTTGGTTTTTTCTATTGTTATGTTGCTCATACTGGTGGCAATAGTCGGCTACGTCATTATGGCTTATAACCGTCTGGTTCGCCTTAAGCATAATGTCAAAGCAGCCTGGAGCAATATAGATGTTCTGTTGAAACAGCGTCACGATGAATTACCCAAGCTGGTTACTACCTGCCGCGAGTATATGAAGTTTGAGCAGGAAACCCTTGAGAAAGTTACATTGGCGAGATCACAGGTTTCGAATGCAATGCAATCCGGTGATATGGCGGAACTCGGTATTGCAGAATCGATGATGCATAATACGCTTGGTCGTCTTTTTGCGCTGACTGAAAATTACCCTGAGCTTAAAGCTAATGAGTCGTTTACTCGGTTGCAATCGCGTATCAGCTCGCTTGAAAATTCAATTGCTGATCGACGTGAGTACTACAATGACTCGGTTAATATCAATAATATTGTTGTTGAAGAATTTCCAACTAATATTGTTGCGAGTAAGTTCAACTTTGAACAGGCTCAGCTATTTGAGGTTAGCGAGGAGGAGCTAACCGATGTGGATATGCAGCAATTGTTCGCAGCGTAGTGGTCTTGCGATAGTTTGGCAATTGTCTGGCGGAAAGTCCGGTAGAAAGAGGGGCAGATGAGCTTATCAGCACAGCCAATAGCATCTTTGTCGAATGATTCCCTGGGCTCATCAAATTTTAATGTATCGCCTTATCTGCTGGACTTTTTCGCACTCGGTATTATTGCTTCAACCTGGTTCACTGATGATTCGCGCCTGCGATTACTCGGGTACCTGGTTGCAGTGGCTCTGGCACTGTGGGCGGCATTAAATTCCAAGCGTCTTCGGCAGTACATACTGGATACACCACGTTCTAAAATTGGTTCTGCGGCCCAGGGTTTTGTTGAGCTGCAAGGTAAGTGCGAATTTTACGGTGATCGGGTCACCCAGGGATTTATGCATGGCCCACCGTGCGTGTGGCACCGGTATTCGGTCGGTTGTGGTAAAAGCCAGACCACGCAATCGGGCCAAAGTGATTTACCGTTTGTTATCAGGGACGAGACGGGTACCTGTGTTGTAAATCCTGCTGGTGCAAAAATAATATCAAGTGGCAAGCGCTCCTGGTGGACAGGTGGCAAGTACTATCGGACGCATTACATTCGCCATGGTGCGCAGATCTATGTTATCGGTGAGATGCGAACCAATGGTTGTACTGTGTCGTCGTACAATGAGCGTTCAGAGTTAGCCAGTGTTTTAAAAACCTGGAAACAGGATCAACCCTGGTTGCTCGAACAGTTCGATACTGACAATAACGGTGAGCTTGATCCTGATGAGTGGGATAACGCACGAGCGCGTGCGGCTGAGATTGCGAGAGACAAATTTGATGTGAAGCGAGTAGACCGCGTGGAAAATGCTATCCGCAAACCCGATAATGGATTGCCGATGCTGATCTCTGATCAACATCCAGATACGCTGGCAAAGAAATTTTTGCTACTTGGATATTTTAATCTTGCAGTTGCAGTAGTCTGCTTTATGGTGTTTTGCCTGAAGCTTATGGCTTAAATACCAATAACTATTTCGAATTTTCTTTTTCCCGCACTGCAACTGATCCGTCGCTCAACAGATAAGTATTGCAATAGATAAGTCTGGTAATAAACCAAAGTCTATTTGCAGTGAGAGTCTGTCATGGTGAGAAATTTTCAGTATCGCCTGTTGTGGCCCAGTCCGTTAGCTTATACATAAATTCGATGCATTCACCGAGCTGATCAATCTCCATAAATTCGTCAGGCTGATGGGCCTGATTAATACTGCCCGGCCCGAATACTACCGCTGGCACACCGGCTCTTTGAAATGCACCAGCTTCGGTGCCAAAACTTACAACGCCACTGGAGTTTAATCCGGTGAGATGACGTATCAGCTGTTCTGCTGGCGATTTATCATCCGGTATTAGTGGTACCACTTCGTTGGTGTTCTCAGTAACAATATTTGCCTTGCCGGACTGTTTCTGCAGGTCAGGAGTAAGTACGTTGTTAATGTAGTCTGTTATCTGCGACTCCAGAGCGTCTGCATCATCTTCCGGTAGTAGCCTAAACCCCCACTGCACAGTGGTGAACTCAGGAATTATATTGTTTGCGGTACCTCCATTGATAATGCCAAGGTCAATAGTTGAATAAGGTGGGTCAAACTGGCAGTCAGGGTTGTGGTTGTCTGCGAGTTCCTGCTGCATCTTTTCTAAAAAATTAACCAGTCGTGCTGCTGCCATGATGGAGTTAACGCCAAGTCTCGGGTCGCTTGAGTGTGCTGGTATACCCTTGACTGTTGTCTGGTAACTTCTTGAGCCTTTGTGCCCGCCAATAATCTGCATGGAAGTGGGCTCACCGACAATGACAGCGCGTGGCAGGGGCAGGTTGTCGACAACATCTTTCAGCAGGCCATGTACACCAATACAACCTACTTCTTCATCATAAGTGAAAGCGAAATGTACAGGTACCTTCAGCTTTTGTCTAAGTAGTTGTGGTGCCATTGCCAGACACACGGCAATAAACCCTTTCATGTCAACGACGCCTCTGCCAAATAACTTTCCTTCGGCTTGCCACATATCAAACGGATGCTGCGTCCATTGTTGTCCATCGACAGGTACTACATCCAGATGTCCGGATAATACGATGCCGCCTGTACTGGATGGACCGATAGTGGCCCAGAGATTGGCTTTGGTTTTTGTTTCATCGTGGGTGACTCTCGATTCAATTCCAAGATTTTCAAGGTACGATTGAATGTGTTCAATGATGGCGAGATTCGATTCGCGTGAGGTGGTATCAAAGCTAATGAGCTCCTGGAGTATCGCAATCGCCGATTTTTGTACGTCGATTTTTTTCATTGATCGCATCTCACTTTATTAGCTGTGTTAATTTTGGCAGGATTTTGTCGGTAATCGACCGATTAGCTTTTGTAATGAGCCTGGCTAGGTCACAAAGGCTTTTGGCTCTCGAATCAGCGTGTAACCGGGTTGCCTACAGGTAGAAATTGCCGCTGCAGATATTGAATCGTCGTATCGTCACAATAACAAAAAGGACACAAATTGTAAGCTGTTAGCAAGTAACCACGGCAGGCGGGTGATGACTCAACTCAGTGACAAAATTCAAAATGGCGATTTCGCCATTACTGCGGAAATTGTTCCGCCTGTTTCCGCTACAAAGAACCAATTGCTGGAGGAGGCGGCAGCTATTCGCGGTATGGTTGATGGAATCAACGTAACCGATGGTGCCGGTGCTTCGACAACAATGAGTAGTTTTTCAGCTGCTGCACTATTGGCAGCGGATGGCCATGAACCGGTGTTGCAGATGACCTGTCGAGACCGCAACAGAATAGCGCTCACATCAGATCTCCTGGGTGCAGCAGCGCATGGCTGTTATAACCTTCTGATGCTGATGGGTGATGATCCATCTAAAGGTGATCAGCCGGAAGCGAAGCCGGTATTTGATCTTGACTCCCGACAGATTATGGAAATTGCAACAGCGCTTCGTAAAGAGGGCAAACTGCCTTCGGGCAAATCTGTTGCCGAGCCGCCGCCGTTTTTTGTTGGTGCGGCAGATATGCCCACAGATCCAGCACCCGATTGGAAACCTGAAGGCCTGCTTGCGAAGATTGAAAGTGGAGCGCAGTTTGCGCAAACACAGTTCTGTTTTGAGCCGGAAGTAGCATCTCGTTATATAGCCAGACTTCGGGACGAAGGCGTGACTGAAAAGATCGGTGTTCTATTGGGGATTGGTCCGATCCTGTCGGTTAAATCCGCCCGGTGGATGAATGACAACCTCTATGGTGTAACGATTCCTGAGCCAACCATCAAACGCCTTGAGCAGGCGGAAAACGCAAAAGCTGAAGGTAGAAAGCTTTGTGCAGAACTTATCCAGCAATACCGAGAAATACCAGGGCTTGCCGGGGTGCATATTATGGCACCCGCGCAGAAAACTGATGTTATAGCTGAAGCGATAACGCTGGCAGGCTAATTTAATGTAGCGGATATTTCCCGGTTTTAATGCTTTCTGATGAGCGACTTTCAGTCTGCTAAACTCTGCAGTAATCCAGACATCCATTGATTCTGTTAAGCCCTGTCGAATACAGAGGGCGCTAGCCGGGAGGAATGCATGAACAGGAAGCACCGTCGAGTTTTGCGAATCGCTAAATCTTCCACTGTTGCGATTACGAGTGTTGCACTTATAACTCTTTTCCACACAGCCATTAGTCGTGATGATGCTTTTAGCTTCGTACAAGTTACTTCTCCCGGTGACTCAGTCCTGAGTTCACCGTTTAATACCGTGCCGCTGGATGTGCAGCTTGATGAAGCCATTGCCTCCACCAGACCTGTTTTATCCTCTGAGATTGAATCTTTAAGCCGTGCGGGTAGATTTGAGCGTGCCAAGGAAAAGCTGCTTGATCGCGCACTTGATGCAGTTTCTGCATCCGACAATAACGCACTGGCCTTTCAACTGAGTGAGCTTGGTGAGTTGGCCCTGTTGCAGGGCGACACCGGCATGGCTGAGGTCTATTTGCAGGAGGCTTTGGAGCTGTATGAAGAATATGGCAACGAACTTGAGGTTGCGGGTATTCATTTGCAAAAAGGACGTTTGCACCTGTTTCTTAGGCAACGTGCCAGGCGCGCATCTGATGCTTACGATCAACTGTTAATTGCGCGCTGGAATATACATCATGGATTTTTTGCTGAGGCGGAAGGCACTCTCAGGAAAATAGTTGACGACAACCTTGCACTTAACCGCTACGGTGCGGCCGCCAGTGCCTATGAGACTCTGTTTAGCGGCTACAGTAAAGATGCATTGTTTGAGCAGGCACACCGTGCTGGTATTGATGCGATAAAACTTTATGCAGCAGCAGGAAACGAACCTCAGGTAAACCGCGTACTCGGACTGTTAAAGCAACAGGGCTTTTCTGATTTTGAATCGGATCAATTATCGGTTGAGATTTCGCAACTGTATGGAGAATACGAAGCCAGTGTTCAGGCGATTGGTGCCGCCCGGGACTATGCGCTACTTTATAATCAATTGTCTTCTAAAGGTGATGCGTTACAGGCGTGGCGTTTCCGAAAGCAGGCGGAACAATCTTTAGCTAACGCATCAAAGCGTGCGCAGTACAGACGCCAGCCGGACGTACTGGTTGAACTTTACCGATCTAACTGGAGCATAGACAGCGCTAAAAATTCACTGCAAAAAGCCAGTGCGGTTTATTCCCGCTATGGTCTGGATGAAGATGTGCAGCGTTCAAAAAAATTGCGTGAGCAGATTTATTAAAGACTTCTGATTTGGCTGTTGCAAGGCCATAGGGGCAGTGAAAACTATAGGTCCTGCAGAAAACCAACTATCCGTCGGCAACCCTCGGTTAATGTGTCTTCTCCAAGCGTGTATGAGATTCGAATCCAGCCATTGGCACTTTCGCCAAATGCTGCAGTATCTAGTACAGACACCCCGGTAGCTTTGTATAGTGCTTTGCAGAACGCGGCGCTTGATAAGCCGTACCCGCGAACATCGGCCATCACATACATAGCAGCCTCCGGTTTTAACAACGGCAGGTTGGATGCTCTGCTCAGTTCACTGCACACAAGGTCGCGTCTTTTTTTGTAGGTGTCACGCATGGTTTTACTCGCTGCGCGCTGACTGGTAAGTGCGAGAATTGCCGCCTCCTGAACAAAGCCCGGTATTCCGTACAGCATGCAAAGTGTCAGGTTTTCAAAGTGTGGCGATAATCGCTTTGGCGCAATTGTCCAGCCAATACGCCAACCTGTCATTGCATGGGACTTTGACAGACCGTTGATAGTGATAGTGCGTTCAGCCATATCGGGTATTGCAGCAATTGACTGATGTTCTGCATCAAAGACTATGTCGGTGTAGATTTCATCGGAAATAACCCATAAATTGTATTCAATGGCCAGATCAGAGATTGCCTGAAGTTCGCGTGATGTCAGTGCAACTCCAGTGGGGTTGTTGGGCGTTGTAATGATAATGGCGCGAGTTGCCGGGGTAATTGCGGCTTTTATCAAATTGAAGTCTGGCCGGAAGTTGTTCTCGGCTGGTTGTGCAACAGTGACAAGTTTTGCGCCTCCCAAACGCAGTGATGCCTCATAGCTTACATACATGGGTTCCAGTGCAATGACTTCGTCTCCGTGCTCAAGAATCACCAGGCTCGCGGCAAATAGTGCGTTCTGGGTGCCTGCAAAAACAACAACGTTGTCAGTTTCAGCGGGCACGCCAGACTGGCGGTGAAAGTCATCGGCTATTGCTTGTCGCAACTCTGTTCTGCCGGCTGTTTCGGCGTAGTGTGTGTCACCGCTTCGCAGTGCTTCAACCGCGCGTTCTACTACGGGTTCAGGGGTGGAAAAATCGGGGTCGCCAATGCTTAGCATAATCACATCTTCGCCCCGATTAAACGCTCTGCTTGCTTCAATGTGAATGTCCCACGCAGCAGCACCTTCGCCGCTGATGCGATCGGTAAAAGTTGAGATACTCGGTAGTTTATTGTTCATAGTAAATTTGGGTCATGGATTGCCCGTGATGCATTGTTGCATATACATTGCCGTGGGCTTTAGTTGTGAGGTTATAGCACCGCTTCTATGAGGTAGGGGCCTTCACTCTGCAGGCCCCTGTTTATTTCTGTGGCTAGTGACGACACATCGGTGGCGCGACCTGACTCGACACCCATGCCCTTTGCCAATGATTGCCAGTTGAGGTCGGGTCGGCTGAGTTCCATCATATCGTGTGCGATGCTGCCTGTCGTTTTGCTTGCGGCATTTGCTGCAAGCGCACCAACGTTTTTTAGTTCGTGTTTTAAAATTGCATAAGCCCGGTTAGATAACACAATAGTAGTGATATCCAGGTTCTCGCGTGCCTGTGTCCAGAGCGCTTGAAGGGTATACATACCACTGCCGTCCGCCTGCAATGCAACTACTTTTCTATCGGGGCAGGCGACCGCTGCTCCGGTCGCCAGTGGAAAGCCAGCGCCAATGGAGCCACCACATATTTGCAGCCAGTCATGAGGAGCTGCTTTGCTGGTCTCTACAAAAAACTCGGGAGCACAGGTTATTGATTCATCGATAACAATAGCGTTTTCCGGTAACAGGTTGGCAACGGTTGCAGCTATGGTTTTTGCAGTCAGTGGAGCATTAGCAGGAATTGCTGCAACAGCTTGTGTTTGAACCAGAGGAGTTGCTTTGTTTGCATTGAGCAGATCTGCTAGTGCGTCAAGTGCTGCCACGCAATCTTCATTGGCATGAGCGAGTGTATGTTTTGTACTTTCCGGTGGGTATAAACCACTTGGTTTTTCCGGGTAGGCAAAGAATGCGACTGGCGCTTTAGCAGACACGGTAATTATATGCTTGTACGGCTTTAGTATTTCGACTGCAGCGTCTACCGGGTATGGCACTGTTTTTAATGGCACCCGTCCAGCGCCGCGCTCGAGCCTTGCGTTAGAGGTTTGACCGTAAATATGTGCACCTGTGACCGCAGCTATTCTGCTTGCGGTCTCCAGCGCGGGTGCGCGGAGTGCACGCCCGGTGATAACAATTGCTGCGGGCTCATCGCTTTTCAATACATTGGCAATAGATTCGATGCGCGATATCGGCACAGTGGGTGGTGCAGGCGGTATTTGCTTTGCTGCGGGTCCGGTCGACTGATCCCACGCTGTATTGGCTGGCAATATGAGGCTCGCCACCTGTCCCGGGTATGTATTGGCTTGCGCCACGGCTTCCGCACCGTCAGCAGCGACTTCAGTTGCCGATTTACTGGTCTTTACCCAATTTGAAACCGGCTTTGCAATGCCTTCGACATCTGCAGTGAGCGGCGCATCGTATTCGACGTGATAGGTCGCATGATCTCCGACAATATTAACGATGCCGCTCTTCGCCTTGCGTGCATTGTGCAGATTGGCAACACCGTTACCCAGTCCCGGTCCCAGGTGCAACAGAGTGGCAGCTGGTTTATCTTTCATGCGGTAGTAGCCATCTGCGGCACCGGTAACCACGCCTTCAAACAAACCCAGCACGCATTTCATTCCAGCGACTTTATCCAGTGCTGCAACGAAGTGCATTTCTGAAGTGCCCGGATTCGAAAAGCAGACTTCAACGCCGCTGTCGATCAATGTGTGAACCAGGCTCTCTGCGCCGTTCATTTGATTGCTGGTATTCAAAACGTTTGCGACCTGCCTATGAAATTTTATAACAAGGGATGCGGGTGAATTTACTATAGGGCTTTTGGGGTGTTACTAAAACTCAGTACACCAGACATCAAGTGTATGTACCGCGTTATTGCCAAAGCCTGCTTTGTCCCACGGAGGATCCAGTGGTTGCACTTCGCCGTCCGCATCGGTGGCGCGACACCTAAGTGTATGCTGGCCTTTGCACGCCTTCCAAACGGCGGTCCACTTACTCCATGCGTATTTATGTGGGCTGGCTTCAAGCGTTGCCTCCTGCCACTCGCCATTGCAGCTCCACTCCACTTTTGAGATTGGTGTGCCAGAGCCTGACCATGCACGGCCGGTCAATGTGACAGGTCCCGGTTTAATTAATCGTTTGCGTGAACTCCAGTCGGGAATACCGGGTGGTACCATCAGTGATTTAACTTTAATAGTGGTAACGGGAGTTCCTGGATCATTTTCGTCATTGCGATAGACGTATGTACCGACCTGTTGGTGTCCGGTAAAAGCGTGGTCGATGACTTCAACTCTATTCAGCCATTTAACGCTTGCCATACCATACCACCCGGGAACGATTAATCGCAGTGGGAAACCGTGTTGCGGTAACAGTGGTTGCCCGTTCATCTGCCATACCAGCATGACATCGTTGTGCATTGCATTGGCGACACTCAGGCTGCGGGCAAAGTGATGGATATTGCCGTTATCTACTCCTTCATCTGCGCCATGGAACACTACTTCAGTAGCCGTGGTTTTTAGCCCGGTTTGTTTTAGCAGGTGGTTTAACGGCATGCCGTACCAGTCTGATGTGCCGACGGCTTCTGCCTTCCATGGTTGACTGGGCCAGCGCGGTTCGAGATTGGCGCGTCCATTGCCGGCACATTCGAGCGTGACTCTTTTTACGCAGGCGAGGTTCTGGCGTTCTGCAAAATCTATTATCTCAGTCAGTGTCATTGTGTTCGGCTTTTCTACCTGGCCGTCCAGAGTCAACTTCCAATTGGACGCTGACTGCACGAATGGCACATCAAAATGATTTAGCAGATAGTGCGAACCGACCGGGGTGGTATCGTATCGCAGTGTCTCCAGCAGGGTTCCACAGTTACGATTAGCCAGTGCAACTTCATCCGCACTGTAGTCACCATGCTGATGGTGTTTTGCAGACGGTTGTAGTATTGGGTTTTGCATTAACCCGTCAGGCTGCTTTGTTGCGCGTAAATACCGGTTCGAGTTCAGTCGACATTTTTTTGTTGTACTTGTAGCCTGCGGTATTGAAGTCCTGCAAGTCAGCGGGTTTAAGTATTCGGTTGTCGATAATATAGCGGGACATCATGCCGCGCGCCGTTTTGGCGAAGAATGAAATGATTTTATATTCACCATTCTTTTTGTCTTTAAAAACCGGGCTGATTGTGTTGACGGCAAGCTTGTTTTTATTGACTACTTTAAAGTACTCGTTGGAAGCGAGATTAACGACATAAGGTTTTTTCATATTATCGAGTTCTGCATTGAGTACGTCGGTAACGCTGTCACCCCAGAATTGATAAAGATTTTGCCCGCGCTTGTTGGCGAATTTTGTGCCCATCTCCAATCGATAGGGCAGCATCAGGTCGAGTGGTCGTAAAACGCCGTATAAACCACTGAGTATACGCAGGTGCTTTTGTGCAAACTTGACGTCATTCTTTTTCATGGTTGCTGCGTCCAGCCCGGTGTAGACATCACCCTGGAAAGCAAACAGGCTTTGCTTGGCGTCTTTTGGGGTCAGTGGTTGCTTCCATTCCTTAAAGCGCTCGGCATTCAATTTAGCCAGTTTGTCGCTGATGCTCATCAGTTTGCCCACTTTGGATGGTGTCAGCTTTTTCAGCTGATCTATCAATTCCTGAGAATCGTCAAGAAAAAGTGGCTGGGTATTGTCGTCGAACAATGGTGGTGTTTCGAAGTCGAGTGTTTTTGCGGGAGAAACCAAAATCAGCATGTCAGATTAACTCAATAATTAGTTGGAACTTTGACTCCCCAAGGGTACTTTGCCAGCGGCGTTGTCGCAATGGTGGACTATGCAGATTGCCAGTCCCGATGCGCGGGTTGTGCGCGGGTTGGAAGAGCAGTTGTAATGGTGGCCTGATTCAACGGCGGTCGGTTGTCATTGCGGGAGCCGGTGTCAGCTTTCAGGTGCTGTAATTCTGGTTGTGTCAGTACCTGAAGCTGCTTGCTAACAAG
Source organism: uncultured Granulosicoccaceae bacterium (assembly GCA_964649465.1). GTDB lineage: Bacteria > Pseudomonadota > Gammaproteobacteria > Granulosicoccales > Granulosicoccaceae. The sequence goes on along the minus strand of CAZYRP010000068.1, from coordinate 82 downwards.
CTGGCACAGAAATTTGCTAGTAAAACGGGTCTGTGGTGCCAGACCAAATTTCGGACAACTATTACAAACGGCTTGAACCGAA
>CAZYRP010000067.1:0-24855 GCA_964649465.1 uncultured Granulosicoccaceae bacterium | reverse complement strand
CGCATGTATCAAGATGAAGTGGAGGATAGATAATGTTTCCACGTCCCATTGAAAAAACTTCATTCGGTACTCGCTTTGCTTACAAGTTATCGCTGCCTGTCGCGTTGTTTATTTGGTTGTTGCCGCTGCTTGCAATTTTCCTGACATCAATTCGACCGGCATCTGATATTGCTACCGGAAATGTATTCGGGCTGCCGAGTTCATTCCAGTTTATTCAAAACTACGGTGAGGTATTTGCCAAAACGGATGCGATCAGATATCTGCTAAACACACTGATGATCGCTGTACCCACAACCATTATTTCTGTAGCACTTGCCTGTCTCACAGGCTACGCACTGGCGATGTATAAATTCAGGTGGGCGCTACCTTTGTTTTTTCTATTCGTCGCAGGTAACTTTGTACCATTCCAGATTTTGATGCTGCCAGTTGTCGATATGTCTAACCGCCTTGAGATAATAAACACAGTTCCCGGGCTGGTGATGTTTCATGCGGCATTTCAAACCGGCTTCTGTACCCTGTTTATGCGCAACTTTATGAAAGCACTCCCGTTCGAGCTGATTGAATCTGCACGGCTTGAGGGTGTGGATGAATTCAAAATATTCTGGCACCTGGTTCTGCCACTTGTAAAACCGGCAATAGCAGCCCTGTGCGTATTGATTTTTACTTTTATATGGAATGACTTTTTCTGGGCTACTGTATTGCTTCGAGATGATTCAACGTTGCCAATTACTGTTGGTGTGCGGACTCTGAACGGAGAATTTGTACAGCAGTGGCACTTGGTATCTGCCGCATCGCTGCTCGCTGCAGTTCCACCGGTGGTAATGTTCTTTGCAATGCAGAAGCACTTTATTGCAGGCTTAACCCTGGGTGCGACGAAAGGATAATGCCTAAATTATTAACAAAATCTCAGGTAGCGCAGTATCACGAGGAAGGCTATCTGTCGCCGATTGATTTGATGTCTGAGTCAGAGGCATCGGCAATACTTGCGCAACTGGAAGAAGCAGAGCATTTGTATCCTGAGCATATCAATGCCGAGAATCGCAATAACCCGCACCTGGTTTTCAAGTTTCTGGATGAGCTGGCCTTCAACAAGTTAATACTGGATGCGGTGGAAGATATTATTGGTCCCGACTTCTCCCTGTGGGGCAGTGTGTTGTTTATAAAAGAACCGAGCAGCAGCCACTTTGTTAGCTGGCACCAGGACGCAACATATATGGGTATGACATCCAATAATTTTGTCACACCGTGGATTGCACTTTCCCCAAGCAATAAAAAAACCGGATGTATGTCCATGATTCCCGGCAGCCACCGGAACTCAATTGTTGAACATGATGATACATTTGGTAAAGACAATATCCTGACCCGCGGTCAGGTGGTTAAAGATGTCGATGAATCAAAAGCAGTGGATCTCATTATGCGGCCCGGCCAGATGTCGCTGCACCATGGTGAGATAGTGCACGGATCACAGCCTAATCAAAGTAACCAGCGTCGCGTTGGCTTCGCGCTGCAGTCTTATATGTCGAATGATATCGAGCAACAGTTAGGTGAGAACATGTGGCTGCCAGCACGTGGCAAAGTGCGCTCTCAGGCGGGTACAAAACTATTGACTCGTCCTGCAGAGAACATGAGCACCGAATCTATAAATCAGCGTGAAATAAACAACAAAAATTTCAGTGATATTCTCTATCATGGCGCAGAACAGCGACGGAAATACTAGCGGCTGATGTTGTATTAATGCCGATCACAGGACTGGAAATAACCGCGGCTGACCTGATCGGCTTGCTGGCCCATATAAAGCGATGGGTCAGCAATCTGAGTCGTGCGGGCAAAGAGCGCAAATCTGAGTCTCGCCGGGCACTGCGCAGCGTCATCCTGGCGGTTCGGGAAACCGAGGTTTATATTCGCCATATTAAAGAGGGTGGTAAAAAATCTATAAAAACAGAAAAAGAGTTGTCGCTGCGCTGGACGGAGCTTTCTTTTGAACTTGAAGATATTGGTCTTAACAAACTCGCGAATCGGTGTCGTGTAACCGGCAAGTACTGGGCTGATCCGAAAAAATTCAGTACGTCATTCTTAGATACCCTGGCCGATAAACTCAATCAAATTGAACAAAGTGCTGTCACTGCTGATAAGGAAAATAGCTAGGGCAGGCTTGGTACTCTTACCGTTGCTTTGTAACCAAGTTAGGTGAAGGTATTTGGCTGATGCCTTGTTATAAATAAAAACGGCTGCCGTATAAATACGCCAGCCGCTCACTTCTTCTGAATTACTTCAGCAGTTTACTACTGAACTTTCAACTTACCACCGGTTCCGAGCCCACCTTCAACGGTCTGAGCTCTGTAACTGCGAAGCGACTTGACCATCTGATTGTAGGAGTCGAGAAAAGCTGCTGTTACAATTTTGCCCTGGGGTGTTTTGGCGTAACCGCCAGCACCCGCAAACCCGCCGCCAAAAATGCCGCCGAATAAACCAAAGTCAAAGTTCTGTGCGCTGCCTGTGGCTGCCGATACCTGAACTCCACTTCGATTATCTATCAATAGCAGTGTAGTGGCAGCCTCGTTTCTCTTTAAGCGTCCGGCTACTGCTGAGCCAACACTGCCGAGAAGGCTGCCTACAAGTGCTGCCCCTGCGCCGCCGGTTTTTCCGGAGAACTGAACCGATGGAGAAGCGGTGTAATCAGCTGAGACTAACTGGCCGCTACCGAAGTTACTTGCTTCTCTGAGTTCGCCGCTGTTTGCGAGCGCTCGCTCTTTTTCCACTGCCGCCAATGCACCGCCGCGTTCAACAATAACAAAACAGTTTGACTGCTGAACCATCAATCTGAGCACGGGAATTGTACTGCCAAGCCCAGGAAAATCACGGCTGTAGCGGCTCCACCATGGCAATGATCTGTCTTCGAACATTGACATTGTGCCCAACGGAGATTCGCACTTTTCGAGAGCTGTATTGGCACCTTCGGCAGATTCACCACCTGCGGCTCCGGATATCAGATTGTTGGTCCCACCGCCGAGCTTTGGTGCGGTTGATACACACCCTGATACGGCGATTGCCAATCCCGCTGCGAGACATGTTGATGCGATCGAGCGACGTGAAAAACTAAACTTCATTTTAAAAACTCCTACCCATGTATACAAAGTACTGACAAATTAATGTATCACACTGTGTCGTGTGTCAGTACAGCTTTAGGTTGAAAAAATGGAGTGGGGCAAGGTTTTGCGGGGATGTGGTCGGTTGCTCAGAATTATTCAGACGGATTGTGTGCCTGGGAAGGAATTTTTAAGAATTGCAGCAACTGGTTCGCGCGTTGCACTTTTGCGGTGCTGGAGCGCGAACCCTCCTGCTGAGCGTGCAGGAGGGTGCAGATTTGCGGCGTTGCGAGGGCCCTCATGCTAGGCAGAGGTATCTTCTTCACCTTCGTCATTGTGCTTGCCGCCGTGCTTGTGCCGGTGTCCGCCTTTTTTACCGCGGCGAGCTTGTTTGGCTTCTTCGTAGCCTGCACGCTCGGCGTCGGAAACTGTGCCGTCACCGTTTACGTCAAGCTGTAATTCTATCGCTGCGCTGCGGGCTTCTTTGGCAGCCTTCTTTTCCGTGCGAGACAGTTCACCATCTCCGTCTGTATCGAATTGCAGTACCATTGCGGCACGTCGCGCCTCTTTCAACGCCTTGCGTTCCTGTCGCGACAGCTCGCCATCACCGTTGGTGTCGTACTGTTGTATTGCTGTCGCTCGGCGTGCTTCGCGGCTCTCTGCAATTTCATCTGCAGAAATAACACCGTCGCCATTTGCATCGGTGAATTCGGGTGGAGTGAATGCCCATACTGGTGCAGTGATGATGCCGGCAAGTGCAAGTGAGGCGGCTACATTAAGTGAGTTTTTTCTGAAATTCATTTTAATTAATTACCTTTTTAATAAGTTTGATTTTTGATCTGGTGGTATCCGGATCAGATTGAGCATTTCTGTTGCTACGAATAAATTATCGGTCGAGATTGTGCAAATAGGGTGCACACATAAAGGAGCTATTTGGGAAAAGTAATGATAAATACTACTCGTGCTCAAACTTATAGCCGATGCCATACACCGAGTGAATGTACTCGGCATCGTTATCCAGTTTTTTCAGTTTCTGACGTAGCTTTTTAATGTGGCTGTCTATCGTTCGGTCACTGACGATACGATTATCCGTATATATCCGATGCATTAGTTGTTCACGGTTATAGATTCGACCAGGGTGCGCTACCATTGTTTTAAGTAGACCGAGCTCAATTTGGGTCAGGCTGCAGGTTTGGCCAGATACTTTTACGGTCGCTTCCTGTTCCTGTAGCACAAAGCTATTGTCGAGAGTTGCGGTTGTGTCTGATCCGGTACGTCTGAGCACGGCCTTGACGCGTGCCACAACTTCTCTCGGGCTATAAGGTTTGCAGATATAGTCGTCGGCACCCAGTTCAAGGCCCAGTAGTCTGTCTATCTCTTCTACGCGGGCGGTCATCATAATTATTGGTACGGCTGAGGTTTTTCTGATCTCGCGGCAAATGGTCATGCCGTCGGTGCCTGGTAGCATCAGGTCAAGCAGGATCAGATCGGGTGGCTCGTGTTGCAAAGCTTCCAGCGCTGTACTGCCGTCTTCAAAGATTGATGTCTGGTAGTCTTCTTTCTGCAGGTAGTCGCTCAACAGCGTTGCAAGTTTTGACTCGTCTTCAACTATTGCTATACGCATTTACAATTGACTCACTCTCGGGAAATTGATTTTAACTTCCAGTCCGCCGTGGTCGGATGGGACGGCTTCACAGCTGCCGCTGTGTGCATCAACAATTTTTTTAACGATTGTAAGCCCGAGGCCAGAGCCACCGTGCTCACGATTTCTTGATGATTCTTCTCTAAACAACGGATCGAAAAGTTTACTCAGCGCATCGGTTGCAACGCCGGGAGCTGAATCCGCCCAGCTAATGGATACGGTGTTTTGATCGGCTGTAACTGTGACGTTAAGAACGCCCGGTTGGTTGGTGTAGCGCACGGTGTTTTGCGTGAGGTTATCAAGAAGTTGTGTAATTCGCTGTTGATCGCCGTTGATGAATACTGGAGACTCGGGCGCACGGAGATCGACGTTTAAGCCAGTATTTTTATCAACGAGCGCACTTATCTGGGTTTGCACCAACTCGTTAAAATTTAACATCTGCATGTTGTAGTCAAGCGCACCGGCATCAGCCAAAGACAACGTATGTAAATCTTCAATAAGGCGTTTGAGCTTAACTGTCTCCGTGTGCAGTGAATTGACAGAGTGTTGGTCAAGCTCTCGAATGCCGTCCTGTAGTGCTTCAAGCTCTGCCTGTAGAACAGCTACTGGTGTGCGCAGCTCGTGGGATATTTCAGCGAAGTGTCTTTGTCTGGCGCTTCTATTGCTCTCAAGTGTCTGGCCAAGTTTATTGATATCACGTGCCAGATCGCCAATTTCATCCTTTCTCTTGCTATTTATACGATGCGCGTAGTTACCATCACTGATTTCTCCAACGGTTGTCGATACCTTTAAAATAGGTTTTACGATTCTTGATGCCAGTGGCGCGGCTAATAATGCGGATAGCAAAACCATACTGAGTCCGGCAAGAGCAAAGGATTTTTTTTGTTGTCGTTCAAATGCCTGGTCAAACTGATTTTCCAGCCGTGAAAGTCTGTTAAGACCGACATAACCAACCACTTCATTATTGTGTGTGATTTCCTGCCATTCAGGTTGATGTTTTTTACTTATCCGACCGTGCAGCACCTTGTTGCTGGCATCTGTTAGTACCAGACGATTCAGTATTCTGGGGTGTGGTGGAGGTTGTTTGCCGTGATGGCCTGAAGGTTTTTTCTCTTCTCTTTTGTCTCTGTGCTCAATACGGGCTGATCGCAATACGGACTTTAGAACATCGGTATCAGAGGCTGTGTTGTTCCAGCTGCCGTCGGTGGCATATTGTTGTTCCAGCTCCGGTATAAGGGCCGCAAGCCTGTGGTTGTCAGTATTGTTGATATAACCCAGAAAACCACGGCTGAAACTCAGGCTACTGACGACAAACATTACCGCAACCAGCAGCGCGCTGGCGATAAGTAAAGTGATAAAAAGCTGGTACTTGAGGCGCATGATGTGGTTGTGAAGTAGTCTTAATTGATGATGTAGTGCGGCAGTATGGCTATAGGGCACGTGACTCTGTTGTTGATCACCACTTAGTATCGGTCAGCAATGTGCAAAAACAGTGGAAATAACTCGATAGTAAGCCATAGAATGGATCACGTCCCAATTTTGAGAACTTCACCATGAGTGCTTTGCCTAACTCCGTTGAGGGTCGCGATGCGATGGCCCATTTGCATGGATATACCAACGCCCGTACCCACGGTGATGTCGGTGCGCTGATCATTGAAAATGGTGAAGGCGTCCATGTCTGGGATAACTCCGGTAATCAATACATTGAGGCGATGGCTGGCCTGTGGAGTACTGCACTCGGTTTTAGTGAAAAGAGATTGATTGATGTCGCACATGCGCAAATGCAGAAGCTTCCGTACTACCACACATTTGCCCACAAGGGGCACGGGCAGGCAGCCGATCTTGCATACAAGCTGGTAGAAATTGCACCGGCACCGATGAGTAAGGCATTTTTTACCAACTCCGGATCAGAGGCAATCGATACGGCAATCAAGCTTTGCTGGTATCGCTCGAATGCATTAGGGAAGCCTGAAAAGAAAAAAATTATCACTCGTAACCGTGCTTACCACGGGGTGACAACAGCAGGTGCTTGTCTTACCGGTCTGCCGGCTAATCAGGCATCATTTGATTGTCTGGTTCCTGTTGTACGGCTCACCTGTCCGCATTACTGGCGCGAAGGACAGCAAGGTGAAACAGAAGAACAGTTTGCCAGTCGACTCGCTGACGAGCTGGATGCAGCTATTCAGGCAGAAGGGCCGGATACTGTAGCGGCCTTTTTTGCCGAACCCGTTCAAGGAGCTGGAGGTGTGGTTGTACCCCCGGCAACTTATTGGCAGCAAATACAGGCGGTGTTAAACAAGTACGATATTCTGCTGCTTGCTGATGAGGTTATCTGTGGTTTTGGACGTACCGGTAATATGTTTGGTTGTCAGACCTATGACATTCAACCCGACATGATGACCCTTTCAAAGCAGATGACTTCATCATACTTACCAGGTTCTGCATTGCTGCTTAATGACCGCGTATTCGAACCTATTGCGGATGAAAGTAATAAAGTCGGTGTGCTTGGACATGGCTTTACCGGTGGTGGTCATCCGGTTGTGTGTGCAGTGGCGAACGAAACTATTAGAATCATTGAAGAAGATAATCTGGTCGCACATGCGGCTTCAGTCGGTGCGCATATGCGGCAAGGTTTAAAGCAGTATGAATCACATCCGCTGGTTGCAGAGGTCAGAGGTGTCGGATTGATTGCGGCAATTGAGCTGGTAACCAATAAAGAAACGAAAACTGCACTCGAAAAACCCGGTCAGCTGGGTGCAATAGCGAATGCAAAATCGATGGAAGCCGGATTCTTCACCCGTAACATGGCTGACGCAATGGCTTTTTGTCCGCCGCTTATCATTAGCGAGTCTGAAGTAGATGATCTGGTGAGCAGAGTAGGTCAGGCGCTTGATGCCACACTGGCTGAGTTGCCGGCCAATACGGTAAGTTAACAGTCGGTAGTTATTGCGACTTGCCGAATCAGGTTTGTTGTGTGGTTACTTTGTGAAGATTGACTATAACCAGGTGGTGTCGATATGCAGAATTTTTTAGTACTGTCATTGGTAGCATCGATCGTATTGACGATTCTTCTCAACGTTTTGCCGATGTTGTTTCCGAAATCGTCCGAGAAGGTCGAACGCAAAGTTCATGAGAAAATAACTGAGTCGCTTGCCAGGCAGGATGAAGGTAAGCAGCCACGCGTCAGAGTATTCTTTCCGTGGAAAGCAATGCTGATTGCATCGCTGTTTTTGACCGTTGTAGTGAACCTGGTGGGATTTGTTGCCACGCGTTGAAGCTGACTCGTTATGTATCCAGTTTACTGAATCAGCAGCTTACGAAGCTTTTGCAGCCTCCGCGGTAGCGAGCTTAATACAGCATGCAACAATTTCCATAGCGAGCTCTACTTCTTCAATTGGAGGTCTCGTTGGTGCAAGTCTGATGTTGCGATTTTCGGGATCTGTGCCGTCAGGGTAGGTAGCACCCGTCGGTGTGAGGGCGAGACCCGCTTCCTTCGCAAGTTCAACCACCCGGCTTGCAACAGGCTGTGTGGTGTCGAGGCTCACAAAATAACCGCCACGTGGGTCTGTCCAGGTGGCGAGATTTAAGTTGCCGAGCTCACGGTTAAGCACTTCCTGGACTTTGTCGAACTTTGGTTTCAGTATTTTTGCATGATCCTGCATCAGGCCTTTTAAACCATTCGGGTAGTCGCGTAAAAAGAGTACGTGTCTCCATTGCTCTGATTTATTAGGGCCAATGGTTTGCACACTCATCGCCTTTGACCAGTATTTGATATTTTCAGCGCTCATGCCGGCCATGCCGATTCCTCCGCTGGCGAATGTTACCTTGGAGGTTGAGCCAAAAATAATAACGCGATCCTGTTTGCCGCTGTCTTTGGCAATCTGCAGCAGATTGGGTGCAGGAGACGGGTTATCGTCCAGATGATGCACCGCATAGGCGTCATCTGCAAAAATAGTGAAGTCTGATGCGGCGGCGGAAATATTAATCAGCTTTTCAGCCGCTGTCTGAGAAATAGTTTCACCGGTCGGGTTGCTATAGGTGGGTACAAAGTAGATGCCTTTAATGCTTGAATCATTGGCAACCAGTTTTTCCACGGCGTCTATATCCGGGCCCGTGCCGGTCATGTTGACTGCAATAAGCTCGTAACCCAGCTCACGAGCAAGCAGGTAATGTCTGTCGTAGCCGGGCACGGTAACAATTAGCTTGGGGGAGTCGTTGAACCAGCCTTGTCTGCTGTCTTTTACACCACGCAGCAGAGCCCAGGTTAAAAAGTGGCTCATAAGCTCCAGGCTCGAGTTATTGCCGATAATAAGCTCATCCGGAGCAACATTAATCTGTTCGCAAAAAAGTTCACGGGCTTCCGGCAGGCCGAGTACACCACCGGGATAGTTGCGAATGTCTACACCATTATTGGTGGTATAATTAGTTTCGTTTACAGTGCTTAGAATTGGCAGGCTCAGGTCGAAATTAGCGTCGGCTGGCTGGCCGCGCTCCATGTTAAGCGTAAGGTTACGCGCCTGGAATTCCTGATGTTGCTTTAGCAAAACATCATAATCGGTCATCGGTTATGCTCTTTAATCGGCTAATAGAATCGGCTGGTAGGCCGAGGTTAATTTGGCGGGGTTCAGATAGCGGTGTTTGGAGGCAACACAACTGTATATTATGCAACAAATGGCGAGGCAGGGGCAGTGTGATTAACCCTGTTTTGCAGCTGGTTTAACTTTGTCTGATTGCGACGACTCAGTGCCCGGCGGAATCTAATGAAAAGCCAGTTGGCTAGCAACAAATCTGTCTTTTAACAACAACTAAGGGTTAATGATGAGCAGGATCGGATTTATTGGTGTCGGGTTAATGGGGGCCGCGATGGCCCATCGCTTAATTGATACTGGTCATACACTGCAGGTTCTCGGTAATCGGAATAAAGAAAATATCACCGCTCTTGTTGATCGGGGTGCAACTGAAGCCGCCAATGCGGCCGAGCTTGCCAAAGCCAGTGATATAGTCATGTTGTGTATGGGGACTTCGGATCAGGTGGAAGGTCGCATGCGTGGTACTGACGGCGTAATTGCAGGTTTAAGTGCCGGTGCTGTCGTAATCGATTTTGGTACTTCTTTGCCAGCATCAACCAGAACGCTGGGGGAGGAGGTTGCGTCCGCCGGTGGACAATACCTGGATGCGCCACTTGGCAGAACGCCAGCACACGCCAAAGATGGCTTGCTTAACATTATGTGCGCCGGTGATGAGGCTGCGTACAACAAGGTGTTGCCGGAACTCAAAGACCTTGGAGAAAATGTGTTTCATCTTGGAGCACTGGGATCGGGCCATACTGTTAAGCTCATCAACAATTTTTATGGAATGACAGTAGCCAATGCCATGTGCGAAGCGTTTGCGATGGCAGATGTGCAGGGTGTAGACAGACAATCGGTCTACGACGTCATGTCTGCTGGTCCATTGCACAGCGGCATGATGGATTTTGTAAAAGGCTACGGCGTAGATGGGGATCCGTCACAACTGGCATTTGCGATTAAAAATGCCGCGAAGGATGTTGGCTACTACTCACAAATGGCGGAACAGGCAGGTGTAGAGAGTGTTATGTCCGGCTCGACACTCGCAGCGCTAAATGATGCCAACAAGATCGGTAAGGGTGAAGAAATGGTGTCGCAAATGGTTGATTATTATTCCGCTAAGCTCAAAACCTGATCTGTATCGTCCGGGCTTGCCTTATCTTTCCGGATCCGCATCGCCCGCACCTGTGTCACCCGTGCCTGTTTCACAAAAGCAAAAAGGCACATTAATCTTTTAACCCGCTTTTCCGGTTTGCTGCGATTAAGTAACTAACGCAGCAACCGGAGCGGGCAATGGATCCTCGCAACTATCAAATCATAACGCTCAGTGCGTTCATATTGGTCGGTGTTACCAGGCTCGGTTTTCAGATCGACTGGTTAAATGCGCTGGTCATTATCAGTGTTGCTTTGCTGGCTCAGCGCTGCCTGTTTGCTGCAGGTCAGGAAAAAAGCGCGCTCATTTCATCTCTTTCGCTTGTGCTGTTGCTGCGCACCGATCTGGCATTGGTTGCAGCGTTTGCAGCACTGATCGCTATTTTAAGTAAACGCTTCGTTCGCATCAATGGTGCGCATCTATTCAACCCGTCTGCGTTTGCTTTGGTGGTGGTCACCTGCTTGTCTTCGCATGCGTATATATCTCCCGGACAGTGGGGTGCGCTGGGCCTTGCAACCTTTTTAGTAATGGGCGCAGGTTTGATGGTTGTTACTCGTGCACAACGACTGGATGTAGCTCTGTCTTTTCTATGTACCTGGCTGGTCATTGTTTTTTTGCGTGGCTGGTATCTGGGGGATCCGATAGATATTGCAGTGCATCAGATGCAAAGTGGCGCTCTGTTGCTATTTGCATTTTTTATGATTACCGACCCTAAAACAACACCGTTGAATCGATACGCCAGAATAGGTTTTGGCGTCACTGTGGCAGTAGTTGCCGCAGTTTTACAGTTTAACTTTTACCTCTCCACCGCAGCTATTTATGCACTGGTGGTTTTAGCTCCGCTGGTTACTATTTTAAATTTTTACACAAGGAATAAAACTGATGTTAAAGAAAATACCATTAAAACTCATGCTGGTAACAACTGCGTTTACAGCCCTTTTCAGCGCCGAAAGCGCGATGGCTTTTTGCGGGTTTTACGTCGCCAAGGCTGATACGGACCTGTATAACAGCGCATCGCAAGTTGTTCTGGTTCGTGATGAAGACAGAACAGTGATTACCATGGCCAATGATTTTCAGGGTGACGTTGAAGACTTTGCAATGGTAGTACCAGTACCAACATTCATAGAGCGTGATCAGATTAACGTCGCCACACAGGGATTGATTGATCACCTCGATGCCTACACCGCACCGAGGCTGGTTGAGTATTTTGATGAGAATCCTTGTATGCGTCATAGGTATGAAAGGACTCTGGCTGCAACTGCGGTGGCTGAAAGTATGGATAGTTCCATTGGTTTATCTGTCGAGAAAGATCTCGGTGTCACCATAGAGGCGAAATACACTGTTGGTGAGTACGACATACTTATTCTTTCCGCAGAAGAAAGCGGCGGTTTAATAGAATGGCTTAATGACAACGATTATAAGCTGCCTGAAGGAGCAGAAGATGTTGTCGGTAGCTATCTCAAACAGGGAATGCGTTTTTTTGTAGCCCGGGTAAATCTTCAGGCACAGGAGGAGACCGGGTTCAGCAATTTAAGACCGTTGCAAATTGCCTTTGAGAGTCCGAAATTTATGTTACCTATCCGCCTGGGTACCTTGAATGCGAACGGCAAGCAGGAGTTGTTTGTCTATACGTTAACTCGTACCGGCCGTGTAGAGACATCTAACTACCGGACTGTGCGAATGCCGTCGAATATGGAGATACCGGGCTTTGTGAAAAATCGCTTTAACGATTTTTACCGCGATATGTTTACCCGCCAAACTGAAAAGGAAAACGGCAAGGCTGTTTTTTTAGAATATGCGTGGGACATGGCCTGGTGTGATCCGTGCGCTGCTGATCCGTTAACTGCAACACAGCTGCGTAATCTTGGAGTCTACTGGCTGGATTCAAATCAGAGCGGTAGTAGAAGAGTGCCAGCCGGGCAGGATGTTTTTGTTACTCGCTTACATGTGCGCTACGACAGTGAAACTTTTCCGGAAGACTTAAAGTTTATCGAGACGGGTGACAGGCAGAACTTTCAGGGTCGATATGTGATGCGACACGCGTGGGAAGGTGAGATTAACTGTGCTGCCGGAATTGATTACAGGAAAATGGTTAACGACAGAAACATCGTGGCTGGCAATCAACTCGCTAACCTTACCGGGTGGGATCGTCAGGAGATCGCGGCGTCGATTGGTGTGGCGGATCTGCCTGATCAGAAATGGTGGCGTAGGATCTGGCGCAAGTAGGCAGCCCGGGCTTAAAAGTGAATTGGCACCCGGCCCATCAGGCTCTCCAGTTAGAGGTCTTCCGGCCGGCGTGTTTCGCCAGTAATGGCGCCCAGTAACGACGCATGAACATAACGGATATGTCAGCGTGCAACTTTATCTGCGTTATGAATAATCTGCTCAATACCTGCCAGTCCCTCAGTTAGAGCGGCAGGGCCGGGCTGCAGAATAATTGGCGACTTTATCTCGTGTAATTCATCATTCCTGACTGCAGTTATTTGATCCCACCCGTCGCGTGCGGCGACCTTTTCCGGCCTGAATTTCTTGCCACACCAGGACCCGATAATGATGTCGGGGTTGGCTTTGATTACGTCCGCAGGGTCAGCAATAATCCGGTCTGCACCACCGGCGCAGGCCGCAAGTTCGGGAAAGCAGTCATCACCACCGGCAATCGTAATTAACTCGGACACCCAGCGGATCGCGGAAATCATTGGTTCGTCCCACTCTTCAAAGTAGACTGAGGGGCGTTTTTTTAATTGCGCGGCGCGAGTGGCACAGGCTTGCAACTGATTTATGTAGCCTGCAACGAGGTGCTCACCTTTTTCGGTAGCACCGGTGAGTGCTGCGAGCTGCAGAATCATGCTGAGAATTTCGTTAACCGAACGGTGGTTTAAAAGCAGAACATTTGCACCACGCTTGATCAGGTCTCTTGCGATATCTGCCTGCAGGTCTGAAAAACCGATAACCAGATCCGGCTTTAGATCCAGGATTTTTTCAATTTTGGCCGACGTGAATGCAGATACTCGTGGCTTCTCCCTGCGAGCTTCAGGTGGTCTTACGGTAAATCCCGAAATGCCAACAATGCGATTCTGCTCTCCCAGCAGGTATAATGTTTCGGTCGTCTCCTCCGTGAGGCATACGATCCGCTCCGGGTATTTGGCCTGGTAGTTCACATCTGGCTTCTGTGGCTTGTACGTGGTGCCAGTGTAACAAATGTGTTTCTCCGACAATCACAAAGCTTCAGTTCAAGTATGTTTTCGCATAACGGTTAACGATGAATAACGTCCTAGATTCAGGCAGGCACAGAAGCGGACCCGGTACGCTGGAAAAGTACGGATTGCTACTGATGGGTGTTTTTCTTGTCATCCTTGCGGGTGGCAGGTTTGTTACCCCTGTGGCAGCGTTTCTGGCACCAATTTTCTTACTGCGTTTCATACGCAACTCATCGGTAAAAACAGGCACGTTATTATTGTACGTGTTGTTGTTTCTGAGTTTACTGGTGCAGTTGCACGACTATGTCTCTGTTCCGCGACCGTTAAACCTGTTGCTGATAGCAGTTATTGCTGCACTCGAAGTGCTGCCGTTTTTTGCCGATCGAACACTGCGTGAGTATTTGCCCACGTTTTTACGACCACTTGTATTGCCGTGTGTTTTTGTTTTGTTGGGCTTTGCAGTTTCTGCGCTGCTGCCTTTTGGCACCATGGGAGAGAAAGCGTACAGCCAGGTAGGTAACATTGAATTTATACAACTACTTGCAGTGACTGGCACTCATGGAATGACATTTGTCATATTCTGGTTTGCAGCCACAATGGCATCACTATGGGATTCGGGTTTTGTCTGGCAACGTAATCGCAGCCAGGTAATACCACTCGCTTTGTGTGTGATGATTGTTTTCGTGGCGGGCGGGTTTCGCAACATATTTGATGAAAATGAATCTGCCACTGTACGCATCGCGGGAATTGCCGCTGATCAGGCGGCGTTGCAACAGTCGCTTCGCGATGCCGGAGTGAAAGGTGACCTGAATGGTTTATCTGTTGCGGGTTATAACAAAGAGCAGGTTAAAGCGGCGTTAAGTATACGTCTGCAGGATCTTATGCAACGATCAAAACAGCAGGCACTGGCGGGTGCACGTATTGTGGCGTGGGCTGAAGCCAGCGCAGTTGTTTTTAAAAATGATGAGCCTGCTTTTATTGCAGAAACCGCTGCCCTTGCACGCGAGAACAGTATTTATCTGGTTGCATCAGTTGTTATATCGGCGGCTACCACATCTGAAGGTTCTGGTGAAAAACCAACACTGGAAAATAAGTTACTTGTATTTGGTCCGAACGGTGAGCGGCTGGGTCAGTACGTTAAAGCCAGGTCATTTGGCAGTGAAAACAATGTTGCAGGAGATAGTAAGCCATTAATGATCGATACGCCGTATGGCAAGATAGCGTTTGCGATTGGCTTTGATATGGACTTTCCGCCTCTTATCCGGCAGGCGGGAGATGCAGATATATTTATAGTGCCATCATACGATTGGAGAACCTTGTCACCGCATCATAGCTTGATGGCGACGTATCGCGGTGTTGAAAACGGATTTTCTGTTTTCCGACCTGTGAATAGAGGATTGTCTTTGGCTAGTGATTCACATGGCCGCATCATTGCACGGACTGATCATTTCAGAACAACCCCTCACAGTTTTATTGCAGATGTACCTACCCGCGGGGTAAATACTTTTTATACACGCGCTGGAGACTGGTTTGCATGGCTGGCTTGTGCACTTTTTCTGTTGCTGTTGCTGATGGCATTTCTGGCGTCACGTAAGCGGAAAAGATTTATAGATCAGTCAGGCGGAGGGCCGACAAACCCTGATGAGGTTCGTGATCGAAGTAGAATTACTGCAATTCAGTGGCGCGAAGCCGAAAGAGACAACAACCTGCACCGGAATAATTGAGCCGGAAAATTTTATGGTACCGACTAAGTAACACAAGGTTTAATTCAGGGTTTAATTCAGGGTTTAATTCGGGGTTTAATTCGGGGTTTAATGCAGGGTGTATTACCGGGTGTCAGACCAAACGCAGATGCGTCTGGTCTTGTAGACAGCTAATTGCGTTACCTGACCGCAGCTTTTACGGCCATGCCCAGCAGGTCGTCCCACATTGAACCGTCTTTGTCTGCGTCGAGAAAACTCTCGAGCATTCCGCGGTCTTTGTTGGCAGCTATCCCTGAACCGAAGATATCGCTATTGTTGCTTTGGCCGCCGCCGAATAATCCGCCGCTGCTCTTGCCTTTACCCAGTAACTTTTTGCTCATTGCACTCATAACAAGTGATGCAACAATGGGAAGCGCTTTCTTCATTAGCGTTGATGACAAGCCCGCCTGATTTGCACCGTAATTGGCTATATTCCGGCTGACGTCTTTGCTGCCAAAAATATGGCCGAGAATTGAGTTGCCATCCTGAACTGTGCTTGCCTGTCCAAGGCTCGCCGGGTTGTCGAGGTAATTGTGGTGGTTGCCTCCCTGCAGCGCTTTTACCAGGCTCGAAAGGCCCGTATCGGTTGAGGCATTGTTTTTCAGGCCACGTGTAAGCGCCGGTATCAGTTGCCCTGCAGCAGCGCGAGCCTGATCTTCACCAACGCCCAGCTGGCGTGCGAGTTCGCTGACAACGCCGGAATTTTGATCGCCGATCAGTGATTCTAGAATATTCATACGTTATTTCCTGTGTGGGCAGATGGCTGCCAAGGTAGCACTACAGTACGCTGGTACTGTAGTCTGCCGCCTGCTGGAGTGCCGTCGAAGTGTAACTGAATTCGACAGCGGATGATCCACGTGGGTTTGCTTTTGACAGTGTGCTACAGCTGTTCGAGAATTTTCTCGGCCGAGCTGACTTCGTAGGTTGGGCCGTCTTCTATATTGAGATGCGTAACAGTACCGTTGTCGACAATCATAGAAAAGCGCTGTGATCGAATACCAAGGCCGCGCTCCACAAGATCGAGCTCAAGTCCGAGCGCTTTAGTCCAGACGGCGCTGCCATCTGCTGCCATCAAAAGGTGCTCGGCATTCTGTGTTTTGCCCCAGGCGCCCATCACAAATGGGTCATTGACTGACACACAAACGATTCGATCGACCCCTTTGGCGGTAATTTTATCGGCATTGGCGACGAAACTTGGCAGATGCGATTCGGAGCAGGTTGGGGTAAAAGCGCCCGGAACTGCAAATAAAACAACCTTTTTGCCGTTGAACAGTTCGTCAGTGGTGATGGATTCCGGTCCGTTTTCGCCGAGGAAGCCCAGTGTGCCTGCGGGTATGGTGTCGCCAACTTTTACAGTCATTTTTGTGCTCTGAATTGAAGTGAATGTGCACCGCATGGAAACATAGTCACAAGTCTGCGTAAAGTCTTCTGCGCATGATGGTAGCTGCGCTGCCCTTTAAAATTGAAAAAGGCAATTCAAAAAAGGTGAGCTGGAACTGCAGACTCCTAGAGCTCCAGCAGTTCCTGCAACTTTTCGCGTTGCGCGTAGCCGTCCTTGTAGCCAAGCTCAATAAGGTCGCGTGCAAAGTTAGAATCAAATAACAGGTAGCTTGTGAGTGGGCGGCCTTCTTTGGTCATGGCGCCGAGTCCACTCAGCAGCACACGCATCGAGCGCGGAAAACGGTTTACATGTTTGGCGACAATCTCGCGAATATCCACACTAGGGGATATCACCAGAAACTCAACCGGCCGCAGCAGGCTATCGTCATGAGTAAACGAGGATTGTTTTGCCTGAGACAAAGCGAAGTTGATGCGTTTTAGTCTTTCTATATCTGAATCGAGCCGGTCCATGAACAGCGTGTCGAACATATAGCCGGCTACCGACCCGAGGTTGGGATATTTTGGTGTTGCATTGGCCGGGTCATATTCAGTTTGTGGGTTGCGGACGCTGATGATCAGTAATTTGTTAGCTCCCAGGTGCAGTGCCGGGCTAAGCGGTGCAGATTCCCGCATTGAGCCATCACCATGGTATTCATTGGCAATTTTTACCGCCGGGAAAACCACTGGAATGGCAATTGATGCCATGAAATGATCGACAGACAATCGAGCCTGAAGGCCGAATCGTCGTGTTCGTTCCCACTCCTGTACGTCTTCCTGGCCTTCGAAGTAAGTGAGCGATGCACCCCTGCCGTAGGATGATGCGGTTATTCCAAGTGCTTGCAGATGGCCGCTTTGGATGCACTGGCGCATGCGAGCCATATTGACGTGATTTTCAATCAGTGAGCGCAGTGGGGTGTTGTCCAGCAGGGAATCGGGTTGTGAATTACCTGCACCGCCACTGGCAAAAGACCAGATCCATCGGGCTGCGGTTTTAGTCGCACTTTTGGAATCAGTGCGAACTACCATGTCCATTTGCAGGTTTTCCCACATACCTAAAAGGCGTTGCAAACCATCGCTGAAGTCGACTGATCGGCTAGCGATCATGCCGGCGTTCAGGGAACCTGCGGATGTGCCGGTGACCACCGGAAACGGTGAATGGGCTTTTGCTGCAAGCAGCTCTTCGACTGCCTTTAGCACTCCGACCTGGTAGGCATTTCGTGCACCACCACCAGGCAGAATCAGACCAAGTGTCTGTTGCTCTTCGATACGCTTTTTAGAAAACCAGTGAATACCCATAGTAGCTAGCCTGCAATATTCACAAGGTGACCGACAATTTTGAGTCTGATCCTTTGTTTGTAGCGTTTTATGGGTTTGTAGCGTTTTGTGGTCATTTACTGCTTTTCCTGCAATAACAGCCCGTTTATTCGACACCAGAGCGTCACATTACGCCCGAGATCCCCCTCGTCACGTGGCCCGCCACGCTCCTTGCGCGATCAGGCAACCTGTTTGGCGCAATTGAATCTGGGGGGTGAATCCCTGCGAACAATGCAGGCTTCCGGGTTGGAGGATCAAACCACTAAGCATAACAATAGCTCAGCTAAAATGCGTGAAATAAAGTAAGTGTTGCTATTGTTAACGCAGGGATGGAGTTTGTTGTTCTCGAGCGATGCGTTGCTGCAGGCTTTGGTGAAGCTCGCGCTTTGCACCTTCTACTTCCATCAGTGCTGTACTAACCTGGTGCCAATCGACTGTCGCGTCCTGTTGCCTGCGCTGATGATGAACACCTGCGGAATATACAATGACGGCAACAACTACAAGGCCGCCAACCATCTTGCGGCTGTTTTTTTTGTTGCGATTAACTTCCTGCATAAGTGACGAACTCTTCACGACCAATCTCTGAGACAATGGCATCCACTTCACGCCAGCTTGCAGCCAGATCAATTAATGAGTTTTCTATTGCACCCAGCGATTGCAGATCTTGCAGTGCGAGGCGCACATTGCGTCTCAGCTGTGCGGTATTTGCCGCTTCGCGATAGACCTGGGCGTTCTTCTGGAGAACAAATAAAACAAAATCAACTCGTTCTGTGCTTACGGTAAACGTCGACATCAATCGCGATTGAGAATCTGCGAAGCGCACCCAAATCTGTTTTTGTGCATCGAGCGAATTGAGCACACTTTGGTTGGAGCTGACAATTATTCTGTTTTTATCGCGCTCCAGATCGGTCGTTGCAAAAGCATTTTGCGCTCTTCGAGTTTCTGCCTGCGTCATCCGTATGCGATTGGTTATCTCATTTATTGCCGCCTGAGTTTCGCGATGTTTTGCAGCCATCAGTGCGCGGCTGTCGGTAGTGTTTTCACTGTATCTAACCCGCAGTTTGGCAGCCTTTTCAAAATTGCCTGCAATCTGGTCGAGTTCGGTTGCCAGTTCCTCGATCACATCATCCATATGTGGTGCCTGTTGCACCCGGGTACTCAGTGCTCGAAACGCTGCAAGGTTTTCGTTCAGCAATCGATAAGTGCTTGCCGCACCGACTCGCTGCGATTCTGAGACAGTATCCAGAACTGACTGCTTGATCTCGTTAAACTGCGCTGGCAGGCCACGGTCGGTGGCAGCACCGCTAGAGCTGCAGGATATCGTCAGCAAACCTGCTATAAAGCAGTTTATCAGGCTGGCCCGTGCCTTCATGGGTAAATACTCCGATCTTCGTCGGTTAACTAATTGATATGCGAATAAAATCGCATTTGGAGAGCAAGGTAGCGGCCATTGTGCAAATTGCTTGAGGAAAAAATGTTCTGCTGTGGCGCGTTCGCAGTAACAGGGCTTCCTTCGTGCGGACTCATTTCTCTTGAACGGGTAGTTGGTGTTAGCTGACCACATGAAAATGAGTCTTGCGGCTGGATTGAATTACAATTGGCGGATCACTTAATAAACCGGTAAGCCGCGCCTGCATTATTCATGAGGCGACCGAGTAATTTTAAGTAAATATATTTATTTAAAACATTTAATAGCGTTTAAAATTGCACAACGAAAGAACACACCGTCTATTCGACACCAGAGTAGAATATCGCTTCACACCCAACTCGATCCCGCTCGGCACGTGGCGAGCCACGTTTCTCGTGCGATCGAGCGACCTGGTTAGCGATATTGACTCTGGATGTTCCAATTTCAAGAAAAAATGGCTCATGAATAATGCAGGCTAGTGCATGAAACTACTGACTGAAATCAAAACTCGATTCAAGCCTGCGCTCGACTCGCTTATCGATGACGCGGAGCAGATCGACTCGCTGCTGGCAATGATAAAGCCTACCCAGGACGATAAATTCGGCGACTATCAGGTCAACTGTGCAATGGCGCTGGGTAAAAAGCTTGGCAAAGCGCCGCGTGAGGTTGCCAGCGAAATTCTTGAGCAGGTTGAGCTTGATGATATTTGCGAAAAAGTCGAGTTGGCAGGCCCCGGTTTTATCAACCTGACCTTTAAAGACAGCTGGATTACCAGCCAGCTCGGTTGCGCGGTTGTCAGTGAGAAGCTTGGCGTAGAGGATGTGGAGAACCCGCGCAATGTAGTTATTGATCTCTCATCGCCAAACGTTGCCAAGCCAATGCATGTCGGCCACATTCGCTCAACTGTCATTGGTGATGCGCTGGCTAACATTCACCGATTTGTCGGCCACAAGGTAATAACCGATAACCATCTGGGTGACTGGGGTACCCAGTTTGGCATGATCATCTACGGTTACAAGCACTTTGTAGACGTTGCAGAGTACAAAAAAAATCCGGTACTGGAACTGAGTCGACTTTACAAGTATGTGCGTGTCTTGATGGATTATCACGATGCTGTGCGAAAATTGCCAGAAGCTGAGGAGCTGAAACAAAAACAGCTCGATGCACTTGAACGGATTCAATCACAGGACCACGGTGATGACAAAAGCAAGCTTAAGCAGCAGAAAAAAGATACTCAACGGCTGAAAGAAAAACTGGCACTGCAGGATGAACTGATCACTGGTTGTTCCGGCGCTGTAGAGCATTGTGATCCACAGGTTGCAGCAGTGGCGAAAGAGCATGCAACAATCGGGCAGGCAGTGCTGGAAGAGACTGCAAAACTGCACGAGGGTGATAAGCAAAACCGTGATCTGTGGGATGAGTTTCTGCCTCATTGTCTTGAAGATATTCAGCGTATTTATGATCGACTGGGTATCGACTTTGATTTCATACTGGGTGAGAGCTACTACCAGGATCACCTGGCGGGCATTGTTAGCGAACTTACCGAGAAAGGTATCGCTACAGAAGATGATGGTGCCATGTGTGTATTTCTAAAAGAATTTACCGCACCGATGATTATTCGAAAGAAAGATGGTGCCTTTTTATATTCAACCACTGACCTTGCCACGATTAAACATAGAGTCACCGAGTGGCAGGCTGATACCATGTTGTATGTTGTTGACCACCGACAGCATGATCACTTTGACAAACTATTCGAAGTGGCCAAACTGTGGGGCTACAACAATGTTGAAATGATCCATGTCAGCTATGGCACGGTGATGGGTGACGATGGCAAGCCTTTTAAAACCCGAGGTGGTGACACGGTTGGCCTGGAGGGCTTGCTCGATGAAGCAGAGAAGCGTGCATTGGCTGTGGCCATTGCGCAAAATCCCAATCTGGAACAGAGCCGTCAGCGGGAAATTGGCAGGGTAGTGGGTTTAGGTGCCTTGAAGTACGCAGACCTTTCACAGAATCTGACTTCAGACTACAAGTTTAGTTATGACAAAATGCTCGCTTTGCGAGGCAATACTGCCACCTATCTGCAGTATGCCAACGCACGGGTACACGGTATTTTGCGCAAGCTCGACACCGATACAGGGAAATTGCAAGGCAGCACAGAGGCGATTCAGTTTACTGAAACGGTAGAAAGGCAGCTCGCTATGCAACTGCTGCGCTTTGATGAAGTGATCAATGAAGTACTGAATGAGTACAAGCCTAACTTGCTGTGCAACTATCTTTTTGATCTGGCGCAGTTGTTTGCGCGGTTTTTCGATCAATGCCCCGTCAGAGATGCAGGTTCAAAAGAGATTCAGAACAGCCGTCTGCAACTATGTGGGTTAACGTCGCGTACACTGACCTGTGGTTTGGCACTGCTCGGCATTGATTCGCTGGAGCGAATTTAGTCTGGCAGCATTAGGCACTTCTTTCTAATCCGGATCAATATGGGTATATTGAAAACGCAACCGGAGGAAAGTTAAGTGACCGATCAAGCCAAGTTTCTGTTAACGGAAAAAGATATACCGAAGTTCTGGTACAACATTCAGGCTGATCTGCCTCAGCCGCTGCCACCTGTTCTGAATCCGGGTACTGGTGAGCCGATAGGTCCCGATGATCTAACGCCGTTATTTCCAATGGAGCTGATCATGCAGGAGGTAAGTCAGGAGCGGGAGATTGAAATTCCCCAGCCGGTTCGAAGTGCGTATCAGCAGTGGCGGCCAACTCCACTTTATCGTGCTCATCGTCTCGACAAAGCGCTCGATACACCGGCGAAAATTTACTACAAGTATGAAGGCGTCAGCCCCTCCGGTAGTCACAAACCAAATACAGCGGTACCGCAGGCGTTTTATAATAAAAACGAGGGTATCAAGCGAATTGCTACCGAAACTGGTGCAGGACAATGGGGTTCATCACTCGCGTATGCAGCGGCGTTGTTTGATTTGGAGGTAAAGGTTTTTATGGTCAAAGTGAGCTTTGGTCAAAAACCCTATCGTAAAGCAATGATGGAAACCTATGGGGCAACCTGTGTGGCAAGTCCAAGTGAAGAGACTAATGCCGGGCGTGCGATTCTTGAAAAGACACCCGATAGCACCGGAAGTTTAGGTATTGCGATCAGTGAAGCGGTTGAAGTAGCCGCAACAAACGACGATACCAAGTACGCGCTTGGTAGCGTTCTGAATCATGTGTTGATGCATCAGACTATTATTGGTCAGGAAGCTATGCGACAAATGGAGATGGCAGGTGACTATCCCGATGTTGTCGTTGGCTGTTCCGGTGGTGGCAGTAACTTTGCCGGTATAGCACTGCCATTTCTGGGTGCAAAACTGCGCGGTGGTCAGGATGTACGTTTGGTTGCTGTTGAACCTGCGGCTTGTCCTTCACTCACGCGTGGTAAATACGCCTATGATTTTGGTGATACCGGCCAGATGACGCCACTGGTTAAGATGCACACACTTGGTGCTGGTTTTGTGCCTTCCGGTTTTCATGCAGGTGGGCTGCGTTATCACGGTATGGCGCCGGTGCTTAGCCACTTGTATGAGCTTGGCTTAACAGAAGCCAAAGCGCTTGAGCAGTTAGAGTGTTTTGAAGCGGGTGTCCTTTTTGGTCGCACGGAGAGTGTCATTCCGGCACCGGAAGCAGCTCATGCGGTTAGAGGTGCAATACTTGAGGCGCTGCGTTGTAAAGAGGAAGGCAAGAGCGAAACAATTCTGTTTAACCTTTGTGGCCACGGTCACTTTGATATGCAGGCTTACACTGATTATTTTGCCGGCAGGTTAAACAACCAGACCTATGATGAATCAGAACTTGCGATGGCACTGGCAGGCTTGCCGTCAGTTGCTGCTGGTTAATTTGAGCAACTGCGCTGTTGTGTGAGGGACGGTTTCAGGTCCTTCACATCATTCGGCCTGATAAATGGTAAGTCTTTTTTATGGTTTGCTGGTGGGTCGTCCCCAAAGTTCGCAAACTCTTTTCTTCGCAGCTGCCGCCATGGCTGCGTTAACCTTATCAAATAAGATATGGCTCGACGTAGGCCCACTATGCCTGCGTTTTTCTGCCTTGCCCTGACGACAGCTGCTGTGAAAAGTTTGTTCACGAACTTTCAAGACGACCCACTAGCGATTGTCAGTCTGTAAGCGTCTTTCCAACCATCGTACCCCCGCAGATACTATTAAAATTAGCGCTAGATATTCAAGCAACAATATTGTGTAGATCTCAAGCGGGCGATATTCTGTCACCACGAGTTCGTTGGCCTTGCGGGTGAGCTCCTGCATGCCGATAACAGAAACCAGTGATGACATCTTAAGCATATACACCAATTGATTGCCGAGTGCCGGCAGTATCCTTTTGATAGCTTGTGGCAAAATGATGAATCGCATCGTATCGGTGTAGCCTAACGCCACTGTATGTGATGCTTCATATTGTCCTTTATCAATAGATTGAATGCCGGCTCTAAAAATTTCCGCTTCAAATGCACTGTCAGAAAGTGCCAGTGCTATCACGCCTGCCCAGAACACAGTGATGGTGATGTCGAGTAACTGTGGCAGTCCGTAGTACACCCATAAAATCATGACCAAAATTGGTACTGCGCGCACCAATTCTACGTAAATACGGTTGAAGCCTTTGAGTATGCTGTTGGATGAAAGGCCTGGCAACGCGACAAGCAGGCCAATGATTATAGAGATAATAATTGCGGTAAGTGACAGCAGCACGGTGTAGGCAAGGCCGCTGAACAAAAACTTCAGATTGGTCATGCCTTTTGGTGTGGATGGATTGACTACATACCAGCCCCAGTCACCGGAGCAAGCTGAAAGCAGCAGTGCCATGCAGCACGCTAAAAAGATTTTGGCCATTAGTGCGGCAGAATCTCTTGCAAAAACTCCTGACATCGTTCGCTGTCAGGTGCTGAAAAGAACTTTTCGGTGTCGGACATTTCGACAATTTGACCGTGGTCCATAAATACCATGGTGTCTGCAACCTTTTTGGCAAAGCCCATCTCGTGAGTGACGCAAATCATCGTCATGCCGCTCTCGGCAAGTTCTACCATGACATCAAGCACTTCGTTGATCATTTCCGGGTCGAGTGCTGATGTCGGCTCATCAAAAAGTAATATCTTTGGTTCCATGCACAGTGATCGTGCAATGGCGACGCGTTGCTGTTGTCCGCCTGAAAGTTGCGATGGGTATTTTTCCGCCTGCTCCGGTATGCGCACGCGCTCAAGATATTGCATTGCCAGATCGGTGGCTTGTTGTTTGGTCAATCCCCGTGAACGCACGGGGCCAAGTGTCAGGTTATCCAGAACACTCAGGTGCGGGAACAGGTTGAATTGCTGAAA
>CAZYRP010000066.1:0-24934 GCA_964649465.1 uncultured Granulosicoccaceae bacterium | reverse complement strand
ATAGCAGACACGCCGGATTATTATCTCCCACTCATGTAAAACAGTCTGCGTATGTATTTGCAGGAGTGAAGAATATACAACGGGCTAACTTGTTACAGCCCATTTGAAAACAAGTACTTCTCCACACCCTCTAACTAAGTGATTCATAAGGATCAGGGCCAACATTTAGCCTGAATATTGAGCGCAATCCATATTTCATAGCTGCGGCAATGTAGCACGAACATTCATTAGCACTAATAAAATGCACTGTTACGGTGAGTTCCTGCGATGAATGTGCTGTGCAGGTTCGTGAGAGCTGGTATTCCCAGCCGCGAGTTTGAAGCGGGCAGCCAGCACTAGTACTATCTCGAAGACACAAACTCCGTGTGAACCTACAAGGGTTCAGGTGATTATTACTGTCCTCGTACTTGACGCATTGATCCTGATGTCTGTTGCTTCAGTCTTGTGAGCAGTCGAAGATCCGTCTGTGGATCGAGTGCGAATCCCATTTTATTCCGGCATTCGCGTCTACCCGGAGGTAACGCGTGAAAAGGAAGATCAGCCACAACATGTCAGCCATTTACCAACGATTCACTACCGCGATACTTCATTTGGTACAGCCCTATGCATCAACTGATAAGGCGCCGTTAGCAGATGTGTGGCGATATATAAATTCGCATTTACCACCAATTAAAAAAGCACTGGTCCTAAGCCTGGTAGTGACGGTGCTGGCGGCTGCGATTGAAGTCTGGCTGATCAGCTATGCCGGAACCCTCATTGATGCACTGGCGGTTACGCCGCGTGAGAATATTATGCAGGTTCACGGGATTGAGTTGCTTTTGGCAGCGATGATCCTGCTTTTGTTCAGACCGTTATCGCAAATGCTGCGGCATGCGCTGAACGATATAGGACTCAATTGTAACGTCGCGACGCTGGTTCGATGGCGAGCGCATAATCATCTGGCAAACCAGTCTGTTGGCTGGTTTCAGGAAGATCTTACCGGGCGTACAGCGATTCGACTGGTAGACATTGGCAACCATGTATCGGATGTGGTTTATCAATGCCTGAACGCAATGGCGTTTGGGCTGGTGTATATGGTTGGCATTGTCGCACTAATGTCGGACACCGACCCGAGGCTGGCTCTGCCGCTGTTTGTCTGGCTGGTTTTATACATTGGTGTGTTAATACTTTTTATTCCAAGAATGGTTAATGCACAGCAGAAATTTCAGAGCGCGAAGTCAGCGCTTACGGGAGTGGTTGTAGACGGGTTTTCTAATATAGATACCTTAAAACTATTTTCTGATCGTGATCTGATGGTTAATGATCATAAAGTTGCTTTGGAAAATACGCGTCAGGCGTTATTTGTTACCCGCCAGATCGGCGTGTCTCTAAGAACCATACTGACCACACTTGAAGGCATAATGATGGTGGGGTTTGTGGGCTACGGTTTGTACCTGTGGACTAACGGGGATGCAACCATTGGCCTTATCGGCGCTGCCATAGCGCTGAGTTTGCGCATCACAACAATGGCAGAGTGGATATTCGATTCCGTTCGATGGATATTCCTGCGCGTCGGCAGCTTGCGTGAAGCGCTAAAAACTGTTGCTCAACCGCTCTCTATCCCGATAACAGCAGGTGCTCCACCGTTAAAAATCGGTGGCGGAGAGATAGCGATTAATAATGTCCATCATCATTATGGTTCGGATCAGGGTGGTCTCAACGGGTTGTCCCTTATAGTACGGTCAGGTGAGAAAGTTGGTTTAGTCGGTCGATCCGGTGCGGGTAAATCGACACTGGTAAATCTGGTTTTACGATTCCACGAGGCAGAACGTGGCAGCATACAGATTGACGGACAGGACATTCGCGATGTTGAACAGGATAGTTTGCGATCATCAATAGGTATGGTTAGCCAGCAGGCGGCATTGTTGAATCGATCGGTCAGTGAAAACATTGCACTGGGGCGAGCGGATATAACTCAAACTGAAATAGAAGCTGCAGCAAGAGAGGCTCGTGCCCACGATTTTATTATGCAGCTTAAAGATGCAAAGGGCCGATGCGGCTACGATGCTCATGTGGGTGAGCGTGGTATTAAATTATCCGGTGGTCAACGCCAACGCATAGCCTTGTCACGAGTCATTCTGAAAAGCGCACCAATACTAATACTCGATGAAGCAACCAGCGCGCTCGATAGTGAAGTGGAAGCCGAAATACAGTTGGCGCTGAATGATGTTATGGAAAATAAAACGGTTATTGCCATTGCCCACAGGCTTTCAACTATTGCCAGAATGGATCGTATCATTGTGCTGGATGACGGAAAAATTGTGGAAGAGGGCACTCACCATCAGTTGCTGCAGGCCAGGGGATTGTACGCGAATTTCTGGAGTCGGCAGTCTGGTGGTTTTATTGGTGTGGAAAATCAACAGTAATGCTGAATAATCTTAACGCAGCAATATTCCAGCAGGCATATGATTGCCTAAATTCTTATCTTTCGAATGACAAAGCGAAGCATAGGTATAAGCCATAGGGCAATAACAATAACACCAAGCGTTGCTGCAATCGGTCTGGAGAAAAATCCGGTCAGATCGCCATCGGCTTTGATCATTGATGACATGAAGTTATCTTCAAGCAGTGTTCCCAAAACAATACCGAGAATTGTTGGTGCAACCGGGAAGCCGTTTTCTTCCATAAGGTAGGCCAGCACCCCCATGACCAGCATGATACTGACACCGAATACCGTGTTGTTTATGGCAAATGAACCGACAATGCAAAACATCAGAATAACCGGTATCAGCACATGCCTGGGTATTCTTAAGATTTGACGCGATAGACGGATAACCAGAAAGCCAAGTGGTAGCAAAGCCAGGTTAGCTATGAAAAATGCGATAAACACGGCGTAGATCAGTTCGGGTTGATATAAAAATACTGTTGGTCCCGGGTTCATGCCTTTCATGTACAGTACGCCAATCACGATGGCTGTAATCGAATCACCGGGAATGCCGAATACAATTGCAGGTACCCATGCGCCTGCGAGCCCTGCGTTGTTAGCGGTTCCTGCATCGACCAATCCTTCGACGTGCCCTTTACCGAATTCTTCTTTGTTTTTTGAGTATCTTTTTGAAGCAGCATAGGCAATCCACGCTGCTATATCGGCCCCGGCACCAGGGAGTATCCCGACAACTGCACCGATAAATCCACCGCGAAAAACGTTGCGCTTGTACTTCTTCAAAATAGCGCCTATGCCTTTAAACACATGTCTGACTGGTTGTTGAACCGGTGCGGTTTGAGGCTTCGTTGAGACGGTAAATCGAATCACTTCTGATATAGCAAACATGCCGATCATGGCAGGAATAAAGCTGACACCACCCATCATCTCTACGCTGCCAAAAGTAAAACGTGGATGCCCGGCAGTGATATCTATGCCGATGGTCGAAATAAACAAACCGATAAGCAAAGATACAACACCCTTGAGTGTTGATCCGGTCGATACAATCACCGCGCATGACAAACCCAGACATGCCAGCCAAAAGTACTCATACGATGAAAATTTTATCGCGAATTCAGCAAGGGCAGGGGCACTAAGTGCTAAGACTAATGAGCCCATAACACCACCAATAACAGCACATACCAGGCTGGTGCCAAGAGCTAGTTCTGCTTTGCCTTTTCGTGTTAATGCATAAGCTTCGTCGCAATAGGCAGCCGATGCCGGAGTTCCCGGTATGCGCAGCAATGCACCGGGTATATCACCGGCGAATATTGCCATGGCTACCGTGGTAACAATGCAGGCTATTGCCGGTACCGGATCCATAAAGAAAGTAAACGGCACCAGCAATGCAGTTGCCATAGTGGCTGTGAGTCCCGGTATGGCACCGACAAAGAGGCCAAACAGTGCTGCGAGCAGCATGACTCCCAATACGGCTGGATCGAAGATCAGGCCAAAAGCCAAAACTACCGCGTCCATAAGCTCCTCACCATACAAGTCCCTGTAACAATCCTGCGGGTAATGGCACCAACAGGATTTTGGCAAACAACAGTTGAATTACAGCGGTGGCGACAATCGCAATGATGATGGACACTGCAATTGAAGAGCCTAGCCGGTATAACAGAAAGCTGATTGTGCAGAGCGAAAGCGGGATAAATCCGATCACATCTGAAAAAAATATATAGAGAAAAAGAAATAGAATGATCAGCAGCGCATTGAATCTTGCGTGCTTTGACATTGCTATATTACTGGAATCGATCCACTTCGAGCTGTTGGCAAGAGAGGGATCGCGCCTCGACAGCAAGCCCCGGATTATAAGGAGCACTCCACATCCGGCCAGACCGATGCCGATCAATGTGGGGAACAGATCTGGCCCGTATGATTGGCCGTGTAGTGATGGAAAAGTGCGAGTGTAGGCGATCTCTGCAACCGCAAAGACCACCAACACCGCACCGGATATTGCATCATTAACTTTCACGCAGTGTAACTACGCTTAATAGCAGTTAAGTCTGCCTGGCCAATTGCCACCAGGCCAATACTACTTGGCAAGTCCAACCGCTTTCATAACGCTGCCCAATGCTTCATCGCTTGAAGCCATCCAGTCGCTGAATTCAGCACCAGGCTTCCAGACCAGACCAAAGCCACGACCTTTCATAAAGTCTTGAAATTCTGCTGAGTTCCAGACCTTTTCAAATGCAACTGTCAGTGTTTCTGTAGCTTCATCCGGCATGCCGGCCGGGCCTGCCAGTCCACGCCATGCTGCCATTTGCCAATCGATACCTGCGGCTTCTTTTAGCGTTGGAACATCTGCAAATGCACCGTTTCTTTCGGTGTCCATTACAGCAAGAGATTTTACTTTGCCTGCTTCAATCAGTGCACTTGCTTCAACAATAGAGCAGGTAACGATATCAACACCACCGGCTGCCAGTTCCTGAAGACCCGGTGCAGCACCTTTTGACGGTACCCATGGCGAGGCGTCAGGACTGATCCCTGCGGTATTAAGCAAACCTGCCATTGCAAGATGCCAGATACCACCCTGACCGGTACCGGATGACTTGTGCTGACCCGGGTTTGCCTTAATAGCATCGACGGCGTCCTGCACGGTTTCCCACGGGGAATCAGCAGCAACTTGAAAGCCCGCTGCATCGTAGTTGTACAACGCTATCGGCGTATAGTCTTTACCGGTTAAGTCGGTAAGGCCTGCCCAGTGCATCATGCCAATCTCTACCGTGGCGACACCAATGGTATATCCGTCAGGCTTTGCTGTAGCAATAGCTGAGTGACCAACGACACCACTGCCTCCTGTTCGATTGACAACGTTTACCGGCTGGCCAAGTTCTTTTTCCAGTAACGAGCCAATCATTCTGCCGGTCGCGTCAGTGCCACCTCCAGCACCCCACGGCACAATAAGGGTAATAGGTCGTTCCGGGTAGGCGGCCATAACCGGCGCGCTTACCATACTCAGTGCGAGCGCTGCACCAGCCAAAGAAACGGCCAAAGGTTTTGAGATTGCTTTGCTAATAGATTTGAATTGTCTGATCATCTTTTTCTCCTCGAATTGTAAAAAACTACCTGCGACATTTAAAACAATGACGCATCAAACACCTACGGACTAACTGTACAACATACCGCCGTTAATATCTAAATTTGCACCCGTGATAAATGCTGACTGATCACTGGCTAAAAAATACACCAGATTAGCTACATCATCAGGGACACCTTCACGTTTTACCGGTGATGCATTGGCCACATGAGTACGCACTTCAGGTTTGGTGAATACGTTATGGAAGTCAGTATCAATCATGCCCGGGCAGATTGCATTGACACGAATATCGGGTCCCAGTTCTTTTGCAAGTCCGCGAGTCATAGTCATTACCGCACCTTTAGATGCTGCATAGGCAACAGCCCCCGGACCGCCGCCATCGCGGCCAGCCTGCGATGCCAGGTTGACGATTGCACCCTTTTTCATGTGCGGCAGGCATGTCTTGATCATCAGGAAGGTACTGGTGGTGTTTAACGACATGACTTCGTTCCAGTGCTCTAAAGACATTTCAGCAAAGGTTTTGCGTGCAATCAGGCCGCCGGTGTTATTGACGAGTATATCGACACTGCCAAATGCATCTACCGTACTCTTAACCAGTGCCTCTATATTTGCGGGATTGTTAAGATCTGCCTGTACTGCTATGGCATCACCTCCATTGGCTTTTATTTCAGCGACCGCACTCTCCGCGCCTTCACTACTTGCGTGATAGCTAAGTGCGACTTTGGCACCCTCGGCAGCTAAACGCATAGCGCAGGCGCGGCCGATATCACGACCAGCCCCTGTGATGATGGCGCTCATGTTATTCAAACTCATAATCTGTTTCCTGATTAAAAATTATTTATGCAGCGTTCACACGCCGACGTCAAATGTCTTCGGAACAATTACTTTAAAGCTTCGATCATTGGCATCGCTGAAGTAGAGATCACAGTCATATCCCTGGTCATCCAAAAAGCTGAAAATCCGTCTGGGTGAATTAACAGGATAGGGCACAATCAATGTGGCTATACGATGGCGAACAGCTTTGGGATAGCGTGCCGTTAAACGGGTGCTTACTGGCAGGCCTTCATAGTCAGCCGGGTTTACATCTGGAAAGTCAGTGACCTGGGAAAGTTCCGCGGCACCAGCCTCTGACCATAAAATCTGTCCATAGAAACCGGCTTTGTCTCCGGTGTAGCGAAACGTGGTATCACTTAGCGACATTGGTGCGTTGGCGTGCAACAGCCAGTCGATAGCAACCGGGGTGTTGGCATCGATCGCGTCAACAATGACAAAATAACTGTTATCTACAAAATAAACATCCCGCAGCACTTTAGTTACTTCAGGAGTAAGTGACTGGTAAGCGGCGGTAGCGTCACCTTGTATGTATATATGATCATCATGTTGTTCGGCGGTGACAATATTGCCTGCCGACTGCATGGCCTTTGCTTTGTCTTTACCGGCGTATTGTCCGTTGCCGTTAATTAATATGGCATTTTTAGAGCACGTTTGACGTCGCCAGTTTTGATGCATTGAACTATTGAATGCCACATAGTGTCCAGACTGAATTGCCAGGTCTTCACCAAAGCCTGCCAGACAGAAAGCGTTTTGATCGCCGTGGCTGTGGCTGATGGAACCGAACTTTGATGACTTGAAAACAAACTGAATATGATTCTCAGGGTCGGCCATGCTGGTTTGAATTGCGGCCCATCCAACACCTTTAAACCAGCGCAGCGTATCTTGTGCACCGGGTGGTTGTGCCTGAACTACAGGGAAGTCAGTGCGATAAGCTAGTTCGTCGAAATTGAGATCCCACCAGCCATAATTGTAAAAAGCCATCTCGGTACCGGGATCATTACGCTTAATTTCGTCGTAGTACCACTGGTATGCACCATTACCGGTAACACCTGCAAACTGGCGCAGGTTGTAGCCGATCTTCAGCGAGGGTAAATCACCCATGGTGCTGTCATCGCCAAACGTGGCGCGGCGTGTGTCTGGTGATTTGGTGAACAGAGGAAAGTCACCGGTGTTTTGGAAAAACGGTCGTTGGTATAAGTCTATGCCTGTATAGCCTTTAAGAAGATTGACCGCATCAATCAGGTACGCCATACCGGTCATCCAGTAGTGTGGACCTTCTGCCCAGCCGCCCTGCGCATCACCCCACGGGGAATATACTGTGCTCAGAAATTCAATGGCATAGTTTAGCCAGCCTTCCGCTTCCGGTTCGTCTTCAAGCAGGGCGATAGAAGCGGGAATCAACACCGCTGAAACGGCTCTTACCGCATGACTGTCAAAGGGAAACAGCTGGATGTTTGCATGCTTGATAATATGATCAGCGGTTTCACGAGTGCGCACCAATAGTGCTGTGCGTACTGTGTTGCGTTCTTCGGCTGTTAACTCATCGTAGAGCCAGTCGTAGCCCCAGGCCAGAGCGCCGTTTACCCTGAATGCCCATTCATCGGTATAGCTGCGTGATGTGGTGCCGCTCGGGTTCCATGAGGCAGCTTCCAGGAGCCACTCTTTAGAGCGCGCTATCATTTGATCATCATCAGTGATGACTCCACCTACAGCCAGATGCCTGATGGCGTAAATCAGTTCCTGACAATCAATGTAAGTCTGTCTCCATACCGGGGCTACTCGTTTGTGATTGGGGTATCCCGCGGGTTCTTTCATCACATCGCGATCCATCCATGGCTTGGCTGATTTACTGTAAAAAATGTCCCATGTGCAGTGAGTGGGGTCTTTTGCAAGGCTCTTTTTAAAAGACGCTATGTTGTCTTTGTTCATCCAGAGGCGTGGATGGTCTTTGTTTGAGTTTGCGTATCGTGTACTTCGTGCCGGCAGCGGTGTTTCCGGCAAATCGGCGTCTATTGTGAACTTGCGATCACTGCTCCAGTTGCTATTTGGTTCTTTATTTTGAGGTGACCAGACAGCGTATGACCAGACATACTCACCAGCAGGTAAAGTACTGTCCGGAGTAAAAAAATTGAGTGCTATACCTTCGAAGAATTGTGTGTTTTGGGTGTTGTAGTTTGCATCGCCTGAAATCCGCACAACGTATTCAGCACCATCTTCAATGGTGGGCAGCCAGGTAAACCGTGGCGGGTTTTCCACAATCACTGTTTCGGCAACAGGTGAATACTGAATGGTTAGCCGACCCGTTGCAGGCTCATCAAGCATGGGTAGATCGCTATCGGATTGAATGCTGCTTGCCATAGAACTTAATGAAATTTATCAAGGTGGAGAGGGTGTAGGTAAAACGGTGCAGAGCAATGTGCTCTGCACCGTTTTTGTCAATGAACTGCCAGTTGCGGTAATTAGCCGCCGTATTGGCGCTTGTACGCTGAGTTCATTACTTCCAGCACATCGCTCAGACCCTTCTTGTTAAGTTGGTCTGAATAATCATCCCACTCAGCTTCAACGTCGCCGTTGCCCAGAATCCAGGTCTGCTGACGCTCGAGCATATAGTCGCGGATAGAACCCCAGTGACGATCGTAGACTCTCTGTTCTTCAGCGTTAAATGCCACACCGAGGAACTGATCTATCAGGTAGTCGCCTTCGTCGTAGAGCGCAATCCCTTCCAGTGCAAACTCGTTTGACCATTGAATTTCATAGCCATAGTCCTGAAAATAGCCGCGGCCCTGAAGCTGTGAACCAACCTGGTAAAGTGAACGGTTGACCGGACCGGCATCAAGAAACTCCTGCTTGAATATGGCTTTGCCGTCTTTCATATCGTAGTGCATTCCTTCGACACCAAAATTTGCCAGACGTCGTCCTTCTTCGGTAAACCAGAAATCAAAGTACTTGATGGTTTCTACCGGGTGTTTATTCTGTCCTCCGATAGCCCATCCATCCGGCTTTATTGGAATTCGACGGTGCTCTTCAATCCGCTTGCCGCTGATCGATGCAGGTGGAGCCATTGCTTTAAACTCAAACCCGTCAATATCTGCGGAAAGTCTGTTGTAGCCAGACGTTGATGCAAACCAGTCGTGGGTGGACCCACCAAGATTTTCACTTAGCAGGAAGTCACGTGCAGAACTGCCGCGTGTGAATATTTCCGCATCGATCAAACCATCTTTGTACCAGCGAGCCAGGTTTTTGATGCCTTCCCGGTAGCCTTCGCCTGCATAAGGATGTTGGATTTCGCCATCAACCACCATGAAGTCATGGTAGGTGTCAGAGCCCGACGAACGTCCGTCCCACAAAGTCACAAGGCGAATAAGTTCCGGCCATTGACGTGCAAAGTATGGAACCTCGTCCGCTTCACCGTTGCCGTTGGGATCCTGAGTTTTGAATGCTCGAAGGACCTTCTCGTATTCTTCTACCGTTTGAGGAACCTCAAGTCCCAGTTTGTTCAACCAGTCTGTACGGACCCAGAAAGCTCTGCCGTACTTGCCGTCGGGAAGGTAGGGGATGTAGTACATCTTGCCGTCTGCCGCAGAAATAGCGGAGGCAATTTCGGGCTTTTCGGCAAAGAACTTTTTCAGGTTCGGTGCGTGCTCATCGATGAGATCGTTGAGCGGTGTAAATGCACCTTCAGGACCGTATTGATTGACAAAGTCCTTAATGCGGCTGGAGCCGACGATATCCGGAATTTTGCCGGACGCCAGCATCAGATTGAGTGCTTCAGTTTTACCGGTGTTTTCATCTGTGCGCATGTTTGCGCCAACCGTAACGTCTTTCAGGTGTACGTTGGTCAATTCTCGCGCCACCTGTTCTACCGGCCATTCCTCTTCATAGACGGGATAGCGTGCATGATTCATTTGTATGGTTAGTTCCAGCGGATCGCCTTCGACGACCATCAAATGACCATCTGCGAGTGCCGGTGTGGTTGCCACCAAACCTGCAGTCAAGCCTGCAGTGATGGCCGTGGTGAGTAAAAGTTTTTTCATTAAAACCTCCAAGGTTGATTACTCTTTAACGCCTCCGAGAAGAATACCCTTCTCGAAGTATTTTTGAATCCACGGATAGACAAGTAATACCGGGATAATTGAACAAACAATGATGGCTGCTGTTACTGTTTCGGCGCTGTATGCGGCCTCAAGCTGAGTAATAGCGAATTCGTCATCGTCACTGAGATTGGACAAGGTGTGACGCAGAAAAACCTGTAGCGGAATTTTCTCCTCACTTTGCAACAACACCATAGCCCAAAAAAATCCGTTCCATCTTGCCACAATACAGAACAGCGTGATCGTAGCTATTGCGGGTTTCGAAAGCGGTATAAACACCTTCCACAATACCTGAAAATCATTTGCTCCATCCATGCGCGCTGCCTCCTCGAAACTTTGGGGAATCGATTCGAAGAAGTTACGTAGCAGAATGATGTTGAACGCGTTGACGGCGAAAGCGAGGATAATACCGAACATGCTGTCCAGCAGGTTTAAGTCTCGCATGTTCAGATAAAACGGAATGATGCCGGCGTTAAACCACAAGGTAAAAGCAATAAACAGATTAAAGAATCGCCGCCCCAACAGCTGAGGTCTTGACAGTGCGTAGGCTGCCGGAATGATGAATAACAGACTCATTGCTGTTCCACCAATGGTGTAGATAAAAGTATTGCGGTAGGAGATCCAGAATTCGCGCTGAAACAGAATGTATTTGTATGCCTCAGTAGTGGTCTCGATCGGGGTTAACACTACCTTGCCGGCTTGCGCTGCAAACCCCGAACTGAACGACACCGCCGCTATGTAGATAAACGGGTATAGCGTTGCAACTGTAAACATGCCAATGAGTATCGACACAACGATGGCAAAAAATTTGTCGCCGCGAGAGTAGAGGCTCCAGTTCAGCATGTGCCTGGCCTTTTCAAAATGACCGCTACCATAACGAAGTCCTGGAATAGCGTCGCGACAATGTGTTTGCAATCATAACCAGAACGAATGCGACCACCGCATTAAATAATCCGGCCGCAGCGGCAAAATCGTATTGACCACTTTGCAGGCCCTGTCGGTATACAAATGTGTTGACTACGTCAGCCGTTGAGTAAGTTGCCGGTTGATAAAGCAGAATAATTAACTCGAACGACACTTCCATCACATTGCCGATACGGATAATCAACATAATGATGATTGTGGGCAGGATCGACGGCAGGGTGATTTTCCACATCATCTGCCAGCGACTGGCGCCATCAACTACAGCGCTTTCATAAAGCGACGGATTAACACCGGCTATTGCGGCCAGAAATACGATTGAGCCAAACCCTGCTTCCTGCCAGATGCCGGTGCCGACAAAGATTGGTCGAAACCACTCCGGTTTTGTTAGAAAGTAGATCGAATCAAGCCCGAACCAGCCGAGTATCGTATTAACAATACCGACTGACGGCGAGAATGCGGTGATAACAATACCTGCGATAATCACTGAAGATATAAAGTGAGGCAGGTAGACAATAGTCTGTGCAGTTCGTTTGTAATTGGCGCTTATGATTTCATTGAACAGCAGTGCGAGAATAATTGGCGCTGGAAATCCAAATAGTAAATTCAGCGCACTTATTTTTATCGTGTTCCAAAAGGCTCGAATGAACTGGTCATTTGAAAACAGTGTTTCGAAGTGCTCCCAACCAATCCAGGGGCTGGCAGCGACACCGCGAAAAATCGAGTAGTCTTTAAACGCGATCTGTAGCCCGTACATCGGTTTGTAAAGGAAAAAAATAAACCAGATGATAGCGGGAGCAAGCATCAGGTATAGCTGCCACTCATTCTTTATATGGTCACCAAGCCATATCATTTTATGCTTGAAGGACCGTTTCGGGCGCTTATTGACTACCGTTGATGAACCGCCCGATGACGTGGCGGATTTACCAGCGTTAGGTTTGTCCTGGCCCGAAACCACTAGGCCTGCTCACCTGTGATTTTACCAGCCTGATTGCCACTTAAATCACCAGTTAGTGCGGCTCCGGTCTCGGCATCAAATACGCTTACCAGATGCGCCGGTGCATAGACCTGCGAGACACCTGACAGGTGCTCTATATCTCCATGAGTTTCACACTTTATAATGACCGGGTGATCACCAATGGTGGCATGCAACAATGCCTCGGAGCCCAGCGGTTCAACCAAATCCAGTGATATCGGTACAGGCGTTAAACCATCTCCGGCATTCATTGAGAAGTGTTCTGGTCGCACACCTACAACGACCGATTGCCCATCTACTACGTTAATATTCCTGGGAAGGGCGAAAGTCACATTGTTAACCACCGCCTGTGACTCATCGGATGAACGTACGATTTTCCCCGGGAACTGATTCATAGGTGGTGAACCAATAAAGCTTGCTACAAAAGTATTGGCCGGATTCATAAACAAATCCATCGGGGTTCCAATTTGTTCAATATATCCATCGTTCATGACAACGATACGGTCAGCCAGAGTCATCGCTTCCACCTGATCGTGCGTTACATAAACTGACGTGGCTCCAAGCCGTTTGTGCAGCCGTTTGATTTCGGCCCGCATTTGCGTACGGAGTTTTGCATCCAGGTTTGAAAGTGGTTCATCAAACAAAAAAACTTTGGGGTGTCGCACGATAGCCCGACCCATCGCTACCCGTTGACGTTGCCCGCCAGACAGTTCTGCAGGCCTTCGATCGAGGTATGGTGTCAGCCCCAGTATTTCACTGACTTCTTCAACGGTTTTTTGAATATGAGCTTTCGGTTCTTTGCGAATTCGGAGTCCGAATGCAATGTTTTCGAAAACTTTTAGATGAGGGTAGAGCGCGTAATTCTGAAACACCATTGCTACATCGCGGTCTTTTGGAGCAACGCGATTAACGATGCGGCCATCTATACTAATCTCGCCACCGGTGATTTCTTCGAGCCCTGCAATCATCCGTAAGGTGGTAGATTTGCCGCAGCCGGACGGGCCGACCAAAACCACAAACTCTTTTTCCGCTACTTCAAGGTCAATTCCGTGCACAACTTCAATGTTGCCGTAGGCTTTAACGATGTTTTCAAGTAAAACGCCCGACATATAATCCCCGGAATTAACAGCACGTATCGCATCTTGGTTGCGAGACTGGTATACTAGTATTAAGTGTGAGCAAAATGCAACTGATTCTGTGAATTCGTATCTTGTATGGCGCTCTGTGATTGTATCGATTCATCGACGGGGGATAATGAGTTGAAGAGGATGCTTGTTAGTAATGAGTTAGTTGGGAATCTATTCTTTGTCCCGTGCGCAGGTTTCCCTCGTTCGCAGTCTGTTAAAAGCTGAAGTTATGGAAGTTGTCTCCAAGCATCCTCCCGCGCGCAGAACAAGTGTTGATCTGGTCTTCGATCATCTATACCAGGAGATCAGTCTGCTAAACCTGCTCCCGGGAACCAAAATTTCAGAGGCTGATGTTGCGGCTCGCTTTGGTGTTTCAAGACAGCCTGTGCGCGATGCGTTCAGTCGATTGGAGATGCTTGAGCTGGTTGTTATACGCCCGCAAAAAGCCACAGAGGTGAGGGGCTTTTCAAAACAGGCAATCGACAAGGCCCGATTCATAAGAGTTTCGGTTGAATCAGAGGTGCTGCGCCGTGCTGCTGACCTATGCGATGCATCCGGTGCAAAAACACTTGAGAAGTGTCTTGAGCAACAGCGAAAAATTGTTGAAGACGAAACTTTCGATGCCTTCAGCGAACAGGACTACCTGTTTCATAAAGCATTGTGTGAGATAGCAGGCGTTGATTTTGCGTTTGAAGTTATTTCCTCTGAAAAAGCCAAAGTAGACCGGTTATGTGTACTCAGCCATAACAAGGGTGACAGGTTGTCAGAATTGTTGCAGGATCACAAAGACATTGCTGCATATGTAATTGAAGGGAAAAAGGATAAAGCAGTGACAGCCGGTATGCTTCACCTGTCAAGGCTGGATGCCACCATAGAGAAAATACTGCTTGACCACCCGGAGTACTTCGAGAACTAATTGTTCAGGCAGGTATTGGTGTCGCGGGATGATAGCGTCGGTAACTAATGGCTGCTGTGATTAAGCGTGCGTCTGCTGCTCGATCCGGTGCCAGACGGCTAACGGGTGGGTTTCGTTGGTTCTCAGGTCTACCTTGTTATTTATTCCAATCGAAAACTTAATAGCTGACTTAATAAAAGATGCTCCAGGTAAAATGGCAACGTTAACTTTGTCTCTCACGGCAACCAGTATGGCTCTCCTGCTTCTCAACAAAGTGACTCGCGCGGAGGGTAATAATTTTTTTAATGTAGGGCCATGTGTTCTTTTGCTTATATGCATATGGGGCTTATACGCTCAAACAAAAAGTTAGATTTGTTTTAGGGTTCTGCAGGTAATTCGCCACATTTAAGCGTTCTGCCAGGTACGGTGGCAATAGGCCGTTTTTCGGCCGCAACCTGAATCTCGCCAAGCGTCCGCTTCACTGGAAAGTCGCTCTTTTAATCAACTGGATCATACGATTCCAATGCCTGATGTATTGCTGTGCCCGGGTGAGTTGTCACATCAGGTATTGGCATGAGTGGAGCCGTCTAATCCTTTACATCAGCCGACAAAAAAATTCCAAAATAATAGTTCAATATCGAACTATAATGATATATAGTTCAATTTCGAACCAACAGGGATGAAAAATATGACTATACCAAGGCGTGCTGTTTTAGGGATTTTAGGCGGTGGATCGGTGCTTGCGGCTACCGGTGGTGCCGCTGCATTTGCTTTGACCAGAACCCCGAAAAAGGCAATTGAGCCATGGGATTTGGCAGGCCAGTACAACGACCCGCGATTGAATGCACTAAGTTTCGCATTGCTTGCGCCAAATCCGCACAATCTTCAGCCCTGGTTGGTTGAGCTGGTGGCCGATGATGGCATTCGATTGCATCACGATACAGCCAGGCGCTTACCAGAAACAGATCCGTTTGATAGACAGATAATGATCGGATTTGGCTGCTTTTTAGAGCAAATGGTCATAGCCGCATCGACAACGGGCCACAAAGTAGAACTTTCGCTCTTTCCCGATGGAGAAGATGGGCCTGTAGCGCAGGCAATGTTTTCAACTGGTGCAAGTGCTGATCCATTGGCAGCTTCGATTATGGGGCGACGTTCGTGTAAAGAGCCTTTCGAAGAAACGGAGATTGAGTCAGATAAAATTCGGATACTTGAACCATTTGCAAAAATCCTTACCGATAGCGTACAGGTTGATGAGATAAAAGCATTGACGTGGAATTCATGGAAAGTCGAGGCAGAAACTCCCCGGACTTATCTTGAAAGTGTAGATTTGATGCGTTTTGGAAAATCTGACATTAATGCAAGTCCGGACGGCATTGATTTAGGAGGTGCCTTTTTAGAGTCTCTAATGTTAATGGGGCAGCTAAATCGAGAACAGCAACTCGATACCACCAACATGAGTTACAAAGAGGGCTTTAAAATTTATCGAAAAATGTTAGAGGCAACACCAGCGTACGCGGTGTTAAGCAGCGACACCAATACACGAGTAGATCAAATAGAAGCGGGCAGGCAATGGCTAAGACTAAACCTGAAATCCACCGAACTGGGTCTTGCTCTGCACCCGGTGAGCCAATGCCTGCAGGAATACCCCGAAATGGAAGAGAATTACATCAAGGCGCACTCTTTGCTCGCAACTGACGGGCAAACAGTACAAATGCTTGGGCGCCTGGGTTATGGTCCTACCATTGCGCGAACACCGCGCTGGCCGTTGGAAATAAAACGTTTGGATGCCTAAACAAGACCCGTCGATATTTTATGAGGTGTTTCTGGAAACCGGTATCATCGCCCAGCTAAGCAGGGCGATGCTTGAAGCTCGTATGCCGGAAGGGCTGACGCAGCCACACTTTAGCGTTTTAAGTCATTTGATCAGAGTAGGGGATGGACGGCCCCCTTTGGCTATTGCCGAAGCTTTTCAAGTACCAAAAAACACCATGACTTACACGTTAAAAGGCTTGGAGTCACACGGGCTTGTGCTGATAAAATCGAACCCCGATGATGGCAGATCAAAGCTTGTTCACATCACCAGGCGCGGCAGAAAAAAGCACGATGAAATTATCAAAGCGCTGGTACCCGACATGAAAAAAATGGCTCAGGAGTTTGACCTGGAGAGCCTTGCCAAGGTGTTGCCAGCTTTACGAGAGTTGCGTAGTTATTTGGATCAAAGGCGATCAATCCAGTCTGATTGAATAAACAGATCTGGCTGGACCGTTTGTTTTGACAGGCTAATGTCCGCAATATTGGAAAAAATTAAACTGGTTTAAAGCGGTATATTCTGCTTGAGGTCCGAATGGAGATATCGCCTGCAGGATAGTTGCTTTGAGTCATTACTGCTTACCCAGTTTGGCTCTTTGATTATTTGCTGGTCGCGGTCTGGACATATGGACATATGGACATAAGCGCCCAAAAAGGTGGAACAGATGGAAGATCGAGAATTCATAAATGATCCAGTCTTAGGTGAGTTAGTTTATAAAGAGAAACTTGATCGTTGGTATGGGGAAATTGATGACTCAAAACTAAGAGTTTCTATTAATTCAAGACCTGATACGGAATCAAACATAAAAATAATTAGAAATTTCGTTGAATGGTATTCTTTAACCAGGAATTTTCTAAACAAGAAAATTGTATTTGAATTGTTCAATCACGATATTGTACAAGGTGAGTTCTTTATTGAAAATTCCCGCAATTTAGCAGAAAAAGACTATGAAAAAGAACATTCAATATTAGAATCTAAAATTGAAAATTCTTTAAAACTACATGAGGTAAATTCGTATGATAATAAATTAATTGTCTGGTTTGCTGCTGGCGAATATACAGGAGGTCACACCATTAAAACGGCACTGAATGAAAAGTACGAAGTTGAATATTTGGAAAAATTATAGCAGGTAGAGACATGAATGCATAAACAAACTTCGAGGTCGAGTTTCAAGCTGGAGACGTAGGGTATAATTAATTATAAACGACTGATTTCAAGTGGTGCGACAGTGCCCTTCGTGTCAATTTGAGTTGGTCCATGATGTGGAGAAATTGTGTGTTTGGTGAACGGATAATAAAAATTAAAGGAAAGTCGTTTGAAGATCTGACAGCTGCGGAAGTTGCTAAGATGATCATGGCTGATTCTGCTATTTCTCCAAACGGAAGTGAGTTATTTTCTTCCGCTGCGTTAGACGAATTCCTCCATTACGATGTAGCCTACCGTCCAGAGCTGGAAAAAATACGAAATGACATTCTTGATGAGATTTATATCGAAATTCCCGGTAAAAAGGAAAAAGAAATCAATGTGGAGTTTCTCAAACGATATAGTGAAAATCTAACCAGTTAACGGTCCGGCCTGGATCCCATCTCGCCCGTCAGGTCCTTCATAAAAAACCGTTGATGATACAATCAACCAATGGGAGTTATAACGGCCACCAGCTTTGATTGTTCGGCGTGTATTTAATGAACGAGTGGCGTGAAAATTACGTTATCAGGCATTCCAGAGCTTGAAACTATATTTTATGTTGAGTAGTTCAGCTTACTGCAGTATTCATATATCTAAAATTTGCAGCAGTACAAGTAAATCAATGGATCCAAATATCATGCAAACGATCATTAAAAGAATCTCGCGTATATTGATTTCTGCATTGCCAGCATTCGCATTGAGTGTGAATGCGGCAGATGTCTACAATATTGATGATTTTGAAATTGCCGAAATTCGAACGGGCATGATGTACGGACCTGCCATTGAAAACCTGTCTCGATACTACTCGATTAATGCCGATGATTTTGAAGTACATAACTTCATTGGCGAGGTCCCCTATATCGAGCAAGAGAATCCGCCCAGTAGTTTCGTTTACTCAGGTGATACTGTAGTAATTGAAATCACCTTGCACCCAGAGTTAGTCGCAAACAAGAAAACAGCACGTATGGTTGTTGAAGAAATAAGAATTAATCTGAAAACCGGTAGTAGTGAAAACCGCGTTCTTTTGCGTGAAAGAATGCGGGAAGAGTTTACGAAAAAATATGGACCACCAACTCTTATAAGGGAAAACGAGAAAGAACCGGTAACATCGAAATATTTCTGGTGTGAGACAGAACCTGTTAAAGAGTTTAGATGCAATAGTCGAGAGTCCTTTGCAAGTTTCGATTTTAAAGGTTTCACATTAGTAAACGCTAAAATTCAACAGGAATTTTCCACTGATCTAGATGCAATATCTCAATAATAAGCTTTCGCCATTAGAAGGTCGTGAGTGGCCTGATGATCAGAATTCGCGGGTCGATCCTCGTTCGTTAAAGCACGCTCGATAGTGTTGGGGATGGAATGACTACATAGGGCGTTGTCCGGCCAACTCTGGTCCTTCGCTCGATAGCTGAAACAAACATTGACTCATCTCCTGCTGTGAGCTAATAATTAATACATGCAAATACCAGCAAGCAATGTTCAGCAGATTATTATCATCATTCTATATGAATGGTGGGATTGCTAATGCTTGATTAGTGTTCAGAACCCGCCCAGGAGGCGGGTTTTTTTATCCGTTTCTTGAGCTTCAATGTAAGCAACAGGAAGCAATATGAATAAGGTAGCTATATTCGGCAACACCGGAGGTGGTAAATCCAGGCTCGCAAAGGAGCTGGCCGAAATAACCAATCTCCCCCTGATCACTCTAGACAAAATAATGTACAAGCCAGGTGGTGAGAAAATTCCACATACCAGGTACTTAAGTATTCATGCTAAGCGAATTGATGAAGCCGAATGGATCATCGATGGGTACGGTTGCGTACCATCGGCGTGGGACCGTTTTGCAGCAGCAGATACACTTATCTATGTGGATCTACCATTATTCATGCATTATATTTGGG
This sequence comes from uncultured Granulosicoccaceae bacterium, assembly GCA_964649465.1. Taxonomy (GTDB): domain Bacteria; phylum Pseudomonadota; class Gammaproteobacteria; order Granulosicoccales; family Granulosicoccaceae. The sequence goes on along the minus strand of CAZYRP010000066.1, from coordinate 5,693 downwards.
TTACAAAGCGCTTTTTGAAAGGTATTTTCGTTAACCCGGAGGGATGGCCGGAACGGAGTCCAATATTTCGAAGCACAATTACCAGCTATCGTGTGCTTTGGTTGTGTCATCGTAAACTCACGCCCAGATATCGTAAATTCGTGTCAGAATCTACTGATAAAAAGAATGTGTTTCATTTAAAATCCCCGCAAGCCATCGCGGCATTTCTAGACGATCAGCGGCACAGTCACGTGAGACTTAAAACAAAAAGCCAATGATCGGTTAGGGTCAACTTGAGTCTGTCGGTTGCAAGCCTTCGGTTAAAATATGTGGAGTTGAATTGATGTGCCAATTCGGCTATTTGCAGTCAGCACCAGACATTTACTGATTTATAGCTCCCCGGCGTAAGTCCTTTTAGCTGAGAAATATGGTACGCGTAAAAATGTACCTGGAAAGGAATGTATTCTGAGAGATAATTGGTGGTTATGTTGAATCGAGCTAGCAAGTTATTCGCAATCTGTATTATTGTATCCTCGCTGGTCGCGTGTGATAGCGACGATAGTCAGTTACCTGTCAATCTGGTTAACACCGGTGCAGTAGGTTCGCAAGAAATGACTACGCAGAATTCAGACGAGCAGCAAGTCGAAGGTATTGTCGCCACTGCTGATCGAGGGACACTGGATGGAAGTTGGTTAAGCAATTGTTTTACTTTTTTTCCCGATGAACCGACGGAATATGAACGAGAATTTATAGTCATTCAAGGCGCTTCATATGAACGTACTATCAACTACTATCAGGACAGCGATTGTTCTGTACCATCGGAAATATCGTTTATAAGAATACGATCATCTGATTTTCAGATCACCAACGATACATTTCAGACGGTATTAGGTACGGCATCGATTTTCGATATTGGTGTGTGGAATATCGACTTTGATGAAAGCACGTTTTCGGATGATGAGGTGGGGTTGTTTGATCCGGCGTTCGGCATATATGGTCTTTTTTTACTGTCATTAGACGGCCGACTGTTTTTTGGTAGTCAGACTCCTCCATTTATTGGAGAACAGCATCTAAGTGAATCAAGATACTTCATTAAGCAGTAGATTCAATTAGAAGGCAAAGGGTCAGAAGTCTCAGTTTTCATATGCCGGAAAAACTGACCAGTTGCTGTCGTTGACCAAATCTGTGCATTTAAAAATCTTCAACTGTCGAGTGGAATAAATTTCTGGAGAAGATTTATGAATTACATGCTGTGAGCGATAACGACTACAACCCTACTTATAGTGATAAAAATTCTTGATACCATATTTTTTAGGAAAAAGAACGATATAACAGGGGGCTACATCGAACTACCAGACAGAGATCAGCGGCAGTAATTTGTGGTCACCACACAGCCCACTGGCTAGTGCAATCGTAAATGAAATAGATAGTGGTAGCCGAAAAAATCAGGCAAGTGCTCTGGATACTCAGGATTTTGGTTCTGGTCATATACCTTTCAAGTAGTGACGACAAAAAGTAAAAGTTAGAAGCAAAGCGAGAATCGGTGTATTTTCAATTCCTCTCTTGTGTGTTTACCCGAAGTTAACCGGTGCGGGAGTACGGTGGCATCTCGTTAACTTCTTACACAAGGATGAATAGAATGAAATCTTACTTTTGCTTTGCCCACACAGTCGCAGCGTTGATACCCATTATCCTGCTGAGTGCTTGTTCTTCTGACTCTGCAAACACAGTCCCGGATGATAATAACGCAATAGTATTTGAACCGTGCGACGCAGTACCAGGATTGGATTGCGGTGCATTCGAGGTACCTTTGATTCATGACTCCACCGACAATCGCAAGATAAACATTGAAGTCGCGCGTCTGCCGGGTACCGGTGATGGTCCACACGAGCCACTGTTATTCATTGAGGGTGGCCCGGGTTCAGGTACTGAGGTATTAAGCGAGTTGTCTCAGTCGGGTGTTTTTCCTGATGCGATTCGCGAACGCTATGACATTATCGGTTTTGATCACCGTGGCGTAGGTAGTACTCTACAAGTGGACTGCGATCAATTAGGTAACGCCAGTTCAGTTCCCTATCCGAGGGATCAGAGTGACGTAATGACTGTAGTTAACGACTTCACCATGCTGGCGGATTCCTGCTTGGCTGAGCTCGAAGACCATTTGCAGTGGGTAGGATCAAATGCGGTGGTGCAGGATATGGAGATCATGCGCTCGATGCTAAATACCCCTGAACTAAATATCATTAGTATCAGCTTTGGTACACGGATAACCGCGTTGTACCTGGAGCGCTTTCCCGAGTCGAGTGGACGTATCATTATGGACGCACCGCTGGCGCCAGATGGAACTGTGGACACAATTGTTATTGAATCTGCGGCTGCGCAGCAAGCCAGCTTTGACCAGATGTTAAACGCATGCGGTACAACGTTACCGGATTGTGATCGAAGCGTAGTTGAAGCCGCATTCGTAGCGCGCCTGAACAGCATACTAGATAGCGCAGATGTGGATACGTTGAGTGCATTCTTTATTTTACTAGACCTGGCAATCGATGAGTCTGAGGTCGGTGAGTCACTAGCCCCCTTACTAATCGATTATGCAATCAATGGCGATCCAGCGAATCTATTCGCAGTAATCCAGGAGTTTGGCCTGGACGGAGACGAAGCCGGTGGCGTTACACTTGAAAGAGCAGTGGTTTGCGCAGATGATGCCGCACGACCTTCAGCGGAATCACTGCTTGCTAAACTCGGACGTCTCAATGAATCATCAGACTTTTTTGCCGAAAAAGTATTGCCGATGGCTGCGGGTTGTGTTGGTTGGCCTGCAGCATTGCAGCCAGTTAGCGATATCCGGACAACAGATGCACCGGCATCCCTTGTTATAGGTGGCACGGGAGATGTACGCACGCCGATCAGTCTGGCGATTGCAACTGCTAACGCAATCGGTGGTGTTTTAGTCTCATCTGATCATCAGGGGCACGGTACTGTATTTGTGCGCGAGAATGACTGTGTTGATTCGATAGTCGTTGAATTCCTGGTTGAAGGTACGTTACCGCTGAGTGGAACAAGCTGTAATTAAATTGGAAATTCTCTTCTGCTTTGTTCGATGAATTGTAGTTACAGGCACTTGCGTTAAACAAAGGTACATGCGCTATCAGAAAAAATGGAATGTGGAAGAGGGCAATGGGCTCTGCAAATAAATATCCCCCGGTAAAACCCGGGGGACTATTGCATTAGCTGCTTCCGCTCGAAAAATAACCAGCCACGCGCAGTGACCATTGGCCGTAAAATAAGTCGGAGCAATAATTACTTTAATACATTTGAATCTGGAATATTTAATGACAAACATCATTTACAAATTAGAAGTGATAAGTAACAAAGCCACCAACGAAAGTAATATCATTTTCCAACACAACAGGGCTGTCTTCCGCATCACCAATAAGCCTGGTGTAACCGACCAATCCCTGCACGGTCCACGATTTGTTAACCGGATATAAAACACTGACTTCAGCGTTAATTGATTTAAAGCCTGCCTCTGCTGTGTATTGAGGCAACCCCGAGCGTGCAGATTGCTCTGCAGTAACACCAAAAAAGCCGCTGGTGTAATTATCATCAGCCCAATCCGCTGACAGCCCGGCAGTGATAATCGGGCCGACAAGCAGGAGATCTTCTGCTTGCCCCAATGTTTCCGTACCAGCTATATCAAAGTTACCGGTTAGTATTCGTAGTGGAAGCACTGTTTCAAGTCCAACACTTGCTTGAAATCCGTCGGTACCTCCGTTGTGATTTGTCAGGCTTGCAGAGGGTATCAAAAGCCCTAATTCAAGCTCTGCCCCCAGTGTGAGTGTCGTACTGGCGTCTATATCGCCCAGTCCGTTCAAACCGGCGTTAAGATTTTCTTCGCGTTCTTCACCTTCTGATAAAAAAGCGGTAAGAATTAGAGAATCGTTTTTAAAGTAATTGATACCCAGACTGTCCGGGTTAAGAAATACCCTGTCTCTCCACACTACTTCAAAGTCAGGCGATGCCGCTGTTTCAGCTTCGTCAGAGCCCTCGTATTCGGGCCCATGGAAGGCCCCCAGACCAACGGTTACGGCCCAATCGCCACGTGTCTTTTCCTCAGCTGAAGAAACAGAGGCAATTAAAAAAACAGTGGTTAAAAATAGTATTGGCGTTAAATAGCATCCATTCTGCCTCACGCTTTCCATAGCGGCTCCGCAATCTCGTTGGTGTTTGTTACTTGCAGGTTTTGAAAATCAAGTAAAGTATGACCTTGTAGCTTAAAACATCAGAGGTCACAGGTAAAACTGGATAAATTACCAAATTGCCTCCCTAAATCAACAGTAGTGAGTATTAGAAATGCTTTCGATACCTATGAATATATTTCGATAATACATCGAAGCGGACCATCAAGAGGTCACATACGGTCGGGATCTATGGACAAGCTCTCTTGCGAGTTTGTGTCACTGCCTCGTTTGCATTAAAGTGAACCAAACGTGTTGGCTTATAAAAAGTATAGCTTTTTGATTCTAATTCAAAGCGTAAAATTTGAGAGGCACCGAATTACCCCTGCGTTGATTATTTCAAGGGGCTCTTGAGTTAGATGTGACGAAAATCATGAACAGGGAAGATCATGAGACAACTATCTATGGAAGGACGTTCTTGTCCGCTGCGCCTTCTGATTGTTGAGGACGATTCGGCACTCGCGTGTTCAATAGGTGAGTGGTTTGAACTCGATGGGCACAGCTGTGACTACGCCGCTGATGGGCGGGTGGCACTTGAATTAATAGCATGTGCTGACTTTGATGTAATACTCCTCGATGTGAGATTGCCTCATGTTGACGGGCTCGAAGTCGCTCGTCGCATAAGAAAACTGGGCAACACAACACCAATCCTGATGCTAACGGCTCGTGATGCTATCGAGGACCGGGTAACCGGACTTGATGCTGGTGCTGATGACTATGTGGTCAAACCATTTGCTCTGGTCGAGGTCGCAGCCAGAGTGCGAGTATTATCGAGACGACGCACAGGCGAGGTGCAGCGATTGATTGTCGGCTCACTGGAACTTTTAATCGACGAACATCGTGTACGCCGGGAAGATCAGGAAATTGAGTTATCACCCATTGGTTGGCGATTACTCGAAACGCTTGCTCGTTCCAGTCCGTCCCCGGTTGACCGTAAAAGCTTAAGCTTTGCAGCATGGGGTGATGAGCCACCAGAGGCTAATAATCTAAAAGTCCAGATGTTTAAGCTACGAAAGGCTGTTGACAAACCGTTTAGCACTGCAATGATTGAAACCGTCAAGGGCCGGGGCTATCGCTTGTGTGAGGACGATGCATCTAATGAGTGAACAGGTAATGAGAGAACAGGCCAGTAACGACTAATGTCGATTGGAAAATTACTGAAACTGACACTAATGAGTATTACGCTGACTATGGTCGTCGGCTACTCCTGGTTGATGGAAGTGAGCCTCCTCACAGGGATTCATTTCAGCTCCGAGATACGTCTTAACCGCTCGGCAGATGCATGGATCGAATCCAACACTGATTCATCTTCACTCGAATATTCCAGCCGGGGAAGCCAAAGCACCGAAATACCTGAACCACCAACCGATGGATCACCCATTGTCTATACACACAGAGCGTCATTGCCTGTTGTTGTGCAGGAACACTTGCCCGAAGAGCTACTTAATGGACAATTCACAGTAATCGAAATCGATG
>CAZYRP010000065.1:0-25090 GCA_964649465.1 uncultured Granulosicoccaceae bacterium | reverse complement strand
CCGATTGTGCCCACGTTTACATGCGGTTTCGTACGTTCAAATTTTTCCTTCGACATTACTAGTGACCCTGAATAGTTAAGTTGGTCTTATTAAATTTTATCGCTAAAACAACAGTTTAAACCAGCAGCCCGAATAACTCGGTCTACTTTTTGTGGAGCCCATGAGCGGAATTGAACCGCTGACCTCTCCCTTACCAAGGGAGTGCTCTACCCCTGAGCTACATGGGCAAATACCCTACATGGACAACAGACGCAACACAGGCAATACGCACCCGGCTAATACACCGACCATAACAACGACCATACTACGGCGATCGGCAACTCGGTAAATCAACAGCTCCATACTTACTGGTACAACTCCCTTCCGTTACACACCAAAACTGCGGCCAAAGCTACAGCCAAGCTATGGAAAGTGGAGCGGGTGATGGGAATCGAACCCACGTTATCAGCTTGGAAGGCTGGAGTACTACCACTGTACGACACCCGCTCTGCAACCAGCTAACATCACAACTTGCTACCGACACCCTAAAATTTCAACAGGTAAAGCCAATCATCAACTCGCGAGTACCAAATCTCCCGCCTTTTGACCATACTTGGACCTTACTTGCCAATCGAAAACCGCATTTGCCAGTGCCGGTTGGTGGAGGGAGGAGGATTCGAACCTCCGAAGCATATGCAGCAGATTTACAGTCTGCCCCCTTTGACCGCTCGGGAATCCCTCCGCACAAGAGCGGAATTATGATATTGATGAAAGCCAGTGTCAACAGCTCGAATACTTAATGCAAGCAGATCAATTCAGCACCAGCCGCACCACGACCTCGCTATTTTATAGACCATTCTCATAAAAGTGCATCTGATGGCACCTGCCAGCCTGTAAATCCGCCAGCAACAGCGCCCGACAGCCAGGACCAAACGCTACTATGGAGCCTTAAATAAAGGTCCGAAAAGGATAAGCAACATAGCCACTGGCTTTCTCCAGCAGCGAGCGATGGCGCAATCGCTCTGGAGTCATTTTTTGCGACTCCGCCAAATCATCAATAAATTGATCTTCCAGCCTGACTAACGCCCGCCGACTGGTGAGCGATACATCAACCTCCAGATCATGATAGAGACTTCGGTGATTCAGGTTGGTTGTTCCAACGCTGGCCCAACTGTCAATTAGCAGGGTTTTGGCATGCAGCATCGACGGTTGATATTCGTATATTTGAACACCACACCGGATTAACCCCGAATAGAACATCCGGCTAACGCAGGACATGACACTGTTTTTACCTGGCAGCAACAGCCTTACATCCCGACCAGCTTTGGCAGCCGCCAGCAGCGCCGCAATAATACCGGGACTCGGCACAAAATAGGCTGTTGTTATCCACACCCGACTGGCCGCCTGCTCAATCCGTCTAATAATTTCCGCATTGTGCTGCTGCCGTAACTTACGGGTACAGTTAACCCGCACCAGCGCACTGTTTTTCAACCCACGAAAAAACTTTCTGCCGCGCAGCAGCTGTGGCCGCAAAATATCAGGATGGCTCGAGCGACTCCAGATCACAGCAAAAGACCTGCACAATTCAGCAACACCTGCTCCGCCAACCCGAACGGCAGTTTCGCGCCAGCGACGATGCAGGTCAGACACATTGCAAGACCCGACGAACGCTGTCATTTGATCTACAACGATCATCTTGCGATGATTTCTCTTGTTGAAGCGGCCGATATGAGAAAGCAACAACCCCGCAGAAGGCACTTGCCATAATCCCGGCAACGGATGGTATACACGAGCCGCTACCCGTTGCCGCTCAAGTGTCCGCAGGAATTCCCCTGACCAGGACGGCGATCCCACACCATCCACCACAACACGAACCTCAACACCACGTTGAGCCGCATCTTTGAGCGAGCCAAGCAGGCGAGCACCCAGATTATCGAGTCGGAAGATATACATCTCGACAAAAACAGACTGGCGGGCCGAATCGATCGACTCACAAACCAGGTCGAAAAACTCCTGCGAGTCGGCGCAGACCTTTTCACTCGACCACATGCTCACCTTGAACCCCAAACCTGTGTCGCTTCAGGTAAGGATTTTTATACCACTTTCACTATCGAAAAAACATCAGCACAGGTGCGCAAATTTGCAATAGAAATAAATACGCGCAGTAACAATAATGACTGGTATTCAGCCACGACCAGCGATTATCAACCGGGCCGGTAAGATTTAGCCCGGTAAAGGTTTGCCATGAACCCTCGAGTTTCAGGCACTAGTGCAGCAATATCTGACTCAGAAATTCCTGGGTGCGCTCAGACTGTGGATTATTAAAGAACTCATCAGGCTCATTCTCTTCGATGATTTCACCACCATCCATAAAGATCACGCGGTTTGCTACCGTTTTAGCAAAACCCATTTCATGAGTTACGCACAACATCGTCATACCGTCGTGAGCAAGTTCGATCATTACATCGAGCACTTCCTTAATCATTTCAGGATCAAGTGCCGAGGTCGGCTCATCAAACAACATGATTTTTGGATTCATACAAAGACTACGTGCAATCGCAACACGTTGCTGCTGTCCGCCGGACAACTGTCCCGGATACTTGTCCGCCTGCTCGGGAATCTTTACTCGCTCAAGGTATGAGCGCGCAATATCTTCGGCCTCAGCCTTGGGCATCTTTCGCACCCAGATAGGCGCCAGCGTACAGTTCTCAAGCACTGTTAAATGCGGGAACAAATTAAAGTGCTGGAATACCATGCCGACTTCGCGACGTATTGTCTCAATGTTTTTTAGATCACTGGTCAGCTCAACACCGTCAACCCAGATCTCACCTTTTTGATGTTCTTCAAGTCTGTTCATGCATCGAATTAGCGTGGACTTACCAGACCCCGAGGGGCCGCATACCACAATCCGCTCACCCGACTTAACATTAAGATTAATATTCTTAAGAACATGGAACTGTCCGTACCACTTGTGCATCTCGGTAATGCGGATCATTTCCTTATCACTGACAGCCATTGAGCCAGAATCACGTTGATTCGCAGGATCATTCATTGTAATTACCTTTATAAGCCAAGCAGCGCTTCGTGTTAGCTGTGAACTGAATCACGCATACCAGATTAGTCATTGCGGTGCCCCGTATGCAGCTTATCTTCAAGATAAATCGAATAGCGCGACATACTGAAACAACAAACAAAAAAGAACAAAGCGATAAAGACATAAACTTCAGTCGACAGTCCCTGCCACTTAATGTCGGACAACGACGCTCGTCCTATTCCCAATGGATCCAGCAAGCCGATAATCACCACCAGGGTGGTGTCTTTAAATAAACCGATAAAGGTATTCACAATGCCCGGAATCGAGATTTTTAATGCCTGCGGTAAAACCACCAAACGCATTGATGACCAGTACTTAAGCCCCATCGCATCGGCGGCTTCTCGCTGACCATTAGGAATCGCCTGCAATCCACCTCGCACAACCTCCGCAATATAGGCGGCTGAAAACAGCGTCACCATAATCAATACACGAAGCAACAGATCAAATGTAGTTCCAGGCGGCAGAAAGTAGTTCAGCATGGTGGATGCCACAAACAACAAAGTAATTAACGGCACACCACGGATGAATTCGATAAAACCCGTACAGACCCAACGAATAAAATGAAGATTCGACTGTCGGCCGAGCGCCAGGAGAATACCAAGCGGTAGTGAAAAGACGATACCGGTTACACCAATAACCAGCGTCAACATAAAACCGCCAAAGCGGTCAGTATCTACCCACTCCAGCCCATATTTGGCAGACGTGCTTTCAACACCACCAATAGTCTTATTGATGCCCGCTATCACCTGCTCATTGGCAGCGATAAGACCATCGAGCCCGACCCAGCCGAGCATCGTGCTGAAAAGTCCAACCATAGAAGCGAAAACGCTTAGCAGGCCCGTTAAAATGAAATCGAATGGCAAACCACCAAGCAGCAGCCATATAGCTACAAATGGAAACAGCAAAGAAAGCCAGAGACCCAATTTGCGCTTCGGCAGGTTATCCCAGAGCACTGGTATTAACGCCAGTACAAACAATAAAAATGTCAGATTTACACGCCAGCGCAACTCGGCCGGATAGAACCCGTAAGTAAACTGCCCGAGTCGTTTACCAATGAATCCCCAACATGCCCCTTCACCTAACTCTCTGCATTCATTCCGTGAACCGGCGACAAAAGTGGAATCTATAAACAACCACTTCGCCAGTGGTGGAATAACGAGGTACAACAGGTACATCGTAACCAACGTCAAAACAATATTAAAAGTTGACGAAAATAGATTCTTGCGCAACCACAGCAACAGCCCGGTCTGGCCGATGGGTGGTTTCATATCGGGGTGTTCACCCGGTGCATAAACTGTTGCCATTGCTAGCGCTCCACCAGCGCAAGGCGCTTGTTATACCAATTCATGATCAACGATATGGTCAACGAGAAGAACAAATACAAGCTGAGCACAATAATCATGCACTCCATTTCTCTACCGGTTTGATTCAATGAAATACCACCAATGGTGGCCACGATATCCATATATCCAATTGCAATGGCCAGTGACGAATTTTTTGTAATATTTAAATACTGGCTGGTAAGTGGTGGAATGATCACTCTCATTGCCTGCGGAATCACCACCAGATTCATCGTTCTTTTACGCGGCAAACCAAGCGCCATCGCAGCCTCGGTCTGACCTTGACTCACAGCCTCAATACCGGAACGTACATTTTCCGCAATAAACGCAGAGGTATACAGCGACAACGCAAGCCACAAGGCTAGAAACTCCGGCTTCAGTGCCATCCCGCCCTTGAGGTTAAATGTACTCTGCACCGGGTATTCCCAGTTGACCGGGGCTCCCGAAAGAATAAAAGCCAATATCGGCAGACCTATTATCGACGCAAGCATGACCCAGAACACCGGCGATTGCGCACCGGTAGCCGCCTGCTTAATTGCAGCATGCCTTTTGTACCAGAACGCGAAGATCACACCAATAACAAAGGCCGCGACAACCAACCAGAACAGTGGCTGGAACAACGGTTGAGGCATATAAAAGCCACGATTAGTGAGAAAAAATGTCTCCCCAATATCAATCGCTTGCTTAGGGTGAGGCAGTGTATGCACCAATATGCCGTGCACTAATAATATATGCACCAACACCGGCACATTACGAACAAACTCGATATAACAATAAGCCAACCGGTTGATCAGCCAGTTGGGAGACAATCTTAATACGCCCAGTATAAAACCAAGGATTGTTGCCAGAATAATTCCACAGACCGCTATCAAAAGCGTATTTATTATTCCAACAACCGCAGCTCTCGCATGCGAGCTTTGCGAGTTGTATTCAATAAGAGTTTGGTTAATGTCGTAATTTGATTCCTGCTTAAGAAAATCAAACCCGAAAGGCTTTCCAAGTTTCTCAAAATTCTCGACAACATTGCTGCCAAGCTTAAAGATAACCAGGCAAAACAAAGCGAAAGCAATGACCTGAATCAAAACACCGCGCGACTCTTTGTCAGTCCACAGTTTGCTGATTGAAAAACTGGCCTTAGGAGGTCCCGCTTGAGCTTGCGATAGCGCCACAGATTGATCCTGTGCGAACGGCTGGAAGTAGTAACTTCTCTACAGCCGGATGGTAAGTCTAAGGTACACGTTATAACGTGCAGATAAAAAAAGGGGCGCGCTTTTGCGCACCCCTTTGATTGCTTCCGACTAGCGGAATGGAGGCGAGTAAAGCAAGCCGCCGTCTGTCCATTGCGCGTTCACACCACGCTCAAGGCCAATGTCGCTTCCAGCACCAATGAAGCCGTCGAAGACTTCACCGTAGTTGCCAACCGACTTTATTGCACGCCATGCCCAAGCTTTATCAAGCCCGATCATTGCACCCAGATCACCCTCAGAGCCAAGCAGGCGATTGATTTCAGGATTGTTCGTGCCAGTAGCCATTTGATCAACGTTTTCAGAAGTCACTCCCAGCTCTTCCGCAGTAATCATAGCGTTCAGAGTCCAGCGGACAATATCAGCCCACTCACTGTCACCGTGACGAACCAGCGGTCCAAGTGGCTCTTTGGAAATAATTTCAGGCAACAGAGCATGAGCACTTGGATCTTCAAATGTTGTTCGTGTTGCTGCAAGACCTGATGCATCAGTTGTATAAACATCACAACGTCCAGCTTCGTAGTTAGTCCGCGCTTCATCATTGGTTTCGATTGGAACCGCTTCATAAGAGATGTTATTGATACGGAAAAAGTCAGCCAGATTAAGCTCGGTGGTTGTACCCGTCTGGATGCATACTGACGCACCATCAAGATCCTTTGCACTTGCAACACCCAGCTCAGTTGGAACCATGAAACCCTGACCGTCGTAGTAGTTAACTCCAACAAAATCAAGCTTCAGATCTGTGTCACGACTGAAAGTCCAGGTAGTGTTACGAGCCAGCATATCCACTTCACCAGATGAAAGAGCAGTGAAGCGAGTCTTACCGGTAGTGGTAACGTATTTAACTTTAGAAGTATCACCGAATACAGCTGCTGCTACGGCTTTACATACAGCCGGATCAAAGCCCTGCCAGTTACCCGCATCGTCAGTGAACGCAAAACCGGGAACACCGGTAGAGATACCGCACTTAAGTTCGCCAGCCGATCTGATATCGTCAAGCGTGCCCGCTTGCACGGTACCACCTAGCAACAAAGACACTGCCGCCGCTGTTGCTGCAAATTTGTATAAGTTCATAAATGAACCTCCAGGACTATTTGTTTTGAACCGCAAAGCGCGGCATGTGATGAAACCGCCCAGACCGTAACACAAGGCTGGCTGGTCGCCAACTAACTCGGTCCTAACAGTTAACTAAAAGCCGAATTGCGGCTATTTTCCAGATTTATTTTCAATGTAACAAATATGAAACAAAGAAATTCTTTCGTGCACATAAATTACTCCCTGTGATGAACTGTCTGGTAGCGATATTTATGCATCGCGGTGATGCCTTCGCTGGTCTCATTAAACTCGCGTGCTCCAGATCAGAGCTTACGCCGAGTACTCCACTAGCGGACTTTTGCGTGGTAATATTCAGTCTCGGATTGTCTAACCACTTAAAACCACCCAGTCTTCGAACCCCAAACTCAGCAGAGTATGTCCCGCTTCATCCCGTCACTACTATTATGTGCCGCCCTCTGGCTTCTCTGGAGCGGCCTGTTTAAACCGTTAATGCTGGCATTCGGAGCGTCGTCATGCCTGCTTGCAGCCTGGATCAGCAGCCGCTTGCAGATAGTCGATTCCAGCGAAAGACCGCTACTTATCTTCCTGCGAATGATTCCCTACATCCCATGGCTGATCTGGGAAGTTGTTAAATCAAACATAGATGTGGCGAAACGAATCTGGCAAAAAGATATGCCTATCTCACCCACTATCGTCACAGTACCTGCGAGCCAGAAAACCGCACTGGGACTGGTGATCCACGCGAATTCGATCACAATGACACCGGGCACACTCTCCATTGATGTCGAACCCGGCTCAATAGAAGTGCATGCACTGGCGAAGGAAACGCTCGTCGATATGGAGAATGGTGAAATGGATCGACGAGTCAGAAAACTGGAAGGGGCATAGATATGTTTGCTATTGCCATGATCGCCATCCTGATCACCATGCTGATGGCACTTGCCAGAAGTTTTCTGGGGCCTTCGCTATATGATCGGATTCTGGCGATCAATACAGGCGGCACAGCTACCGTGCTTTTCATAGCGGTACTGGGATTTTTGATGGGTCGGCCAGATTTTCTGGACATTGCTCTCGCTTATGCCCTTATCAACTTTATCGGCACCATTGCAGTGCTCAAGTTTTTTAAGTTTGGCAACCTGGGCACCGCGGATCCGGAAGACACCACCGGCACCGACGGCAAACCAACCGCATGAGCATGGTGCTCGACATCGCAAGCCTGGTGCTGTTGGTCCTCGGCGCGTTTTTCTGCATCACTGCAGGCGTGGGCCTTATCCGCATGCCGGACTTCTACACCCGAGCTCACTCAGCCAGTATTCTCGACTCAATGGGTTCCGGACTCATACTTCTGGGACTGGCACTACAGGCCCCGGATTACCTCGTAGCGCTAAAGCTGTTTTTTATATTTTTCTTTCTTCTGGTCACAAGCCTGGCCGCTATACACGCGTTGGCTCAGGCGGTGAGCGTTGCAGGCGTTGACCCGAAGCTTGCAACCATCATCAAAAGATTGCCTAAAAATTCTGCAAGCGACACTAAGCACAGCGCCCATGAACCACGCGGAAACGAAGGATCAAAACCATCGAATTCCTGATTAATGCATTGCTGCTACTGATGCTTGTTGCAACAGTATTTGCAATTGTAAGACTTGATCGCCTAATGACGGCGGTACTCCTGATGAGCTTTTTCAGTTTGCTAAGCTCGTGCATATTTATGGTTCTGGATGCAGTCGACGTTGCCTTCACAGAAGCGGCAGTTGGCGCAGGCGTCTCGACTATCTTCATTCTTGCAGCACTTGCCATAGTCGGGCGTACCAGTAAAAAGAAAAACCCGAAAAAAACTTTACTACCGCTCGTTATAGTGACCTGCACAGGTGCGATGCTGATGTACGCAACGCTGGATATGCCGTACTTCGGTCTGCCGGATGCACCCATTCATACCCACGTAGCGCCAAGATACTTAACCGAGTCCGGTGAAGAAGTTGGACCACCGAACATTGTTACATCAGTACTTGCAAGCTACCGCGGCTACGACACCTTTGGTGAGGCAGGCGTTGTGTTTACCGCTTTTGTCGGGGTGCTGTTATTACTTGGCGCTGGTACCAGACGATCCGGTATAGAGCGCAAAGCACCTTCTCACGTTAAAGTTGAATCCATGCGACAGAAGATTGTACTGCGCGAAGTTGCGGATCTTCTGATTGCACCGGTACTTATATTTTCATTGTATGTTCAATGGCATGGCGACTTCGGCCCGGGTGGTGGCTTTCAGGCAGGAGTTATCTTCGCCAGCGCGATAATTTTATACGCTCTGATCTACGGCATCGTACCTGCACAAAAAATACTACCACCGCGTAAGCTGGCTTACCTTCCAGCAGTTGGCCTGCTGTTATATGCGGTAGTCGGGGTTGTCAGCATGATAAAAGGTGGCAACTTCCTGGACTACGGCGCACTGTTGGCTGATCCACACGATGGTCAGCACTACGGCATTCTAATTATCGAACTCGGCATTGGCATCACAGTAGCAGCAGTCATGATCAACGTTTTCTTTTCACTGTCAGAGAGATCACTGTAATGCTTGCCGGCCTTTTCAACTACTGGATTGTGGTGATCCTGATGATGGCAGGCTTGTACATCGTCATGTCGAGCGGCCATCTGGTTAAAAAAATCATCGGCCTGAATATATTTCAAACTTCAGTCTTTATATTTTTCATATCGATGGGCAAAGTTGCAGGCGGTACTGCACCGATTTTAAAAGACGGCATCTCAGTTTTCAGCAACCCGTTACCGCATGTTCTTATTCTTACAGCAATTGTCGTAGGCGTTGCTACCACTGCACTCGGATTGGCTATCGCAGTAAGAGTATATGAAGCCTACGGCACTGTGGAAGAAGACGAAATCACCTCGAAAGACGCCAACAACCGTGCGACCGAAACTTCAGTCAGCACCATCATCTCAACGCAAGTCACTGATCGTAAGTAAAGTGTCAAGCGAATGAACCCGTCTAAAAACCAATGAACGATAACCGGTAAATGATAGAACAGCTCCCCGCTATTCAATTACTGCTAACGCTGCTCGCAGCACCAGTGTGCTCAATGCAGCGCAATGGAGACCGTTCGTGGTGGCTTGCGACAACTGTCAGCTGGGCTTCAGTCGTTTGCGCCTGTGCCCTGCTTTATCAGGTTTGGGGTGGTGGCACTATCAGTTATGAGATGGGTGGCTGGCCTCCACCATGGGGTATTGAAGTTGTTATAGACGAGCTGACTGCAATTGTACTGCTACTGGTAACGCTGTTTGGTGCACTCGTAATGACAGCACTGCGTGAATCACTCAGCACTATCATGCGGCATCAGCGTCAGAGCCTCTACTACACAACGTTCCTGCTGTGTATGGCATCGTTGATTGGCATCACCATTACAGGCGATGCTTTTAATGTCTTTGTGTTTCTTGAAATCTCATCACTTGCCACGTACACGTTAATTGCGCGTGGCCGTGATCGCCGCGCACTGACAGCAGCATTCCGCTATCTGATCATGGGAACAATCGGTGCGACTTTTATTTTGATTGCGATTGGATTCATGTACATGCTGACCGGCACATTAAATATGGCCGATTTGTCTGAACGACTGCCGCAGCACTACGACAATCACGTACTACATGCCTCGTTCGCCTTTTTCACGGTCGGAATTGCGCTGAAAATCGCCATGTTCCCATTGCACTACTGGCTGCCTAACGCATACACCTATGCACCAAAAGCCACTACGGCTTTCCTTGCAGCCACAGCCACCAAAGTATCACTCTATGTGATGATCCGTTTCATCTTTGATGTCTACGGGGTCGAGTTTGCATTCGGACAAATGCAACTGGGCACACTACTGGTGCCACTTAGCATCGCAGGTATTCTGCTCGCATCACTAACAGCAATATTCCAGACAGACGCTAAACGACTCCTGGCCTGGTCGAGTGTTGCGCAACTGGGTTATATGTCACTGGGCATCGGACTGCTAAATGTGAACGGTTTGACCGCAGCGATTACCCATATGTTTAACCACGCCATGATGAAAGCCGGATTGTTCATGGCACTGGCCACTATGATTTATCGTACCGGCTCCAGCAATCTGTCAGCACTTGCCGGCGTCGGACGCACTATGCCCCTGACCACAGGTGCCTTCACTATACTGGGCATCGGCTTAATCGGTGTGCCGTTTACTGCAGGCTTTATCAGTAAGTGGTATCTGATAACCGGCACCCTCGATAGAGACTGGCTGCCGATAGCAATATTACTGATTGTCTCTTCACTGATGGCGGTGGCCTATATTGGCAAGATGATCGATGTCATGTACTTCAAGCCGGCACCATCGGAACATGTGAACGTTCAGGAAGGGCCAAAATCAATGCTTGTTCCGTGCTGGATCTTTGCTCTGCTTACTCTGTACTTCGGTATAGACACGCGATTGACAGCAGGTCTCGCCGGACGCGTAGCCTCAGGCTTGCTGGGGGCTTCGTGATGAACCACACGCTCCTTCTTTATATGAGCTTACTGGTACCCGTTATCGGTGGTTTATTGCTGTTAACACAAAAAAATTCTCCCAACACTCGCGACACGATCAGCATTATAACTGCAACGATTCTATTCGCGATTGTTGTCAGCTTGTATCCAACGGTGCTTGCCGGTAACACGCCGACAGTCACACTGGCAGAACCCATCGCAGGTCTTGGCATTGTATTCACTGTGGAACCGCTGGGGCTATTGTTTGCAACCGTTGCATCCGGCCTGTGGATTCTGACCACCATCTACGCCATCGGCTATATGCGTGGCGCTAATGAATCAAATCAAACGCGTTTCTTTTTGTGCTTTGCGCTCTCTATTGCAGGGGCTATAGGCATTGCCTTCGCGGGTAATTTACTAACGTTGTTTGTATTTTATGAAATGCTGACACTTGCAACGTATCCGCTGGTAACACACAAAGGCAACGAAGACGCCAGGCGCGGTGGCCGTATCTACCTCGGCATTTTAATGGGCACATCAATCGGCCTGTTACTGTTCGCGGTGCTATGGACCTATCAATTGAGCGGCACACTGGACTTTAAAGCAGGTGGCATACTTGCAGGCAATGTCTCTCCAACAATCGCACTGATATTACTTACCCTGTTTGCATTCGGAACCGGTAAAGCCGC
Source organism: uncultured Granulosicoccaceae bacterium (assembly GCA_964649465.1). Classification (GTDB taxonomy): domain Bacteria; phylum Pseudomonadota; class Gammaproteobacteria; order Granulosicoccales; family Granulosicoccaceae. The sequence continues at coordinate 13,209 of CAZYRP010000065.1, read as the reverse complement.
ACTGATGCCTTTTCATCGCTGGTTGCCAGCTGCGATGGTTGCTCCCACACCGGTTAGTGCGCTGCTACACGCAGTCGCGGTAGTAAAAGCAGGTGTATTTACCATCTTAAAAATTGTCATCTATGTTTTTGGCATTGATCTGATCGGTGAAACCGGTGCAGGTACCATCATTTTGTGGGTCGCAACATTCACCCTGGTCGTCGCATCCCTTGTAGCATTGACTAAAGATAATCTGAAAGCACGGCTCGCGTACTCGACTGTTGGACAGCTGAGCTACGTGGTGGTTGGTGCAATGCTTGCCAACGCCGCAGGTATTGTTGGTGCTGCTATGCAGATCGCGACCCACGCAATGGGTAAAATCACCCTGTTCTTCTGTGCTGGTGCAATTTACGTCGCCGCACATAAATCAAATATCAGTGAAATGCGTGGCCTCGGTTACAAAATGCCATTCACATTCGGGGCATTTTTTATCGGCGCATTCAGCATTATTGGCCTACCACCACTTGCAGGGTCATGGGCTAAGTGGCATCTGATGATCGGATCAATCGATGCCTCGCAATGGTTTGTGGTAGCCGCCCTGGTACTGAGTTCGATGCTAAACATTGCCTATCTTATTCCGGTTGCTGCACGCGCGTTCTATATGACACCTGAACAGCGAGCATCAAATAACAGCACCACAATTGAAGAGGCACCATCGTTTTGCGTTGTGCCTTTATGTATCACTGCAACAGGTTGTCTGTTGTTATTTATATTCGGGGACGCGCTCGATCATCTGATCGGCCTGATTCCCCTTCGATAAATCATAATCTTAAGAATCTGCCATCGTGAGTAACCCATTGTGAGTAACCATGGAGATCAGGAAAAAACCTACTGGCTCGATAAGCCCGGCACACTGCGGCTGATCATAGCGCTGTTGGTTATAAGCTGTATCGCGCTGTTCGCGGTCGATTTTTTCTATCACAAACACGGGCACTTTGATTTTGAACAATGGCCGGGCTTCTATGCCTGGTACGGGTTTCTAAGCTACTGCCTCATCGTTTTATCAGCCAAGCAGATGCGTAAGCTGATTGGTCGCAAAGAAAATCACTACGAGTCGGAAGACTCAGACACCAACAATGAATAACGCGATGGCTAGCATCAATCCAGCGGTCATATTTCTACTTGCCGGGCTTTTTGCACCGTTCGCATCAAATACCGTACGCCGCTATCTAACGCTCGGTGCACCTGTTCTGGGTATCATCCTTTTAATACTCACCAGTCATGGTAACTACGGACAGGTAGAAATATTTAACCTGCAGCTGGTCACATACCGGCTCGACAAACTCGCCTTTATCTGGGCTTTAATTTTCCATATTGCAGCTTTCATCGGTGCTTTGTATGCATTCCATTTAAAAGATGCGACGCAGCAAACCGCAGGACTGCTCTATCAGGGTGCGGCAATTGGCGCTGTTTTAGCCGGTGACCTGCTTACTCTTTTTATCTGGTGGGAGCTCACCGCAATTTCATCGGTATTTTTAATCTGGGCTCGCAAGACAGACCGGGCTTATCGCGCCGGTATGCGCTACCTGATGATACAAATTGGTTCAGGCGTGATTTTGCTAACCGGCCTGCTCATCCACAACCATCAGACCGGATCACTTGAGTTTGGACATCTGGGCCTGACCTCAGTAGCTACCTGGCTCATTTTTATTGCCTTCGGTATCAAGTGCGCATTTCCATTACTGCACAACTGGCTGCAGGACGCCTACCCTGAGGCTACCGTCACCGGCACCGTTATTCTTTCTGCATTTACCACCAAGCTGGCAGTCTATGCACTGGCGCGCGGTTACGCGGGTACCGAAATACTTATCTGGATTGGCGCCATCATGACCGCATTCCCGATTTTCTTCGCGGTGATTGAAAACGACTTGCGAAAAGTCCTTTCTTACAGCCTGAATAACCAATTGGGCTTTATGGTCGTCGGCGTTGGCATCGGTACAGAGATGGCACTAAACGGTACGGCAGCCCACGCCTTTAGTCATATTCTCTATAAAGCATTGTTATTTATGGCAATGGGAGCTGTGCTTTACCGGGTAAAAACTATCAAAGCATCAGAGCTTGGCGGGCTTTACAAAAGCATGCCGTGGACCACGATATTCTGCATCATCGGTTCCCTGTCAATCTCAGCCTTTCCATTGTTCTCAGGTTTTATTTCCAAATCGATGATTCTTACCGCCGCCGCTGTCGAGCATCACACGATAGTCTTTTTAGTGTTGCTACTGGCATCGGCCGGGGTAATGGATCACTCGGGTATCAAGATTCCATTTTTCGCATTCTTTGCACACGATAGTGGAAAACGCTGCGAAGAAGCACCAAAGCATATGCTGTGGGCAATGGGGATAGCCGCGTTTCTATGCATTGCGATCGGTGTTTATCCGCAAGCACTCTACAACCTGCTGCCGTATCCAGTTGACTATGCGCCGTACACAACCACGCACGTCATCGTACAGTTGCAACTACTGATGTTCTCAGCACTTGCCTTTGTATTCCTTTTCAAAACAGGCTTGTATCCGCCGGAAGTTAAGTCTGTGAATCTCGATACTGACTGGTTCTACAGAGTGGGTGCTGCAAGCGTAATGTTGCCACTGAAACGATTGGCCGGAAACACCACTGAAGGATTATTCGCAATACTTACAGGACTCTGGCAAAAATCCCTGAACGCAATAGATAAAACAGTGGGCCCCGGTGCCTGGCTTTCACGCAGCCTCGACTCTACAGCCATGGTTTCACTTACCATGGGTTCACTGCTGATCTTCCTGCTGCTTTATCTGCTCTAGCGCGGCTACCGGGCCCGGCGCATATGCAGATGTGCAAGCGCTGCTTTTATTGCAATGGCCTTCCGAGGCAACTGACTACCCATAATTTTTGGTTATAACAATCAGCAGCTATCCTGTGATTGTTAAAAAGTGTGATCCTTAAGCAACACCACACAACCTTCATTGCCAAAAAAACCACACCACCTTATCCCTTCATTGCTAATAAGCAACGCTTTGCATCGTCTTACCACCAAGTAACCTGCACAGGTAAGGCATTTATTCGCTTTACGATATAGTGCTGTGGTGAAAATCACACAAATGACAATTCCCACATTTACAAGGGAATCTCATTGTTTATGTCACCTATCTAACCTCAAACAAAAACTGCCCTCCCCCCATTGGAGCACCAATATAATGAAAATATCCAGAACCCTGCTGGCCGTTGCGATTGCAGCGACACCATTGATGGCCAGTGCCGTCCAGCTTGAAGACTACCTCGTTGCTAACAGCTCTTATGAAGACGCGTTTGTTTCAGGCACGCTGAACGCTATTGAGCCAGCCGGTGACAGTGACGACGAACAAATCGGCTATACCTACTTTGTTGCTGCGGATTATCAAAAAGTGTTCAGCACTCTGCCGCGTTCATGGAGTTATCAGGTTGGCTTCAATGCCAACGGCAACAGACCAAATACTCAAACCGAAACAATAGACGATCCGGACTTTGTTGTTGATCCGGCTAACCCGAATGCCCCGGTTGACACTATTGTGGTGGACACCGAAGAGAACACCGACTGGCAGCTAACTCTTGAAGGCGTCGTCGATAACTATTTTCACCAGTCGCGATACCCGCAGGCCTTCTGGTTTGGACAAGGCATCTATAGAACGCAGGAAAGCCTGCCGGATGATGAACTAGCCGCCACAGTCGGTCTGGGTTACGGCCGCGTCTACAATGCCACACCATTGGCCAAAGTCATCCGCATAGTTGAAGAGCTCAACGAAGAAGGTTTGCTAACAGGCCCCATTCCAGACACCATCGCGCTGGAAACCGCCGAGATCATTGACCGTGAGGAAGAATTTATCAGCCGATTTGGCCAGGACGACTACAAGCCTGACTTTTACGCTGCAATCGAAGCAGCCCTTGCACGCAGCGACGCACTTCGTGACGGCAAGTTCGGTGCACTCGGCGCACTAACGGTTGATGAAGTACTAAGAGACGAACCAATCAGTACACGCAGACACGGCTGGGTGGTAAGACTTGGAGCAGGTTTTCAATCAAGTGACCTTTCCGGTCTCGCTGATAACGATCCTAAACTACTGGCGCAGTTTGAATACGCCAAGCCACATGGTTATAAGGGTCAGTTCATCAACGTATTCAGCTTCGAGCCTATTTTCGGTGATGAAACGCTGACTTCATTCAGAAACGCAATGAGCTATACCTATGAAGTCACTGATGTGATCGACTGGGTCAACACCTGGGATGTAACTTTCACTTCAGGTGATGATGAAAACGGCGACTCACTGGAGACAACAAACCACATTGTTACTTCTCGCTATTCATTTGATCTTGGCAACAGTCTGGACTACTTCGTAGGACTTCGACTAAACCAGACAGACATTGACCCCAATGAGCCAGGCTCTATTGGTGATGACCCGGAAATTCAATTCGAGTCAGGGTTCAAGTACCGATTGAAGTAACCTGAACCACCAATAGTTGGTATTACTTAACGGGGGCTGCGGCCCCCGTTTTTCGTTGTAATAGTTACCGGCCTTATCATGAGAACATCAAAGCGGACCGAAAAAACTATAGGTGTACTGAAACTCAACACCCGCTTTCCGCGACTACAGGGCGACATAGGTAATCCCGGCTCGTTCCGCTACCCCGTTAGCTATTGCACAGTCGAAAGTGCCATACCAGCCAATGTTACCGTTGCCGATAATCTACCGGAATCATTGCAACAGGCATTCCTGGCCGCTACGCAAAAATTAATAGATGAAGACGTATCTGTTATTACCACCAGCTGCGGATTTCTCTCAACCCTGCAATCACAGCTGACATCTCTTAGCCACATCCCGGTTATATGTTCATCACTTGCGTTGCTGCCACTTCTTACACAAGTTCATGGAAGCGCAGAGACAATCGGTGTACTGACTTTTAATCGCGACACGCTAAACAGTAATCATTTTGGCAAAACTCAGCCCGGATGCATCGAAGGCTTGCAAACCTCTGATCACCTGCGCAAGGTGATAGAACAAGATTTAGCCGAACTGGATCCTGATATTTCCTGCAGCGAGGCTATTGCAGCCTGCGACAGGCTATGTAAGTTACAACCAGGCACCCGCGCAATCGTTCTTGAGTGCACCAATCTCTCTCCCTACAAGCAGGCTATCAGAGAGCACACAGGTGTCGCGGTATACGATATTGTCGATGCAGTTCACTGGCTGATTGAATCTCAGGCTACTTAATAACCACGCAGTTTAAAAAATCTATGCTGCCTGGAAATCCGTAACCAACACAACAACAGTAAAATATAGAAAGCAACATTCCCACAACAATGCCATTGAATTACGCTAAGCTGCGACCGTGCCGACCAGAGATTCAACCTGAGAACCAACGAGGGATCCAACCAGAGATCCAATTAGCGATAAATAAAAGAGATTAGTCAGTGAAAGACTGGATAATGCGTCGCTCCCAGGCGCGACCTTCAACCAAAACCCGCTTTAATGCAGGCACCATTGAAAGCCACTTTCAACGTGATCGCGCGCGCGTGATTCACAGCGCCTGGTTCCGTGCACTGCAATCTAAAACACAAGTGCTGGGTCTCGGTGAAAGCGATTTTTATCGCACCCGACTGACTCACTCACTTGAGGTTGCTCAAATCGGTACCGGCATCTGCGAACACCTGCGACGCCATGCAAACGCTGAACAAACCGAATGGCTTGCACCAGGCAGCCTTATGGATGCCGCCTGTCTCGCGCACGATATCGGACATTCCCCTTTTGGCCACGGTGGCGAGGTAGCACTTAACTACATGATGCGTGATCACGGCGGCTTTGAAGCCAATGGACAAACGTTACGGATACTGGCACGCCTTGGAGAGTACTCCGAAGATGCCGGTCTTGATCTGACCAGACGCAGCACCCTCGGCATTATCAAGTATCCGTCTTATTGCAATGAACTGGCTCGCTACAGCGAAAATGCTGAAGCAAACGCACCACTTAACCTCGATGACTGGCACCCGCCAAAAGGCATCTACAGCGATGAGCACGATGTACTCGACTGGACACTCGATGCTTTTAGTACCACCGATCGGGAAACCTTTACCAGCACAACCAATCCAGCTACCGGTCACGCAAAAACCACTTACAAAAGCTTTGACACCTCCATCATGGAGCTCGCCGACGATATCGCCTACGGTGTGCATGACCTGGAAGATGCTGTTGCAATGGCTTTGCTTTCACCCAGTCAGTGGCATCAGGAATTTCTCGGCCAACTGAAACAACTGGAATCCAATCCAGTGAGTAAAGACCCGGATTTTTATACCAGCAATCTATTCAGCGGCAAAAACAAAAACCGCAAACATGCCATCAGCAAACTCGTCGGCTGGTTCATCGATGAAATAACTATCACTGAGCTTGAAGAATTCGAACACCCTTTGCTTAGCTATCAGGCCACAATGAGTCCGGTCGCCATGTCGGTGCTGAAGCTACTGAAAAAATTTGTCATGGACGAGGTCATTCTAAGACCCGAACTACAGGCCCTGCAGTATCGCGGACAAAAAATGATCCTCAAGGTGTTTGAAATCTATCTGCACAACGGCGAGCGATTGCTGCCACCGGAAGTACTCGAGGAGTCGCAGCAAAGTGGCAACCCCCACCGGGTTTTATGCGACTACATTTCAGGCCTTACCGATACCTCAGCCACACGCATCTACAATCGCCTAACCACACCCAGCGCCGGATCTATTTTCGATCGGATTTAACCTTTGCCCCATCGTTGTCACAACGACCGCGCAAACCACGCCGGAATTCTCCAAATACGGTATCTATACCGGTTTTACTCTAATCCGCTGGTCGTTTTGCTTGATCTCATGGCGGGTTTGTCACATGCTGTCAAAGTCGCAACTCCAGTCTTAATTGCGCTCGGAACTCACTGAGACCATCGCTGCTTTTTTTTAAAACCGCAGAAATATAGAGGATTATCATGAAATTCACTTCCCGCTTATTCAAAACCGGCCTTGCCAGTACCGCAGCACTTGTGCTTGCGGCCACAGCAACCGCTGCCGATATCGAACCCGCTGTGGTGTTCGATATGGGTGGAAAATTCGACAAATCCTTTAACCAGGGTGTATATGACGGCGTCGAACGCTTCAAAGGCGAAACCGGAGTCGAGTATCGCGAATTTGAAGTCACCAACGAAGCACAGCGCGAGCAGGCACTACGCCGTATGGCACAGCGCGGTGCCAACCCGGTTTTAGGAATCGGCTTCGCGCAGGCACCGGCACTTGAAAAGGTAGCCAAAGAATTCCCCGACACCAACTTTGCCATCATCGATATGGTTGTCGACCTGCCAAATGTACGCTCGATCGTATTTAAAGAGCACGAAGGTTCGTTCCTTGTTGGCGCATTGGCAGCCATGGCTTCCGAGTCAGGTAAAGTCGGTTTTGTTGGCGGAATGGACATTCCACTTATTCGTCGCTTCGCCTGTGGTTACGAGCAAGGCGCGAAGCACATCAATGCAGATGCAGAAGTTGTGCAGAACATGACAGGCACAACGCCTGCCGCATGGAACGATCCGGGTCGCGGCGGCGAGCTTACTAAAAGCCAGTTCGAGCGTGGTGTTGATGTTGTCTATGCCGCCGCAGGTGGCACAGGTGTAGGCGTATACCAGGCAGCAAAAGACGCCGGTAAAATGGCTATTGGTGTCGATTCAAACCAGAACTATCTGCATCCGGGCACCATGCTGACCTCTATGCTTAAGCGTGTTGATGTTGCTGCCTATAACGTTTTCAATGATGCAAAGAACGATAAGTTTACATCCGGCATACAGGTTCTCGGCCTTGCTGAAGACGGTGTCGGCTGGGCACTGGATGAGCACAACGAAGCATTGATCTCCGCTGATATGAAAGCACAGGTTGAAGAACTTTCTGCAATGATCAAGTCGGGTGAGATTGTTGTTCACGACTACACCAGCGATGACTCCTGCAAAGTTGCCGGTTAATTCACTGGCAATTTGAGATACAACAGCATTAGAAATGAGGGGAAGGCCATAGCCTTCCCTTCGCTTATCTTACGCAAATGACTACTGACTCAAGCGCACCTCAGGCTTCAGAGCTGGCTATAGAGCTCAGAAAAATTTCCAAACGCTTTGGCCACGTGCAGGCTAATCGCAATATTGACCTCAAAGTACAGCGCGGCACGATACACGGTATCGTCGGTGAAAACGGTGCTGGCAAATCCACCTTAATGAGTATTCTGTACGGCTTTTATCAAGCCGACAGTGGTGAGATTTTAATCAACGGAACGCCAGCAAAAATAAAAAGTTCGCATGATGCAATTGCCGCAGGCATTGGCATGGTGCATCAGCACTTTATGTTGGTAGATACTTTTACCGTGCTGGAAAACGTATTACTGGGTGCAGAACAAAGCGCATTGCTTAAAAAGAGTGAGGAAAACGCCCGTGATGCGTTGCAGCACTTGGCGCAAGAATATCAACTCAGCGTACCGCTCGACGAGCCCAGCGGTGATCTGCCAGTTGGTCAGCAACAGCGAACAGAAATTTTAAAGGCACTGTATCGCAATGCAGAGATTCTAATTCTGGACGAACCGACCGGTGTACTCACCCCTCAGGAAGCAGATCAGCTCTTCCGGGTGTTACAGGCATTAAAAGATCGCGGTGTCACCGTTATTCTCATTACCCACAAGCTTCGTGAAATCATGGATATCACCGATAACGTCTCCGTATTGCGGCTTGGTGAAATAGTTTCCACGCATCGCACTGCTGATACCAGCACCTCGGAACTTGCAGAACTGATGGTCGGGCGCAAACTTGAATCACAACAGTTCAACAAAATCAGCAAACCCGATGCAGAAAACGGCATCACGGTGAATAACCTGACAGTCACCGACGAGCGTGGCTTAAAGCGTATAGATAACGTCAGCTTTGAAGTCAAGCGTGGTGAGATTGTCGGTATTGCCGGTGTCGCTGGCAACGGACAAAGCACACTGCTTGAAGTGCTTGCAGGCATCCAGGCGCCAGACGAAGGTCAGTTAGAAATTAACGGTCATACAATAACCGCAGACGATACTATCGGCCCGAAGCGAATGCGTGAGATTGGCGTGCAGCATGTACCGGAAGATCGCTTGCGACTGGGGCTGATTAAGTCGTTCAGCGCAGCGGAGTCTTCAGTTCTGGGTTATCAGAACCGCAAAAAATTTAACTGGCGACTGTTTCTTAACATCAGAAACATTCGCGCTGCCTGCAAAAAACTCATGCAGGCGTTCGACGTCCGACCGCCGGACCCGAAGCTCAAGTCTTCAAGCTTTTCCGGCGGCAACCAACAGAAACTCATACTCGCCAGAGAACTGGATCAATCACCGTCAGTTCTGCTGGTAGGTCAGCCAACACGGGGAGTCGATATTGGCGCGATCGAATTAATTCATCAAAAAATCATTGATATACGGGACACCAATTGTGCAGTACTTTTGGTATCTGTAGAACTCGATGAAATCATGACACTCAGTGACCGGATTCTAGTGATGTTCGAGGGTCGTATTGTGGGAACGATGAATGGTCAGGAGGCAGACAAAACCAGGCTCGGCCTGATGATGGCAAACGCAATGACCGACCCGACGGAAAGCGCCGCATGAGGCAATCCAGTTGAATACGGGAAACGTCGAGCTACCTGCATGGATCGAAGTCATCGTGATCCCGATACTCAATATCTGCATGGCATTGTTCTTTGCCGGAATGATTATTTTTGCCATTGGTGAAAACCCGCTTGAAGCTGTTGGCATTATGCTTAACGGTGCCTTTGGTTACGACGAAGGTGTTGGCTACACGCTCTACTATACAACCAACTTTATCTTCACCGGTCTGGCAGTCGCCATCGCATTCCACGCAAAACTGTTTAATATCGGGGGTGAAGGTCAGGCTTATATTGGCGGCCTTGGAGTGGGACTGGCATTCCTGTTGTTTGACGGGTTTCTACCAACTTTGTTGCTAATACCTCTAGGCATCGCAGCTGCCGCGCTGTTTGGTGCGCTATGGGCCTTTATACCAGCATGGCTACAGGCCTACCGCGGCAGTCATATTGTGATTACCACAATCATGTTCAATTTCATTGCGTCTTCGCTAATGGTTTATCTGTTAGTCAATGTACTTATCAAGCCGGGCAGTATGTCACCTGAGACGCGCGAGTTTACAGAAACATCATGGCTACCGTTCATGCATGAGGTACTCGCTAAATTTGGCTTTGAAGTTACCCGCACACCGTTAAACCTGTCATTTATTTTAGCGCTGTTCTGCTGCCTGCTGGTATGGATATATATTTGGAAAACCCGCTGGGGGTACGCTCTCAGAACTGCCGGGCAAAGTGAGGCCGCAGCAATTTACGCAGGCATTAAACCAAAAAGAATTATCGTTATTACTATGTGTATTTCCGGTGCACTGGCGGGCTTTGTTGCCGTCAATGAAATAATGGGGGTACATCATCGCCTGCTACTTAACTTTACCGCAGGCTACGGATTTACCGGAATTGCGGTTGCCCTGATGGGCCGTAATCATCCGGTCGGTATTATTATGGCCAGCCTGCTGTTTGGAGTGCTTTATCAGGGAGGTGCAGAGCTCGCCTTTGAATTGCCAAAGATTACCCGCGAAATGGTAGTCGCTATTCAGGGGCTGATTATTCTATTCTCCGGTGCTCTTGCGTTAATGATGCGTCCGGCAATAGTCAAACTCTGGCTCGCAATTAAACCCGCACAGGCAGCAGCAGAGCATGGATAGTCTGCTCACGATTAACATGCTGCTGTCTACACTGGATGCCACACTGCGAGTATCAACACCGCTAATACTATGTGCGATGGCAGGTTTGTTCTCCGAGCGTTCCGGTATTGTCGACATAAGCCTCGAAGGTAAAATGTTATTTGCCGCATTTGCAGCTGGCGCGCTTGCCGCTGTAACGGGGTCACCCTGGGTAGCACTTAGTGGCGGTATCGTGATCAGTGTGTTAATGGGGCTGTTGCATGGATTTGCCTGCATCACAAACCGCGGTGATCAGGTCGTAAGCGGCCTCGCAATTAATGTACTGGCATCCGGATTAACTATCGTACTTGGTATTGCCTGGTTTTCTCAGGGCGGACAGACACCGGCACTCGCAGCCGAGGCACGCTTCACGCCTATTGATCTGCCGTTTATCGACGCCATTGCAAAGATTCCATTCATTGGACAGTTTTTGGAAACTGTTATTAGCGGACACAACCTGTTGGTTTACGTCGCGCTGCTTGCAGTTCCAGTTACCTGGTGGATCGTCTACAAAACACGCTTCGGGCTTCGCCTGCGCGCGGTTGGTGAAAACCCGCTTGCCGTGGATACCGCAGGAATATCAGTAAGCCGGTTGCGCTATAAAGCAGTGATGATTGCAGGTTGCCTGTGTGGTATTGCAGGTACTTATCTCGCCATCGCACAAAACGCCGCCTTTGCCCGCGAGATGACAGCGGGCCAGGGCTATATTGCATTAGCCGCATTGATCTTTGGCAAATGGCGGCCACTGCCAGCGTTGCTAGCCTGTCTTATGTTTGGTTTTCTGGATGCTGTCTCTATTCGCCTGCAAGGTGTAGCACTACCTTATATTGGCGAAGTACCAGTGCAACTTATTCAGGCACTACCCTACATTTTGACTGTTATATTATTAGCCGGCTTTATTGGCAAGGCCATCGCACCAAAGGCTATCGGTGTGCCCTTTGTTAAAGAAAGGTAAGGGGTTAAATAAAAATAATGGCAACTCTAACGACTGATCAGCAGCAGACATTAATTGCTGCTGCAACAGATGCCATGACCAATGCCTATGCACCCTACTCCAGGTTTCATGTTGGATCAGCCGTGCTTGCTGAAGACGGACACATCTACTCCGGGTGCAACGTAGAAAACGCAGCCTATCCGGTAAGTAGCTGTGCGGAAGCTGGTGCTATTAGCGCGATGGTTATTGCAGGTCAGTCGAGAATCATTGCAATTGCTGTCGCAGGACGCGGTACTGAATTGTGCACACCCTGTGGGGGTTGCCGACAACGAATCAGAGAATTTTCCATAGCAACTACACCGATTCTCATCTGCAATGAAAACGGATTGCGCCACAGCACAACACTTGCCGAGCTACTGCCACTGTCTTTTGGTCCAAACAATCTGCAAAAATAGCTTTGCTAGAACTATCTGGCATGAATCATATATTTACAATATATATCATTCATAGATCATTATGTGCATGATCCTTGTTTATAGAAAATACTGGATCAACTGCTACGTTTACTTAGCATTCGCACAAAGGCAGCAAAGACTGATGAAAGGCATAGTATTCAACTATCTCGGTGAAATGGTCGAGGAAGAGTTCGGGCTTGAAGCATGGGATCTTCTACTGCAGAAAACCGGTCTGAGTGGCGAGTTCATTTCTGCGGAAACTTACCCCGATAAAGACTTAATGGCTCTGGTCGCAGCTGCACACGAAGCAACCGGTATTGAAACAATAGAGCTCGTGCGCTCATTCGGAAGATTTATGTTTCCACACTTCCAAAAGCAAAATCCACAGTTCTTTGAAGGCCACAACGATCTGATATCATTCCTGTTAACCGTAGACCGTGTAATTCACGTCGAAGTTCGCAAGTTGCACCCCGGCGTGGAACTACCTGAATTCACCTATGAGGAAGAATCAGACAAAGAACTGACGATGTACTACAAATCGCCAAGAAAACTTTGTTTTCTTGCAGAAGGCCTGATCGATGGTTCCGCCAAGCACTTCAATACAAAGTATGAACTCGATCACAGTGAATGCATGCATAACGGCGCTGAACGCTGCACTCTGAAAATAAAAATTCTCGACTAGCAAATGAAAACCGAAGTACTACAGCGCGCCTACGATAGAGAAAAAGAGCGTCGCAAGCATGCAGAGACATTACTGGAAGAAAAGTCCCGCGATCTTTTTTTGAGTTATGAAGAACTCGATCAATCACACAAACAACTCGAGCACATTAACGAAAACCTGGAGAAACAGCGAGAAGAGCTGGTACAGCTTATCAATGCTTATGCGCTGGTTACGGATGATCTTCAACTGGCAGCAAAGCTACAGGCCGACCTGCTCCCCGACCCGGAAATTTCCACGACTCATGCAGCACATGGCTACTTCCAGCCAGCCCGATTTGTTGCAGG
>CAZYRP010000064.1:0-25228 GCA_964649465.1 uncultured Granulosicoccaceae bacterium | reverse complement strand
GAAATACGATTTATACGGAATCGGCAACGCCCTCGTCGATATGGAATATCAGGTCTCAGACGACAAACTGGCCGAGCTGGGTGTCGACAAAGGATTAATGACTCTTATCGAAGAGGACCGCCATCATGAGCTGGTTGGCCAACTTAGCGACCTGGATCATAAAAAGGCCTCGGGCGGATCAGCCGCAAATACAGTTATTGCCACAGCACAACTGGGTGGTAAAAGCTTCTACAGCTGCAAAGTCTCAAGTGACGACTTCGGTGACTTTTACCTCAAAGACATGCAGGCCTGCGGTGTAGATACCAATCTGGACGGCCAGACAAGAGTCGACGGCACCACCGGCAAATGCATTGTGATGGTCACACCAGATGCAGATCGCACCATGAATACCTACCTCGGTGTTACCGTAGGTATAGATGAAGATGCCGTTTCGGCTGAGGCAATCCAGAACTCGAAATACGTCTATATGGAAGGCTATTTGGTGGCGTCCCCCACCGGTAAAGCTGCAGCACTTAAAGCTGCCGCCACCGCCAATCAGGCAAACGTACCCACGGTACTGACCCTTTCAGATCCCAACATGGTCGAATTCTTCGGCGACGGTTTAATGGAAATGGCCGGTGATAATCTTGATCTGCTGTTCTGTAATGACGATGAAGCCGCCATGATGACCAAAACAGACAGCCCCGAGAAAGCCGCTGAAGCATTGAAAAAGATTGCCAGACGCTTTGCCATCACGGTTGGCGCAGATGGCTCGCTGGTATACGACGGCGAAAAAATGCACAAAATACCTGCACCTTCAGTCGATGTAATTGATACCAACGGTGCTGGCGACATGTACGCAGGCGCGTTCCTGTACGGACTAACTCACAACATGAGCTTTACCGATTCAGCAACCCTCGCGAGCAAAGCCGCCTCAAAGATTGTGACTCACTTCGGACCACGGCTGCCGGCCGAGCAAACTCGAGCTCTCCTGGGTTAAACATTAGGTTAAACACCTGCTTCAACTGAAGACGCACTATTCTGCTGCGTCTTCAATTTTCTCACCTCATTCTCCAGCAAACCAGACTTCGGAGAATTACATCAACGTACCACTTCTGCTCGGTATGAACTGGTTCACTGAATGCCGTAAACCTCCCGGCGAGTCAGCCGCTAGCGACTGTTAGTGTGGACCATTTTTATCTTCCGGCGGCGGATAAATCTTTTCCGGATCGCACTGTTTAAAAAAAAACTGTGCTGACGGATAATCGCGCTTAAGAACTATTCACCTGCCGCCTTGCTAGCAGCATTTAATGCTGGAGATGTAACTTTATGGCAGCCAATAGCCCCCAATCTGAGCGCACCGACATGCATATAGCTGATGACGTCCAGTTAGAGCAGACTGCCAAACACCTCGCCAGGCAATCAAAGCTGGTAAAGCATTACTACGCCCGCGTGCCATTTGACGAAATTTCACATCGCAGCGCCAGTGATTTAAGTGCGGCTGCAATGTCACACTGGAACATGGCATCAAAGCGAAAAGCTGACGACAGACTGGTAAGGATTTACAACCCGGTTAAAAAGAAACATGGCTGGGAGTCGCAAAGCACCATTATTGAAATCACCACCACTGACAAACCGTTTTTGGTGCGTTCTATATCGTTGGCAATTACCAACCTGGGCTTTGGAATCAATAAGTTTATTCATCCCATATTCCATGTCGAGCGCAACAAGAGCGGTCAGATGCAAGGGCCGGTTAGCGAGAATCATAACAATGCCGTAGCTGAATCTTATATGCAGCTGCACATAGACAGGCATCACGACGACAGCATGCTCGAGCAACTTAAGACCGCAATCACAGAAGCTATAGACAACGTCAACCTGGTGTGTGATGACTGGGAGCCAATGAAAAGCGCATGCGCCACAGCTGTAGAAAAATTGCGCGCGACCAACCCGAAAAAATTCGAAATTGCCGAAGCCGCAGACTTTATAACATGGTTGCAGCGCTACTACTTTACGTTCACAGGTTACTGCGAGCTTGTTACCTCGGGAAAAACTGCAAGAGTCACCGAGACACACGGTATTTTTCGAGTAGCCAAACCACTGGCAACACTCAACAAATACATTCACAAAGATGAAATTTTAAAAAGCAAAAAAAGTGATGTATTAACGATCACCAAATCAGCATCGAAAGCACCGGTAATGCTACCGGTGCACATGGATATAATTTCGTTTAAGCGTATTGACAGCAAAGGCCGTGAAAGTGGCCGCTGTGTGATTGCCGGTTTCTTTACCTCACGCGTTGCCGGCACCCAACTCGAAAACATTCCAGTACTGCGCCACAAATCTTACAACATTATTACCAGGGCCAATATCAACCCCGGCGTACATGATGGCAAGTTGCTGCTATCAACGCTTGAGAGCCTGCCCAAAGACATGTTACTGCGCATGGACGAAGACAAGATCCATGAGATCTGTCGTGGCATCATGAAACTTGAGCATCACCCGCGGGTAAAAGTGTTTGGCGTACACGGCCACCACAATCGCTTTGCCACCTGCATGGTTTATATACCAAGAGATCTGTATTCACGCGAATTGCGCCAGCGCATCCTGCAGATTCTGCAAACTGAATTGAAATCAGACAACATAGATTTTGACGCTACTTTCTCTTCCGAAAACGCACTGGCCAGCCTGCGTTTTTTCGCAAGTATTTCAAAACCACAAAATCGCGCACCAGACTTCTCACGAATAGAAAGCCTGATCATCGACGTTGCACAAAACTGGGATGAAAATCTTCGCGAAGCACTCTACGCTGAGCTCGGCGACGATCAAGGCAGCACAATCGCACTAAACCTGTTGCGTGGTGTGCCCGACGGTTACAAAGATCAACACAGTGTAAAAGATGCTGTCCGTGATCTCGCGTTGTTGTGCCAGTGTGGTAACAGCAGCGACAGTACTAAAGACGCACTCGATGTATTGCTGTATCGCACCGACAATCAGGCAGAAAATGAAGTCAGCTTTAACATTTATCACAGTGACGCACACGTTCCTCTGTCAAAGACCATACATATTCTTGAGAACATGGGTTTTCAGGTGGAAAGCGAAGATCCGTTTGCCATTAACTCAGAAGAACGCATACACCATATTCGTGAATTCAAACTAAAAAGCACCAACGGCAAAGCCGTACCGGTAGAGCAAATTGCAGCAGACTTTCGCGTCGCTTTCCTTAAGGTCTGGAATGGCGATATTGAAGACGACGGCATGACCCAGCTGGTCATGGCTGCAGGTCTTGACTGGCGTCAAGCCACTATCATGCGTAGCTATGCCAAGTACCTGATGCAAATAAAAGTACCTTACTCATATGACTACATTATTGATTGCCTGATCAATAACTCAAACCTGGCAAGCAATATTGCCGAGCAGTTTGAAACACGTTTTGATCCGACACTTAAAAAGAACAAAACCGACAAGTCCCGCAGTGAATTCGCCACCATGCTGGACAACGTTGTGAGCCTTGATGAAGACCGAATTCTGCGAACTATCCAAAGCGCCATCAACGCCACCGTTCGAACCAACTATTACAAAAAAGACGAACACGGATTGCCAATTACGTTTTTGTCAATCAAGCTGATCCCATCAAAAATAGAAGGCATGCCACTTCCCTGCCCGGCATTTGAAATTTTCGTTTGCTCACCAAAATTTGAAGCCACACACCTGCGCGGTGGCAAAGTCGCACGTGGCGGCTTGCGCTGGTCTGATCGACGCGAAGACTTCCGTACTGAAGTACTCGGCCTGATGAAAGCACAGATGGTTAAGAACTCAGTTATTGTACCGGTGGGCTCCAAAGGTGGTTTTGTAGTAAAGCAACCGCCGGTTGGTGGCACCCGTGATGAACTGATGGCAGAAGTTATTGCCTGCTACCAGAATTTTCTTCGTGGCTTGCTGGACATCACAGACAACTACATCAACGGCAAAGTAGTTGGCCCGACTGATGTTATTTGTCACGATGAACAAGATCCCTACCTGGTTGTTGCCGCAGACAAAGGCACGGCAACTTTCTCTGATATTGCCAACGGTATCTCAGAAGAATACGGTTTCTGGCTTGGCGATGCATTTGCCTCGGGTGGTTCTGTTGGTTACGACCACAAAGGCATGGGCATCACAGCCAAAGGCGCATGGGAATCCGTAAAAAGACACTTCCGCGAAATGGAGCATGACACCCAACAGCAGGAATTTACTGTTATCGGTATTGGTGACATGGGTGGCGATGTATTCGGTAACGGCATGCTGCTGTCAGACAAAATCAAACTACTCGCTGCATTCAACCACATGCACATCTTTCTCGATCCCGAGCCGGATACAGCAAAAAGCTTTAAAGAGCGTCAGCGATTATTTGCACTGGAACGTTCCACCTGGGAAGACTACAACGCAAAGCTTATTTCCAAAGGCGGTGGGGTTTTTTCTCGCGCTGCAAAATCAATAAAGCTGACACCACAGGTGCAGGCAATGATTGGCAGCAGATCAAAGGAAATGGCACCGAATGAACTGATTCACTCCCTGCTAAAAGCCAAAGTCGATCTGTTATGGAACGGTGGAATAGGCACCTACATGAAAGCCTCTACCGAAACACATGCAGACGCACAGGACAAAGCCAACGACATATTGCGGGTCGATGCACGCGATATGCGCTGCAGCGTAGTGGGTGAAGGCGGCAACCTGGGCTGCACACAACTAGGCAGAATAGAATTTACTGCACGCGGCGGCAAAATGTACACTGACGCGATAGATAACTCTGCAGGTGTTGACTGCTCCGACCATGAAGTAAATATAAAGATACTGGTTGACAGCTTAGTCAGCTCTAAAAAACTCCCGGTCAAAAAACGCGCAGGCTTATTAGCCAGCATGACAAACAATGTCTCTGAACTGGTACTTCGAGACAACTACCAGCAAACACAATGCATCAGCCTGACACTGGCAGAAGCCCCAAAATGGCTCGATGAACACAGTCGCTTCATCAATACTCTGGAGTCAGAAGGCAAGCTAAATCGAGATATCGAGTTCCTGCCAGCGCAAGATGAAATTACTGAACGCATGGCCAAAGGCCGTGGTTTAACAGCCCCTGAAATTGCCGTACTGGTGGCGTACAGCAAAATGGATATCTACCAGCGATTGGTAGATTCCGATTTTGCAGATGATTCTTTCTTTGAAAATGAACTGCTGAACTACTTTCCTCCGCAGCTCTCTCAAAAATACCCTGAAGCCATCCGCTCGCACCAGCTACGCAAAGAGATCATTGCAACCCAGGTAACGAATAGTTTTGTCAATCGCCTCGGACCAACTTACCTTAGACGCCTGCGTGATGAGCTTGGCGCACAGACAAGCGAAATTGCCACTGCGTTTGTTGCGGTAAGGCATCTTTTTCAGCTTCGAGATCTGTGGGCAGAAATCGAGAATCTCGACAACAAAGTAACCAATTCGGCCCAAACAGAGATGTTGCTTATGGTACAAGGCTGGGTCGAGCGTAGTGTTCATTGGCTGGTGAAAAACCGCCGCAGCCACAAAGGCCCTGCAGATATTATTAACAAGTTCGGTGACAGCATCATTGAACTGAGATCTATGATTCCGGAATCATTGGCTAAGCCAAATAAAACAAGCTACCGTTCAAGGTGCAAGTACTTTGCAAAATCCGGTGCACCCGAAGCACTCGCAGCAAAAGTCGCCTCCGTTGTACCATTGTCTTCAACCTTCGACATTCTGGACATTCACAACACCTCAGGCGGTGATCTTAAGGTTATTACCTCACTTTACTTTCATTTAGGTGATTTCCTGAAGTTGCAATGGCTGCGCGAACAGATTGGCTTATTAGAAGTAGACAGCCACTGGCACATACTTGCCAAATCCGCACTGCGCTCAGATATTCACTACAGACAGCGCCACTTATGCGCAGAAATTCTTGAAAGCTCCGGCAAGCTGAAAGCACCGGATGAGATCGTTAAAGCATGGGCAGAGAATTCCGAAGAGCGACTCACGATCTACCGCCAGCGACTAAAAGAAATCATGGCCAGCAGTCATGTGGACTATGCATTGTTGTCACTGGCTGTTAATGAAGTGCAGAAGCTACTGAATTCTGATCGGCCACTTGCGGGTAGTGATTAGGCTGGTACGCCTGTTATCTCGAAATCAACTCCAGAGCTGCCCGCAGATTATCGGGCAGCTCAACAGGCCTTCTGGTTTGTGCATCAACATACACATGCACAAAGTGCCCCTGGGCTGAGCAGGTATGGGCAGACGCCGTATTCTCCGCATTGCGAAAAATACCAACCTCGTACCTCACACTGCTGGTACCAATCTTCGCCACCGCAACCCCCGCTGTGATCTTGTCGGGAAATGCTACTGGCTGAAGATAGTTACATTGAGTCTCAACAACTAACCCGACAGTACTGCCGCTCGTAAAATCGAGCACCTCCCTCTCCAGCAGATACCCGTTGACTGCTGTATCGAACCACGAATAGTAAACAACGTTATTCACGTGGCCATAGACATCATTATCGCGCCAGCGAGTCGTGATGACATGCTGATATGGAAACTGCGCAAGCGTAGCTGGCTCGGATCTGGTTTTTGAATTCATAGGCACATGTTAAATAGAAAGTGACTCAATAAGGCAAATATCAGAGCCGCAACAGCAGAGTTGCGCAGAATGGATTATCCTTTGCCTATGATAAATGCAATTACCCAGATGTTGTCGCATTTCAGCGTCTATCACTACCTGATTATCGCAATCAACCTGCTGTTGATGCTGCTGGCCAAATCGCTGATTCTCAAGACAGGTGGTAAATTGTCCGAGCGACAGATTGACTTTCGCGTCAATATGCTGCGTGTGCTTAATCTCGCCATCCTGGCCACCGTTTGCTACAACGCCATCTACTCCGGTGGTGAAAAAGGCCAGGGATTTGCCATCAAGCTGATCTCCATACTCGTTGTAATGTATATCGCCTATCTCGCCTCAAACATTTCAAGCTACGTCATGAGACGCCGCTACGGAAAAACCAACCAGGGTAAGGACGGCTTACAGGTTTCAGACACCTACCACTCCCGCATGCTAACTCTCGTGTTAAGCACCTTCATAGCTATTGTCGCACTGATTGCCGTAATACGAATAGCAGGCTACAGCAGCCTGCTGGAAGCAGGCGGAGTCATTGGCTTTGTCGGTGTATTTCTCGCACTCACCCAACAAGCCTGGGCACCCGATATTATCAGCGGCCTGGTGCTTTTGAACAGCGACATGGTAAGCGAAGGTGATCTGATAGAACTCGGTGATTCCAACCCCATACTGGCGAGAGTATTCAAAACCAAAATCTTCCACACCGTACTGATAGATATAGTCAACAATCACCGAATTATGGTGAGCAATTCAAAACTGCGTGCTCAAACTATTCACAGCCTCTCAAAATTCGCATCGGCCAAAGGACTACGAGAAAAACTAACCTTTAAAATCGGCTACGACACAAGTTCCGAAAATGTTAAGCGGATGTTTAACAAAGCTTTTGAAAAGGTAGCAACCGACGGCAACAACATGATTGATGACTCACACCCGCTTGAGATTCGTGTTCTGGAAACTGGTGATCATGCTGTGGAGTGGGGAATTTTTTACTATATAAAAGAAGTAAGCGGGATTGTCGCTACCAGACAGCTTTTTCTGGAAGAAATTCTTGAAGCGTCTCACCAGCATGGTATTTCACTGTCTACGCCTCAGACGCATGTGGTCACTAATGTCTCTGGTGAGGCAGTGGTGCAAGCATAGCGGGATTATCTTACTCAGCTGCAAAGCTTACCTACCCACAGGTTTTTGTTGGAAGGCCCTCACCTCCAGCCACCTTACTTCGTCGTTCAAGCAAAATAACATTGTGCCACGTATCACCAATCGCTCCATAGCGCTCCCGGTAGCCAACCTCTCGAAAGCCTGCTTTTTTATGTAGCGCCAGGCTCGCGATGTTTGCGCTGATGACATGCGATTGCAGTGTCCAATAGCCCGCCTCTTCCGCAAGTGATACAAGCTTTGACAGCAACGCTGAAGCGATGCCGTGACCATGGGCCGTTTCAAGCACGTAGACGCTGACCTCAGCGACTCCGGCGGCACCTCAGGTATCGGGCGCTGGTGCCAGTGCTGACCATCCAAGAACCTTGCCTTGCGAATCACGAGCGACAATTCTGCCTAGGCTTAAGTGACCGGAATCCCAATCTTTCCATTTTGGCGGTGCCGAACTAAATGCCGCCAAACCCGTGTTGAGCCCGGATGCGTAGATCGACTTTACCTGCGCCCAATCGGCTTTTTGCATGTCGTCGAGGGTGTATTCCATTGCATTAACCAGTTTGGAATAAGAGTTTTGGCTGTGTTGATTGTAGCCAGCATCCACTGTAAACCGGTGGAAGTCAATTTCTAAATCAAAGCCAACGTTTAGTGCAGGTATGGGCATTGCGGGGGACAGGGACGAACTCACAGCAACCCATATCGACGCTGCCGCTATATCGTCACAAGTCACTCTACTAACCAAATTGGGATTAACTGAGACCAATCTGGCAACCTACTCAACAATATTTGTAACGCAAGCAGTTTTAAGGTTTAAAACTTCGAATCACTCGCCGCCAATAATTGAATAGCATCGAAAAACAAGCGTAAAAACAGACATCAAGAAAAGGAATTCTCATGAGTAACATCGGTTTACTGGAATCAGTACGAAAATATCGCCCTCGCCAGGGGACAGATCCGCTGGAGAACTTCATCACAGAAGCATTTGCGTGGATGCTAAATGACTGCCCTGAGTTCGGTGCTTATTTCGTTACACGAATACTGGAGAATCAGGTTTTACCAAACTTCGATACCAACCATATTAGATGGGAAACCCAAATAAATTTTGATGGTGTATTCCCGGACATGGTCTGTCGATCGAAAGAGGCCGTTCTGGTATTTGAACACAAGGCATGGAGCGAGGTGCACAGCAACCAAATATCGAACTACCGAAATTACGCAATAAAAACGTACACAGATAGCCTGGTTATATTAATTACCGCCAACTCACAGCAACACATACATGATGCCGATCAGGCGAACACACCTGACAGACAATTACTTTGGAGTGATGTTTATACCCACATCAAAATTTGGTGTAAAGAAAAAGGGTCAACACCATTTATTCTTGACGAATTCATGAAGCTGATAGACAGCGTTGGCATGGGACCTTCCGCTCCGGTTTCACAAGACTCAATCCGCTACTACTATCTAACAGCAGAGATAAAAAATAATATAGGTACTCTACTTAAAAATGTTGAGCACAGGGACTGGCTGGCCGGATATGAAAAATGCCAGCGTATTGATACAGCAAATAGACGCGGATACGAATACGGTGAACAGAACGGACGAATGTCTATAGATTTCCGACTATCAAGCCACGTTCGTTTGTGTATCGGGTTTGCACTTGATGGCGGCAGGGATCTGGGGGTCGCGCCACTCAACAAAAACCTGGGGCCAGATATGACAATGGTTCTTATAATGGATCGGGAAGTACATGGCCGCTACACGTCGCTGCCGGAATTTAACGAGCTAAAGTACAACCTTAAGAAAAAAACTGACCACGGCACGGGAGGATGGCAATTTTACGACAATACTGCCGATCCTGCCCCGATTCGAATTAATAACTGGACACCGATCCAGATTCGAAAGCCTATGTTCGATGTTTTCTGCGGCACCTCGGATGCTGAATCTCAGGCAGATACTTTCTTCAAGAATGGTAAACACCTGATTAATTTGCTGCTTGAAGAGCCGTGTTTATGGGAAATGTGCGAAAAGCTAGATTCAAATGAAAGCAAGGCGGCATAAATTCCTACCGAATTAATACCATTCAGGAACGATGTAATTTGGCGCACTGGTTCAAACGCAGCCGGACTCACTCGCTTACAACGCTCGTGAGTTTCCTTTTTAACAGCGGAATAATTTGTAGCTAGCGTAGGTTTAAACCTAATAAAAACAAGCTGATCCTTAATTCACGTCAGCTCTTTAGTCGCGAGGGTTGTACCTGCACCGTTACACGCACTATTGATTTTCGAAACACCATGAATAGCAAAGAAGTGCAGAAGCAAAGGCACCCCCTCCGCTACTGCTATCCGCAGTGCCAGCGATATTGCTTTCGCTCGCAACCATACTGTTCTCAATGTCGTCACTGCTTATATCAGTGTCTGCACCTGTTTCTATATCAACACTTGCGGCCGTGTAGTCTACAAAAAATAAATGCATTGTTGTCCCACACGTAATGTATAGCTACTTTCCAAAGTTAACACTAACAGGTAGACAGCGATCTACTCAATAACCTGACCAAACGGCTCGTCATCAATAAACAACTGCATACGTTGAACAGGTCTAAGTTCCAACTTACCGGCCCCGGCAGCGAGGTCTAATTGATGTAGATATTCCTCATCTGTAACCGCATCTTTATCCACGAAAACATTAACATGGCCACTATTTTCGAGCTGCCATCTGTCATTATGAAGGCGATATACTGTAACCCTTGGCCGACACTTCGAACTGCGAAAACACCACTGATCGAGCACAAGGGCTTGTGAGTTACTCCCGGATGCATATAGGTGACAATAACCATCGCCTTTACAAATATGCTGACCCATAGCTCTCAAAAGTTCGGCTGGTACTGACCATGACGGCGGATTTATTACTAGTTTGTCGGTTAGATTGTTAATGTCTCTTTCGCGTTCTAAATTAACAGACTCCCATCGACGCTCGGTACCTAACACACCATCTATACGTGCCGAAAGATCTGATGATGCATTACTTTTTAACGATTCTAGTACCTCCCGGCCGACCGGTCCAAAGTCATACGCCATCGCAGTGAGATCCAGCTTTTCTTCACTAATCACACCTTCAGAATATCGATTGAGTTGATCCTTTGCTGATACCGCACCAAAATCAAGCAAGGGAGTGGCAAGTACCAGCGCCAAAGCACATACCAGTAAAGCCAGGTACAAGTTCGCTTTACGTATAAAATCAGGAAACGCTTTTAACAGGGCCGCAATTACATAAAATAAACTGTAGATTAAAAGCAACCCGCATATGACGACGGCCCATAGCCTGTCCGGCGTCCAGCCATATTGTTCAATGCGAAGTTTTATTGCTACAACTGCGACTGCTGCCAATGGTGCAATTGTTAAGGCGAGAACCCGTGCCGCAATAAGAACAATTCGATTCTTGCTTTGCCCTGCAGCGTCCTCTTTGACAACCGCGTTGACTACAATTAGAGCAAATGCTGCGCAGGCAAACAACGTAGCTGTTGTATTGCGCGTTGAATCCCACAAAGGTGTTAAGCCAGTAAAAGGGAGTACCGCTATAAAACCCGCTAACCCCAGGGCCAGTGGAGTCACAAATATCGAGAATACACTTTGCACCACACTCTGGGTCGATGAGACGATGGCATCGTGCTCTCTTAAAACACCCACCGAAGCGCCGAGCGCTGTACCACAGAGAAGCCATACAACGAGATCTTTACGCAACAAAGATTTAAGTAGATCAATACCTACTAATGAAAACAGTGAGGCTAGTAGATGAGCCAGCGCAAAACTCAGCCCCATGAAAAGAATACCTAACCCCCCAACCAATAAGTTGCCCCAGGCATGATGGTGCAAGGCCGTGTAATCATTAAAAGTACTATGGAGTGAAGACTGGAAAAACGGTGTTATAACAAAGACCGTTAAAGCCAGCGCAACAAAGCTAAAAGCATCAGGCCACTGGATAAACAAGCGCCAATAACAAATACCGCCGATCACCAGTGCGACTATCAGACCATATAAAAAACACCTGAGCAGGGTATATCGATTAGTGGTAACACCAAATACAGCGCTAAATGCTGTGATAGCAGCAGCGAGGGAGACTCGAAGATCGAAATAACTATCAACCGGCTTTACTTTTTCTGTCAGCAGGTGAATTGCAAGAGCGCTCAAGGCTCCAATCAATGCAAATAAAAACGGCCTCGCAGGCCATTGTTTAGTATTCATTAATACAACTGCGCCAAGAAACGCGTCCTGTTTAATCGGCCCGTGAGCTGGAATTCAATAAGTTATAAGAGATCCAGAGCAATGGACACTAACACATTCAGCCTTATCATTTGGCGGAAAGCCCTGGCCCAAGAACCGGAAAAAGATAAAATGTCGCTGGTAAATCAGCAGACAAACAGAAAGAGATCAGGGACCAGGTGCATTCCCGAAATAAAAATGTACCTATCCCCGCCACTTCTATCTTATCTTCTTGAATGCAACTTTTGAGCGACAACCATTATTTCCGAATTGAGCGATGCCAACCAGCGATGTACCCTTCCCGGTCTCCAGTGAACCGTACAAAATGTAGGTAGATTTCCCATTCGTGATACTCGAATCTGACGTCCCGCTAGCTGCTGCGACCTCAGCTATGGGCATCGAGAAACGGAATCTACCGGATGAACTAACGTACGTACCAGGTACATCTTTGACGATCGTGGCTTCACCATTGGAAACTAAAAAATTACCCAGATCTTCACCGGTTCTGTCTGTACATGACACTTTCCAGTTGCCTCCTAGCGGTTGATTAGTGGTGGTATCAACTATTTTAGCGTTCCACACGCCGTCAAAAGCACCAGAAGTATCTCTATCTGATTGATCTACTTTCGTGACTACAGTAGAAGCGCAGCCCAGCAAACTGCCACTACAAAATAAAAAACAGATAAGTGCCGTTCGCGCCGACTGACCAACTATCTTTTTAGACATTTCCTACAACTCCATTACGTGTACTTCAAAATTGAGTTGCGGTTAACGGCCTTTTTACAAAATAGTTAAACTTTTTAACTAAACCCTCACACACAGCTATGGCAACGGAGCAAAACTACCCTACCCGGGCACAACCTCTTTCACACCTTTCCTTTCGTGCTACACAGTGAGCGCCTAATTCATCACCTCACATCGGACTCAGTTCACTTATTGACAGTTATTTCACAGGCAGAGGTAAAGAACCTATATTTATTGCCGTTACACCCACTCGATTGTACAACCCGTGTTTGATCTCGCAACGAGGGGATGATCGTGCGAATATCACCATACAAACAGTGTTTACTCTGCATAGCACTCGGACCATTCGGGCTACTTCAATTAAACCCTGTACTGGCGATTGCACTCGTAATTCCAACCGCATGCGCGCTTTATGTTTCGATCGAACATGCGCTATACATTCTTGGAGCTTCCGCCGCAATATCTGTAATATTCGGCTTAGCCCTTGTGGATAGACATAATCGGCTTTTGGTAAAAAACTTCCAGCGTTCTACTTATATCGGAAATGTATCCGCCAAGATTGTTCGACGCGAGTCGGCTGACAAGGATTACCACAAGGTCTTAACCAAAGTTCGTCGGCGAAAACTTGTTGGCAGACTGGGAACGTATGGTTTTTTGCTGGTATGTGTCGCTGCAAGCGGGATGATAATGGCACCCGATATTCGCCGTGCAGTGCAGTCTGACGATTTATTTACTGCGATAAATTCAGAAAGCAATGCTGCCTCTGGTAATGGCACTTCCAACGTTGCGCCGAACACACTACCCATAATAGATCAACGACAACCTATTTGGAATCAAAGCATGCACAACCATAAAATCAGTGCTTCTTTGAGTGCGGTTGAGTTCCAAAGCACTTCCGATGGATTTTATCGACCGGGCATTATACTCAGTTGTCAGCAAACTAATTACTCAGTTAGTTTTTCTGCAAACGAAATATTGGGCACTGACATTACCAGACTAACTCTTACTTCGGATGGTAATCAGAAACTGAATGGAGAATGGCAGCTATCTGAGAGCTACCATACGGCAATTACAACCAAACCTCATGAATTGATGGGAATTCTGCGCTCGGCCAATAAAATTACCGTTACTTATCGGCCCTTTTCATCAGAGGCAGAAAAAGTGTCAACATTTAACTTACAGGGTAGCGCAAAGGCAATTGGTGTATTTAAGGAAAGATGCCAACGTCACCGGTCTGCCTGAATCCATACAAAAGAGCTCAGTTACATGTTAGCTATAAGTGCTTTATATGGTCATACGTATAAAGCTGAATCACTAATTCCGAGACACTTAATGGATGTACACGCTCTAACGCAAATGTACTTCTAATTCCGATTAACTGTCTACCGAACTGGTTGAGTTGTGCGCGGGGAATCAGGCTGCGACTAATGCCGCAACCCGAGCACAACGTTATACTTTTTACCCGGTTACCGGATTAAACACATAGCCGTTGCCGTCTTTCTCAATTTTTCCAGAATTAGGAAAGCCGAAGTGATAACCAGCAATATTGATATTGTCAGCTACTGCCTGAGCAACTACGGCCTTGCGGGTTGCAGTTGCCATGTCTTTGTCAGAGTCGAAAGCAAACTGCCAGTCCAGGTTGCTAAGGAATAGCGCAGGCAGATTCATTAAGTCACCCAGCAGCATAGTTTGGTCATCGCCACTGCTAACAATAAATGCTGTGTGTCCTGCCGTATGGCCAAAGGTATCCATGGAGGTAATACCAGGAGCGACTTCCTGCCCACCCTGATATCGATTGACGTTTTTCCACTCCGGGAAGGTCGCCTGAATACGCTGTGCCAGACCCCGGCGACCTTCAGGAAGTTTTTCAATTAAGCCCGGTTCCGTCCAGAAGTTATACTCGGTTTCACCCACCAGGATTTCT
The DNA here is from genome assembly GCA_964649465.1 of uncultured Granulosicoccaceae bacterium. Lineage (GTDB taxonomy): Bacteria > Pseudomonadota > Gammaproteobacteria > Granulosicoccales > Granulosicoccaceae. Next base: position 10,512 of record CAZYRP010000064.1, on the reverse strand, counting down.
GCGTCCGGGTAAATCTGCGCGTTGGTTTCTTTTTCCATCAGCCCGAAAATATGATCCGGATGAAAGTGCGAAATCAGAACAGTGTCGATATCGCCAGGCGAAATACCTGCCGCTTTCATGCCCGCAGTGGCCAGCCCTGCCGTTGGTGCCAGCTGGCCGCCCGTACCAGCATCGATAAGAATGGTCTTACCACCAGATTTTACTACCGTAAAAGCAAATTCAATCGGGACGAACTCGTCATTGAGACCAGCCTTTTTCAGAGCTGCACGTGTTTCGTCAATAGAAACACCGGGAATAAAGTTTTCATCATGGGGTTTTTGCCAAATACCGTCGTACAACGAGATAATCTCGATATCGTCACCGACTTTATAACTGTAATAGCCTTTTGACCTCACGTCTGCTGCCATCGCAGAGGGTAGAAAAGACAGAGATCCTGTTAAGCCGAGCGCTGATACACCGGCGGCAGATGCAATAAATTGTCGTCGATTAAGGTTTTTCATTTGAGCCCCTGTAGATGTGTTTGTGTGGTCAGCGAGTGAGCATCAGCTGACATTACTTTGGATGTTTACTAGACGGTATTGACTAAGTCTAACAGGCTGTGACCGCATGAACGGCTGTAGGTTCCTGATCCTTTGTGTTGCAATAATGCGACACTAGATCATCAGTATTTTGACGCCATATCGATTAAACAGATCTCGGAAACCGCTGTTCCAGAGCAAGTGCTAACACCTGCGGTTTACTCCGATTACCGCTATGCTCTCCGACCGGCTAAGTGACGCTCCGCGCACAGTTGGAAGTATGAGGCTACCTCGATTGCGCCAGACCAGCATTGCGAGCAAGCCGGAACAACTTGTGAATTTCAAATTTCAGAAATAAATTATGACCAACCGAAGTGAAGAGAAATCGATTGCCATCATTGGCACAGGATCAATGGCTTGCATTTTCGCAGCGCGCCTGATCAAAGTTTCCAACGTTCTTATAGTCGGTACATGGCAGACTCAGATAGATGCAATTAATAAAAATGGCATAACGGTTCATGATATTGATGGCACCGTTAACGCAGTGACCGCGCAGGCCGCGTGTTATCCGCACTTACCCGCTTCATTCAACGCGGACTTCATTATTGTTCTGGTAAAAAGCCATCAAACACCCGCTGTTATCGAGCGCATAAAAGCTGTTACTCAAACAAATACCGTTGTACTGACATTGCAAAACGGGCTGGGTAACATTGAATTGATTAAAAGCGCATTGCCCAATCACTTTGTCAGCGCAGGTGTAACAACGCAGGGAGGAAATATTATTGGTCCGGCAGTTGTTGAACACAACGGAGATGGCGTTACCTTTCTCGATGACTCTGAACAATTGCACGATTTATACAAGCTATTCGTTAGTGCGAAAATACCAACTCAAACTCCGTCAGACGCAAACATCGGTTCAATCAATGAGGCGCTTTGGCGCAAGCTGGCCATAAACACTGCCATCAATCCATTGACGGCACTACTGGGAGAATGCAACGGTTTTTTAGCAGACAACGAAGTCGCCAGGTCCCTGAGCCAGGCAACCACTCTGGAAACGCTGGAAATTGCGGTGGCAGAGGGCGCATTGCCGAAGGACACAACAACCAACCTAAAAGAACTGGCTACAGACGTTGCCAAACTATCTGCCAAAAACCGATCATCGATGTTTCAGGACATCAGCCGTGGTAGCCGCACTGAAATAGAATCAATGTGTGGTGAGGTTGTCCGCAGAGCAAAAAAACACGGCCGCTCAGCGCCGCTGAATCACTTGTGGCTGGAGCTCATTAAAAAAGCTGAAAAAAACACCAAAGGCTCATCCGGTAAATCGCTCTATACCATCGACGATTTAACCAGTCTGGTGAGCAGGAACAGTTAAATAAAATCGATACGACATTCTGATTGCTCTGTTACTCGCCCAGATTATTTTACACATACGATTGTCGTCATCATTGCGAGGCCCTGCAGTTAATTTGCAGGCATATCCTGCAAAGAAACAAAGAGCCAATTTTCCGACGTTTCTGAGATAAAGCCAGCCTGGATTGCGTATTAAAAAATAAAATTACCGATTCAGGTATTGATGAACGCCAGATAACAAAACAGCCCACCAGTAGCTACAGATTGACCTGTGCCAGCGCACAGCATCGTGCATATTAATTGCACAAACCGGTTAACTCCTTGCAACCGTTGAACAGAACTCCAGCCCGCCCTCCCACTATCCAGGCTGCGTGCGGCGAATTCCTTACCTGCTATAGCCTAATGAATCCAGCCACGCCTATCAGAATTCCGACTTCGCGGCACTTATTGCAAGGTGCACTGTATATGACGGCTTTTATCTACTGCGCAGCTCTAACATCGCAGTTGCATGCCGCGTGGCAGACACCATTAGACGCACAAGAGATACAGAGTGCCGCCACGGCGGTGATGTCACGAATAGCTCTGACGACCAGCGATAACTTTAATTCGCCAATCGATAGCGACAACCGAACACAAACACGCTCCATCAGTGCGGGAGACCCACAGCACCCGCTGGGGATCCAGGTACTTTTAGTAGAACTGAAAGAACAAAAACAGCAAACCAATCAAGATGCTCGAATTGCTGAAATCTTCATTTTTAACTACAAACGTGGTGTCGCAGAGTTAAACCTGTTTGATGTAGCGAACAATCGAGTGGTTTCCACACAGGAAATTACCAGCGCACACCTGCCACTTTCAGAACCGGAGATTGAATACAGTAAAACGCTTATCTGGGATAACGCCGAGTTTAGAGAGCGCATTCAAAGAGAATACGAATCACTTACAGCGACACCAATCAACACAATAAACTCCCCGCTGACCAACAGACTGCAAACCAGAGTTTCTATATGGGTGCCGAACCGCAATGCATCCGGACAGTCTGAGCTTTGCGCCCGGCAACGTTGCGCTTTGATTTCCGTATTCTCTGAGGACAACCATAGCTTTTCAATTGAGCCAGTTATCGACTTAATGAGTGGTCAAATTTATCTTGACATGGTTCGATGAAAAAACTGCTGCTTACGCTGGTGTTTTTTCTTGCATTGCCGTGCGTCGGGTTAGCTGCAAATTGTGATGCTGTTAAAAACCAGGACGACCTGACCACTCCACAATTACACGAAACCGAAGCAAATCCTCTGCAGTATCAATTTGACAGTGGTGCAACATGGACACTGTGTTGGCATGTAGATCCAGATGCAGGTTTGGTTTTAAGCCGTGTTTTCTACGGAGCACCTGCAGAGCCTGCACGCCAGGTACTGGATGCCGCTTCCATAGGCCAAATCCTGTTTAAGTACGATGAAGACACGCAGGAAAGCCAGTTACTGAGCGAGTACGGTTTGGGCAGGCCAGATACCCTGCTCCCGGACACTAACCAATGCGAGAGCAGTCAGTTACTGGCGGGTTTTGACGGTAAGCAAATCTGCCAAAGGGTTCATTACCTTAACCCTCTAACCAAGGTACGGCGCAGCGAATCAAAACCACGTTATGAAATGACATTACATGCCTGGTCGCGTATCGGCACACATCAATTTCAACAACTCTGGCGCTTCAGCGAGGACGGCGAAATTAGACCGACCGTTACATTCTCCGGGCATATTGGTCAGTATACCAATGACGCGAAGTTTGGTGTTTCAGTAAATGACTCCAGTCTCTACGCATCAAGCGCCACATTGCTAGTCAACTGGCGGCTTGATTTCAACCTGAATGGGACGCCCGACAATGATCAGGTAGACGAGTTCGAATTCCCGTTATCAGATTCATCGGAGCCAACTCGCAGTAGAAAAACGCTTAACTTAGACTCCGAGTCCATGCGAACGGTTGAGTCCGAGAGGTTTCGTGGCTGGCGTATCAGCGATATCGTACAATCCGTCAATGCCAGCGGTGTGGTGAGCGGCAACGTTGGATATTATCTTGATCCACAAAGTACCGGTCACCGTTTTGTCAGCCGCAACCACGAATGGACGCAATATGATTTCATGGTTACCAACCGACACGCTTGTGAAAAGCTGTCTTCTTCCAACAATTTAATTCGCCCTGATTGCCCGGAAAATCCAAATATTTTCGCAGGTAACGAGCCGCTTGATGACGCGGTAATCTGGTACTCGGTAAGCCGTCACTTTACACCGAACCGGGAGGACCACCCGGCAATATCAGCTACAGAGCTGAGTTTCGCACTGATACCGTTTGACTGGTCTTCACACTCAACGTTTAGTCCTGAATCTGTAATTATCGACGAACGAGCCAATCGATGACCGACGCTCTGAAACGCACTGAGTCGGTTAACGTTTGTTCGAATTACCATCTAACCCGAACACTCAGCTATGCCTTTGCACAAGTACTGATGGCAATGATGGTCTTACTGTCGATAGCTGGCAGCTCCAACGCCGCAACGACACCTTTGTCCTGCCCGATCGAAAATGCAATATCTGTCGACTTTGCGAACGGCGCAGGTTGGGACATGTGTTGGGAGTCAAAACTGCGGGAAAATATTGTTCTGAGTGACATACATTATCGCAGTGCCGGATTAAACCCAATCAGGGTAATCAGCAGCATACGCCTTGCGCAGTTACATGTTGCCTATGACGATAACGTGGTCACCTACAACGATGTAACTCAATTCGGGATCGGTGGCGGTCACGTGAGCACACTGGTTGAAACTGATTGTCCGGATGGCGAATTAGTCAACATTGATGACAGGGCTGGTCTGTGTAAAAGAATTGCCTCTGGCGACTCTGCCTACCATACCAATGATACGTCCCGGCGTGCAGAGGCACTGACACTGTTTTCAATTTCTCAGGTGGGTGCTTACGCCTATCTGGTTACCTGGAAGTTTTACGACGACGGTTCGATCGCACCATCAATTGGCGCAGCTGGCGCACTACAGCGCAGTTCAGACGATGAAAGCTCCCCTTTTGGCCGTGCACTCGGGGGCGTTCAAAATAAATCCTGGCTGTCTCACACACATAATTATTACTGGCGAATTGATTTTGATATCGGCGACGACGCCACAGACGACATAGTGAGCGAGGTAACCTATGTCGCCGATGAACAAGGCAGACGCTTGCGCAATGTCGAGCGCCTCAATACAGAGTCTGCAAGAAAAATTGATCCACAGAACCTCCTGACCTGGTACATCAGCAATGGTGGTGAAGACATCACTCAGTCACAGGGCTATGTGATCGAGCCTTTGAATTACGGCCACAGATTGGTGCAGACAGAGACCGAGCCATTCACAGAGTTCGATTTTTTCGTTACCACACAAAATGACTGCGAACGCTATATTAGCGAAAACAAAAAATTCAACCCGGAGTGCGGCGAGGATATTTTGCAGTTTGTAAATAACGAATCATTGTTGGATAAAGATATCGTCGTATGGCATCGAATCTCTTTTCATCACGTGCCTCGCAACGAAGACAGATTCCAGATGCACTCTCACTGGGATGGTTTTTTAATGCAGGCAAGTAATTTCTCTTCCATCAGCCCGGGACACAATGGCGTTGTAGACAATTCACCACCAGATATTTTGGTCCCGAAAGATCAACGTAATCAAATTGCAGAGATTGTAGAGTTAAAAATTATTGCTAATGATCCGGATGGAGAAAACATAACATTCAGAGCGGAAGGCCTACCGGATGGAATAAGTATCAATGCCTCGGGAGTAATGTCTGGCAAGACTATTAGGGCCGGAAACTATACTTCAGTAGTTGAGGTTAGCGATTCAATTCACACTTCGAAAATAAGTTTCAACTGGCAAATCGATAGTGTTGCGTCAGGTCGTTTCGATCCAGTTTTTTTTATAGCGCTCACACTACTGCATGCAGTGAGACGCCGATTATAATCCAGTTTTACCCGAGGGTACGCCATCCGTTTGTCGAAACGAGTCACAGCAACCCAGCACTACTACGGTAAACATCAAATTACCTCAAGCTATCTATAACTTTATTCACGATGTTTCGATGCGAAGCATAGCAACACCTAATCAATAATTATTTTTTTGACTACCAATTCAATAAAATTGGTCACTTCTGAATAGACTTCGATTAGCTGAACACTTTCTTGAAGTAAAAATGTCAATCAATGTGTCTCTAAAACTATCAGGTAAATAATTTTTTTCACTAGCCGAAAAAATTGATAGCAGGCACGTTTAATTGCAACCCTTAATCTGTTGGGGACTGCAATATCCATTTTTACTTTGTAGGAAAAGCAATGCATAAATTCTACACGCGGATGATACCCGGAGCGCTGCTTAGCCTCCTGATGGCATCACCTTCAATCGCGACAGGTCCTGAGGATCTGGTGTCCGATGACCTGATTACTTCGTCCAATCTAACTACGCCATGGCAGATTTGTGATTCTGATTCTGTGGCAATCGATGTAACACAATTAAACGCCGGCAGCTGCGCATTTCGCACCACACCAGCAGTACCTGGTGTCACTTACAGCATGAGTTGTGGTGTTACAGTTGCAAAATTCGCGAGTATTACACTTGCATTTCTCGATGCCGATTTCAACGAATTAGCAACCAGAAGCACAGAGGTTACCGAGCATGTATCCGGCGCTTACTCTGTGACACTTGCATCGCCTCCTAACACGGCGCATGCAGCCATTGGAATCTACGGTGAAACAGGATCCGGATTTCAGGATTGCGTTCTGATTGACTCTACACCAGAGCCAGAACCTACCAAAGGTTCTATTAGTGGACTTACCTGGTTTGATGACAACGACGATTCGATATTTGATAACAATGAAACTGTCATTGCCGGAACCCACATTTCACTGACCACAAACGGCGAAGTGATCCGACAAACAAGCACCAACGCCCGAGGCAGATACTATCTGGGTGGCCTTGATATCGATGCGTGTTACACCGTTAGCTTTGGTGCAGCAGATGCAACCGTGGAAATAGGCATGCCGGGTGGCGACAATGATGCAAATACTGATGGTGTAACCGGAGAAATTTGCCTAACAGAAGCGACGCCAGATGTTGTCAATATTGACGCCGCATTTGTACCGGTACCACCGGTTGTACCTCCAGCAGACAACGCTATTTGCGGTGTAGCCTGGGCTGATGTAAATGAAAACGGCGTGTTTGATGGAGGTGACTCGACTCTCGCCAACATCAAAGTAAAGCTGTTCAATTCTGCCAACGCAATGGTTAACATGATTCATACTGATGATTACGGAAACTATGTTTTCGACAGTTTGGTCAATGACAGCTACCGGGTAATGTTCGACACTCCCGATGGTTATGAAACAACTCTAGCTTCAGGCCAGCCACTACTTGGAACCAGTTCTATCGGCCCCGCAGGTAATACAGCGTCATTTAACCTGCCAGCTGATAGAAATACTGCAGCCAATTCTGCATGCACGCTGCAAAACCTCAACGGCGGTTTTATTAAGTTACCAGTAGCGCTTGATCCAACAATAGCTCGTGACGATTCGGTTCGTTTTGACGTCGGTTTCGATTTTACCATTGATTTTCTAGCAAACGATGCACCGTGTGATGGAGTTCATACAGTGGATCTCCTTGGTCACAACGTGCCGGGTATCGTAAGCTACGATGCAGACCAACAGCGGTTTGTTGTTAGCAATACAACCGCATTTGGCGTTTACTCCATCGAGTATGGCTTACGCGGCACCTGTGGTTCTTATGATACAGCCACGGTACAGCTCGAACTATTAGAGGTTATTCCACCACCACCGCCAGCGGCACCTGAAGCACCCGTTTGCCGTATTGAAACTCGCGGTCAGGAACACAATGGCGGTGTTGACGTATTTCATCCGCAAGCGGATGGTTTCGCACCATTTTATAACCTCTACGATCGTAATCGGGATCTCGTGTTTACCGTCGACTCTACTGATTTCACACATAGAAATCTTATTGGTTCTGATGCCAACGAGAATGAGAGCCCATACATTGGTACTTATGAAACTGAGTGGAACGGTACCAACTACGGTTTTGATCAAACGTCTATCTACTTCATTGCAGCGGTAGAGAACAACGTCGAATCAAGCCTGACAGAGTGTGTTCGCAACAACATCTCACCTATCGCACTCGATCTTGAGAACAACGGTCGCATAGCAAGACTAACTGGTAGTTATCAGGTTGATCTTGATGGCGACGGTATCAAAGAGCCCCTCAGTGAGTGGTTTGCCCCAAGTGCCGGTATTCTGGTAACCGCCGATGCTGCAGGTCAAATTTCCGGCAAGCACTTGTTCGGTAACATCCCGGGAGTCTATGCAGACGGTTTTGCAGAACTTGCAACACTTGATGTCAGCAAAGACGGCCAACTGACCGGCAGCGAACTGTCAGAGCTCGCGATCTGGAATGATCGCAACAGCGATACCATTGTTGATGAAGGAGAGCTATCTACGCTTGATCATCACCAGATAGTGGCACTCGCAGTTACTCACTATAAGTTTATGGCACGTGCAACGAAAGCCAACGGTCTATCTATTCTGATGGAAGACGTCTGGCTGCCAATGGCACCCCTGGCGGTCCTGAGTAAGTAAATAGCTGAAAAGACTATCTACGCGACGGGTCAACTAGACCCGTCTGTTAACTAACAAATCTAATTAGGCTTTTAAAATGAATATAAAATTAAACACAGCATGCTCGCGAGTGTTGGTCGCAGGTCTCCTGTTGGCACTTAGTGCTTGCGGTGGCAGCTCGGGTACATCAGGCAGTGATACCAATCCTTCAGCAAACAGCGGCCCTGAAGTAAACAATTCACTCCTGGCGACCGATTTTAGCTTTCCTGCTGTAGCTGAAGCTAACGGTGAAATAAACGTAACTGTTCCAACGGGCCCGCTGCCAACTTTTTCGGCAAGACGCACTTTGTCTGCAGGTGCGGGCAGCACTATCGGTTTTGGTGACCCGGTTGTAGTGAAGTATTCTATGTACAGCTGGACAACCGGTGAATTAGTCGAGACCACTGATTCTTTCAACGATCCAATTACTGTTCGCGCTGGTGCTACCGAGGGTTTCCCGGAGTATTTGTCCAAGTCACTACTTGGCAGAAAAATCGGAGACAGGCTGCAACTGGTTTTCGAGACTGGCATGGAAGATTTGCCAAGCTACCTTGATAACAGCGACGCATATATTCTGGTTGTGGATTTAATCTAGAACCACGAGCACTTCTGATCTGCTCGGGTCATTTAAATTGCTGTGGCCAATGGGGCCACAGCAATAAAAAGCAGAGAGACGTGCCGATTGATTGAGTTCAGAGTGCAACCTAACCGGATCACAGCATCAGCGATGCGGTAAAAAGCTCCCTGTTCAATTAAAAAGTAACTTCAAACCGGTTAAGGGTAAATGTCCCTTCACCCCACCACATCTCAGTTCCCATCTCGATAGCACCCATATAAAAGTTTGGATCGAGTACATCGATTCGACGCTCCTCTGCATTGGCAGCTGTCCAGTCGCGAGTCCACTCAACGAAGCGATTCCAGTTCAGCGTGCCACTGGTTGTAGGATTTTGCGCAGTAAATGCAATATAGTGTTTATTGCTGTCTGGCTTGATGTATACGTTCCAGAGCTGGTTGTCGACCATGACGCCGGTGAGTGCCAACTGACCAGGTGTTCTGATTGACGGATTGTTCACCCAGATCATCATTTCATAGACACGATTGTCATCATCATCGCAGGGGCCACGAATGTCATCGGAATCGTGGAAGAAAGATTCCAGTGCCACGTTGCGTTCGGCGTTCCCCGTTTCACTGTAGTCATAACTCACTACAAACTCGGGCAGCTGACTGACCTTTTCCGGCAGGCCGGTTTCTTCTTTGGTACCTGAGACGTGGGTGCCGAGCTTTGGGCCGTAGAGTATTTCAGGATAAGCTTTAACTGCGATTTCATCACCATCAAACTGACCGCGCCAGTCATAGGCCCATGCTGGTGAAATAGTTCCATTGGCGTTTTCGGTGACGTTAATAATCTGAGACCAGTTCGGGTCGTTGATCGAACGGGAATTCCAGCTGTTGTTCAACACAACATACTTGCCATAGGCTACAGCCGCCCAGGCCTCACAGCCACCATCGCTGGATTTAATCGGCTGCATATTCTCTGACAGCGGCGTAGTAATAGAATAAGAATCCGAAACCGGTCCGGCTACACCATTAACAGTGGACTCAACACGCCATGTCAGATCGTTGTCGTAATAGGCAAGGTTGGTCGAAGCACTACAGGTGCCTTCACCTGTCTGGCAATTTGCAGCCAATGGATCGATTGCACGCTCATAGCCGCTGCCACCTGCGTCCTTAACAATAATTTTGTACTCTTCTGCATTCGCGACTGCCGGCCAGCTGAAAGTTGGTTGCGCAGTGGCGAGCAAGCCCTGCGGTGGTGCTACTGTAAGCGCATCTGTGTCGGCTTCATCTTCGGTGTTATCAGCGTTCTCTGAGGTATCTGCTGTTTCCGCAGTCTCTTCCGCTACCACGACTTCTGAAGTTTCTGTTGTATCTGCAACATCTTCAACAACCACAA